>JAEWJO010000176.1 GCA_023386455.1 Pseudomonadota bacterium | reverse complement strand
CCGCGAGGGCACTGACGCGCGTCGGCACGGTCGCGAACACCTCGGCGAGCTTCTTCTGCACCTCGACGGACGTCAGCTCGCGCGCGAGCCGCCAGCCGTCGGCGGGGTTCTTCGCGCACGCCGGGACCACGAGCAGCTGACCGCCACGCGGGGCGTGGGCGAGCGGCGACACCGCGAGGCGCTCGCGTTCGCGGAGCGCACCGATCTGCCACGGTCCGGTGACCCAGTACGCGATCTCGTGCGCCGCCCAGCGACGCAGCTCGTCGGGCGCCTCGGCGCCGGCGGGCGGCGGCGGCGGTGCGAGGTCGCCGAACAGACGGGCGAACGCGGCGACCGCGCGGACGGCACCCTCGTCGTCGATCTGACCGACCGCGAGATCCGCGCCGTCGGCGCGCAGCCACGGCACGAGCCAGTAGCCGTCGACGCGCAGGCCGAGCGGATGGGGCCGGCCTGCATGGCGTGCCGCCCGCGTCGCACCGACGAGATCGACGATCGCGGCCGACGCCGGCGCGGGCGTCGACTCGTCGCGGATCACGACGAGCCCGTCGACTGCCATCGGCAGCGCGCCGAGGCCGTCCTTCGTCGATGCGAGCCCGGTGGCCTCGGGCAGCCAGTCGAGCTGCGCGAGCTCGGGCGGCACCGGCGCGAGCAGCTTCGCGAGGCCGGGCATCCACGTCGCGTCGATCCGGATCAGGTCGGGGCAGTTCGTGCCCGCGCGCAGGATCTCGCCGATCACCTGTTGGCCGCGGGCGAACGGCACGAGCGAGGCGTCGACCGCAATGCCCCGATCGGCCATCGTCGCGTTGAACACCTCGGTCTCCTCGGGCCCGAACGTGTGGAGGAACCGGATCGGGGTGGGCGCGGTCTCCGACGAGCCGCCGCACGCGGCACACGCGACGAGCACGCCGAGCAGGAGCCCACGGTCGCTAGTCATCGCGGCGCGAGCATCGCACGCGGCGCGCGTGATATCAGTGGCTCGTGCGCAGCATGACCGGCTTTGGACGCGGCGTCGCCGAACAGGGACGCACGCGCGCGACCGTCGACGTCCGTGCGGTCAACCACCGCTTCCTCGACCTCAAGCTCCGCGGTGCGTCGCTCCAGCCCGCCCTCGAGGAAGCGGTCAACGCCAGGGTGCGCGGCGCGATCGAGCGCGGCAGCCTCGCGATCACCGTCCACCTCGTGCGCGGCGGCGAGTCGACGACGCGGCTCGATGTCGCCGCGGCCCGCGCCGCGCACACGCGCCTCGCCGACCTCGCGCACTCGCTCGGCATCGCCGGGCCCGATCTCGCGCTCGTCCTCGCGCAGCCGGGCGTCATGATCACCGGCGACGATCACCGCGACGAGACCGACGACGCTGCGGTGGTCGCCGCGCTCGACGCTTCACTCGCCCAGCTCCAGGCGATGCGTCAGGCCGAGGGCGCGGCGCTCGCGCGCGAGCTGACGGCGCGGATCGCCGAGCTCGGTCGCATCCGTTCCGCGATCGAGAAGCTCGCGACCGGCGTCCCGGAGCGCGTGCAGAAGCGGCTCCAGGAGCGGCTGAAGCGCCTGCTCGCCGACGAGACCTCGGACAAGGCCAGCGATGCGGCCGGCTGGCTCGACCCGCAGCGCCTCGCCCAGGAGGTCGCCGTCCTCGCCGAGCGCGCCGACGTCACCGAGGAGCTCGTCCGGCTGTCGAGCCACCTCGAGCAGGCGCGCACGCTGATCGCCGGGTCCGCGCCCTCGGGGCGCCGGCTCGACTTCCTCGTCCAGGAGATCGGCCGCGAGCTCAATACGATCGGGAGCAAGTCGGCGGCGACGGAGATCAGCTCGGCGATCGTCGAAGCGAAGGCCGTGCTCGAGAAGGTGCGCGAACAGGTTCAGAACGTGGAATGATGCCGGCCATTCAGATGAGCAGTCGCGGCGTTCTGGTCATCGTGTCCTCGCCGAGCGGGGCAGGGAAGACCACGCTCACCCGGCGCCTCTTGTCCGAGTTCAAGGGCCAGCTCGAGTTCTCGGTCTCCTACACGACGCGTCCCATGCGGACCGGTGAGGTCGACGGCCGGGACTACTGGTTCGTGTCGACCGAGAAATTCCAGGAGATGGTCGAGAAGGGCGAGTTCGCGGAGCACGCGTTCGTCCACAAGAACCGCTACGGCACCGCCCAGGCGCCGATCGAGCAGGCGCTCGCGGCGGGTCGCGACATCATCTTCGACGTCGACTGGCAGGGCGGCGCGGCGCTATCGGCGCGCTGGCCCGCGGACTCGCTGAAGATCTTCGTGCTGCCGCCGGACCTAGAGGTTCTAGCTTCGCGCCTGCGACAGCGTGCGACCGACGCACCCGAGATCATCGCGACCCGGCTTCGCAACGCGCTGGCCGAGCTCGAGCACTTCAACGAGTACCAGCACTTGATCGTCAACGACGACCTCGAGCGCGCGTATGGCGTCCTCCGTGCCACCTATCTGACCCGCAAGTACGGTGTAACGAACCGCACGGACGTTCCATACGACCTTCCGAGCCTGGCAGCGATCGTCAGCGCAAACCGTGACGCCGAAGCGCACGCCCGGAAGCTAGTCGGGCGATAACGCTCGTACGCCCTCGGTGAACGACGCTATTGACGCCCGCCGGGCGAGAGGGAAAGCTAGTGCAATGCTGGGCCTTCGACTGCTCGCGGTGATGGTCGCATTGGCGGGATGCAGCCGGACGTTTCATGGCGTCGCGGTGCAGCCAAATCCGCTCGCCGACCAGAACGAGACTCTCCGCAGCTCGGAGAAGATCACGATCGTTCGCGGCGACATGGAGCTCGAGATGCCGGACGACCCGTCGCCGACCCAGCGCGCGTCGCTCGTCCACAACCATCGCTACCCGCTCCTCAACGAGGCGAGCTTCACGATGGTGTCGCGCGATCGCCTCCGCTTCCACGTCCAGATCGATCACAAGTGGCAGGAGTGGGCCGACCTGAACTCGTGGGAGGTCCACCTGGTCGACGACAAGGGCCACATGTGGACGCCCGAGGCGATCGAGCACGCGCGCACCAGCATCATCACCAAGATGTGGGACCGCGAGCGCCGCACCGCGCGCCGCAACCAGTACGGCGACATCGTCGAGATCAACGATGACGGCTGGCGCAACCGCCAGACCCTCGGCTCGCTCTCGGTGTTTCGCGGCCGCGCCGACTTCGTGTTCTACCAGCGCGATCTGTTCTCCGTGAACGTCCGGCAGCTCAAGCTGGTGGTGAAGCGCTCGGGCGAAGCCTTTGAATTCGTGTGGCGTTTCCAGGATAACGTCGCCTCGGAGTGAGCCGCCCCAGGCGACTTCTGGCAGGTTGGCCAGGTCGCTGCCGCACCGCAGCGTGGTACCCTCGATAGGGTCTCGCGCAGTCGTGATGCATCAGCTTGACCAGATTTTGAGTGAGGTTGCCGGGTACCACCCGAGTGCTGACCTCCAGATGATTCGCAAGGCGTACCAGTTCGCCGCGCAGGCGCACGACGGTCAGACGCGCAAGTCCGGCGATCCGTACGTGACCCATCCGCTCGCCGTCGCCCAGGTCATCGCCGAGCTGAAGCTCGATGTCGCGAGCGTCTGCGCCGGCCTGCTCCACGACTGCGTCGAGGACACGTCCGCGACGGTCGAGCAGCTCGGCGAGCAGTTCGGCAAGGAGATCGCGTTCCTCGTCGACGGCGTGACGAAGCTCGGCAAGCTGCCGTACTCGACGCGCGAGGAGCAGCAGGCGGAGAACTTCCGCAAGATGCTGCTCGCGATGGCGCGCGATATCCGCGTCATCCTCGTGAAGCTCTGCGACCGCCTCGACAACATGCGGTCGCTCAATCACCTGCCGGCCGAGAAGCAGGAGCGCATCGCCGCCGAGACGATGCAGATCTACGCGCCGCTCGCGAACCGCCTCGGTATCCAGTGGGTGAAGGTCGAGCTCGAGGACCTCGCGTTCAAGTACCTCTACGCCGGCGAGTACGAGCAACTCGCAGGCGAGATCGCGAAGAGCCGCGCCGAGCGTCTCGAGTACATCCACCACGTCGAGAAGCTCATCCACAAGGAGATGACCGACAACGGCGTGCCGTGCTCGGTCATGGGGCGCGCGAAGCACCTGTGGTCGATCTACACGAAGATGAAGCGCACGCAGCGCCCGTTCGAGGAGATCCACGACGCGATCGGCTTCCGCGTGATCACCGACAGCCAGATGCACTGCTACCAGGCGCTCGGCGTCGCGCACTCGACGTGGACGCCGATCCCCGGCCGGTTCAAGGACTACATCGCGCTGCCCAAGCCGAACCTCTACCAGTCGCTCCACACGGCCGTGATCGGGCCGCGCGGCGAGCGCATCGAGATCCAGATCCGCACGAACGAGATGAACCTCGTCGCGGAGCACGGCATCGCGGCGCACTGGAAGTACAAGGAAGGCAAGCCGCTCGTCCTCGAGGACGACAAGAAGTTCGCGTGGCTCCGCCAGCTCATGGAGTCGCAGAAGGAGCTGCGCGATCCGACCGAGTTCCTCGAGTCGGTCAAGATCGACCTGTTCGGCGACGAGGTCTACGTGTTCACACCGGGCGGCGACGTCAAGGCGCTGCCGAAGGGCAGCTGCCCGATCGACTTCGCGTACGCGGTCCACAGCTCGATCGGCGACCACTGCTCGGGCGCGCGCGTCAACGGCATGATCGTCCCGCTGCGCTACCAGCTGCGCAACGGCGACACGATCGAGATCATCACGAGCCCGAACCAGAAGCCGAACAAGGACTGGCTGAAGCTCGTCAAGACGGCGCGCGCGCGCACGAAGATCCGCTGGCTGCTCCGCCAGGAACAGCGCGACAAGGCCGTCGCGCTCGGCACCGATCTGATCGACAAGGCGCTGCGCAAGCACGACACGACGCTCGGCCGCGCCGAGAAGCAGATGAAGCACGCGGCGGAGGAGCTGCGCTGCCAGACCGTCGACGAGCTGATCGTCCAGGTCGGCTACGGCAAGATCACGGTCCAGCAGGTGCTCGAGAAGGCGCTGCCGGGCCTCGGCAAGAAGGCCGAGGTCGAGGCCGCACCGAAGGCCGAGAGCATGCTGAAGACGCTGCTCCGCAAGGTCACGCGCCGCACGGTCTCGAGCGGCATCAAGGTCGCCGGCGAGGAGGACATCCTCGTGCGCTTCGCGAAGTGCTGCTCGCCGCTGCCGGGCGATCCGATCGTCGGCTTCATCACGCGCGGCCGCGGTGTCACCGTCCACCGCCGCGATTGCGACAAGGGCCTCGATCTCGATCCCGATCGCCGCATCGAGGTCGAGTGGGACGGCCAGAGCAAGGCGCAGCACGAGGTCGCGATCCAGGTGCTCTGCACGAACAAGCCGGGCCTGCTCGCGCACATCTCGCAGTCGTTCACCGACCAGGGCGTCAACATCAGCCAGGCGCACTGCCGCGCGACCGAGGACGGCCGCGCCGTGAACACGTTCCACGCATCGGTGCGCGATCTCGATCAGCTGAAGAGCGTGATCCGCTCGCTGTCGCGCATCAAGGGCGTGTTCAGCGTCGACCGCGTCTCGGCCGACCTCGGCTAGGTCTTCGGCCGCGAGACGTAGGCGACGAGCGCGGTGATCGCGAGGATCGCGAGGTAGATGGTCGCGACCGTCGCCGCGAACGTCGCCGCCTGGACCCAGGGACTTCGCTTGACGAACCGCGGATCCTCGAGCCGGACGACGATCGTCCGCGCCGCCCACACGCCCGCGATCGCGAGCGCGCTGCCGGCGGATGTGCCGAGCAACGACCACGGGCGACGCTGACGGACCGCGACGGCGAGGCCGAGCGCGGCGACGCCGAGCGCACCGATGATCGCGAGGTAGCCGGTGCTGAGCCGCGCGGCGAGCGAGAGTCCGCTGCGCAGACCCGCGCGGCCAACGTGAGAGAGCTCGGTCGATCGGATGTAGATCGACCACGCGACGAGGCCGATGGCCGCGAGGCCACCAACGACGAGCAAGATGAACGCGGCGACGCGCGCTGCGCGATGAAGCGAGCTGGCGTCTCCGGTCGTCACGACGACTAGCGGCGCGGAGCCGGCTTGCCAGGCTCGCCGAGCCCGGCGAAGAGCTCGGTCTTCGACGCGGTCGACTTGCGAGCCTGCTTGTTCTTGCGGCGACGGCCCGCCTTCTCGTGCTTGTTCTTGCGCTTGACCGACGTGGCCTTGGTGTTCGATGCCATGACAAATCCTTTGTGGAGACCGGGGTTTCTAGCTCATTCGTGTGCTACGTTGCAATGCCTGGGGGATGACCGCATGAAGCTCTGCCCCAAGTGCCAGAAACAGTTCAGCGACGACGCGAACTTTTGCCCCGTCGACGCGGCCCGTTTGGTGCCGCTGGAGACGCAGGCAGCAGGGGCGGACGCCCGCACGTCCAGGTTTGACCTCGGGCACCAGCTCGGAGGATCTCGCACGGGTACCGTGTACCGGGCGACCGACAAGACGACCGGCAAGGTCGTCGCCGTCAAGGTCGTCACCCCCACGGTCGTGGCGCTCCCGGGCGTCGCCCAGCGGCTCGAGCGCGAGCTGAAGCAGCTCGAGCGCGTGAAGAGCGTCGGGGTCGCCCAGGTGATCGCGTCCGGCAAGCGCGGCGACGAGACGTGGGTCGCCACCGAGCTGCTCGACGGCGCGCAGACGCTGGCCGAGGCGATCGGCGCACGCGGGCCGATTCCGCAGGACCAGGCCGCCGACCTCATCGAGGTGATCGGCGAGGCACTCATCGAGGCCGCACAGGTCGGCGTCGTCCACCGCGACCTCGCCCCGAAGAACGTCCTGTTCGCCGGCGGCGACATCAAGCTCATCAACTTCTCGCTGCCGGTGCCGACGACCGAGAAGGTCCCCGGCGTGCCGGAGTTCGTCGCGCCGGAGCAGGTCGAGGGTCGACCGGTCGACCAGCGCTCGAACCTGTACTCGCTCGGCGCGCTCTATTACTTCGTGCTGACCGGCCAGACGCTGTCGGCGGGCTCGGCCGACGAGGTCCACCAGGCGACGCTCGCCGCGCAGATCAAGCCGCCGTCGCAGCTCGTGCCGGTTCCCGCCGCGGTCGAGACCGTGATCATGCGCGCGCTCGATCGCAGCCCGACGAAGCGCTTCTTGACGGTTCGCCAGTTCGTCGACGAGGTCCAGCGCGTCGGCCACGGCGAGGTGATCGAGCTCAAGTCGACGATGGCCTCGGCTGTCGCCGCTCGCGCCAGCGCGCGACCCAAGGGCGATCTCGTCCAGACGTTGCTCGGCGTGAAGGGCGGTCTGTCGCCGATCGCGTCGGCGCCGACGATCAATCCGCAGCCGGCCGTGATGCCGTCGCCCGCGCAGACGCAGGTCGGTCAGCCGCAGTCGGGGCCGCCCGCGATGCCGGCCCCGATGGGCATGCAGCCGCTCGAGCGTTCTCCGTGGGCCCCCGGCCAACCGGCTCCTGCACCTGCACCTGCACCTGCCGCAGTCGCACCTGCTGCCGCGCCTGCCGTCGCCGCGCCTGCCGTCGCCGCGCCTGCCGTTGCCGCGCCGGTCGCTGCTGCCGCGCCGGTCGCGCCGGTCGTCGCAGCCCCGGTGATCGCACCGACGCCCGCGGCGTCCGCTCCCTCCGGCAAGAAGAAGTCCGCCGCCGAGGACAAGGGCAAGTTCCGCGAGACGATGTGGTTCAAGAAGGGCGACCTCGACGCGCAGGCGGCCGTCGCCGCGGCCGAGGAGCGCGCCCGCACCGGCAAGGACAGCGGTACCGACAAGGCCGACTCCAAGTCGATCGACGAGCGCTACAACGACGACGGCTCGATCACGCGTGGCGACAAGGAGAAGTACTCCCTGCGCACCGGCGGGACCCAGATGATGCAGGCGGTCCGCGACGAGCGCGCGGCGAGCCAGAGCCTCGGCAAGGTCAGCGAGGACGCGCTGATCGGCGAGATGAAGGGCCTGCCTTCGTGGGTGAAGGCAGCGATCGCGGCCGGTGTGCTCGCGCTCGTGATCGTGCTGATCGCGATCTTCGCCCGCTGACGCCGCTCGCTACCGGAAGGCGAGGACGCGGGCGCGATCGGGACCGTCGCCGACGCCGTCGGCGAGATCGATCTCGCCCTTCACGCACAGCGCCGCGGCCTCGACGACGAGATCCGGGTGCGGACCGGCGACGCCGATGACGGTCACCTCGCGGGCGAGGAGGTCGCCGGGCAGCGCGGGCATCGAGCCCTGGGCGAGCACCGTCAGCGTCGCGCGCGCGCCGGCGAGCGAGGCGGCGACGGCGACCGACGACGGATCCGTCGCGATCACGCGCCAGGGGCGGTTGCCGGTGCCCTGCGCCGCGATCGCGGTGGTGACCGCGGTGTGGAGATCGGTCGAATCGTCGACGGCCGCGGCGCCCTTGCGGAGCAGCCAGTCGCGCCAGGACGCGGGCGCATCCCGGGAGATGACGACGGCCGGCGTGATGCCCTTGCCGCGCAGGATCTCGACGAGGAAGCGCGAAACCGCACTGGTGCCGACGACGACGACCGGCTCGCGCGGACCCAGGCCCGTGCGCGCGTAGAGCGTGTAGGCGGTCGTCACATCGCCGGCGACCGCGGCAGCGGCGGGAACCGGGAGCTCGAGGCCGCCCTCGAGCGCGACGACCCAGCGGGAGGCGACCCGGATGCGCGTCGCCGATGGATCGCGATGCTTCGCGAACGGGCAGACGGCCGCGCCACCGCGCCGGCAGACCTCGCACTGACCGCACGGATCGGTGGGGCCGACGAGGACGCGCTTGCCGAGCAAGATCGCGGAGCCCTCGGTTGCATCGTCGACGATGCCGACTGCGGCACCGGACGGCTGCGCGGCGATCACGGCGATGCCGACGAGCTCGAGCTCCGCTGCGGCGTTGTGGTTCACAGCGGCAGACTAATCAGAGCGCGCCGGGGTTACCAGTCGTTGCGACCGCCGCCGTGGCGGCCGCTGCCGATGTCGGCCTCGGTCGGGCGGTCGGGGGCGCCGCCGATCGAGGTCTCTTCGCCCTCGTTGTCGAGCGTCTGCGTGCCGAACGCCATCGCGAAGTCGCTGCCCTCGTTCTCGTACTGCTCCTCGAGCATCGAGGCATCGTCGACATCGAGCGCCTCGTCGACCATCGCCAGCGGAGGCGGCACGCTCGGCTGCTTCGCGCGCGGCGGCGGCGCCGGCGGTGCGCCGCGGGTCGGTCCGGAGCCGGGCTTCGCCATCGGTCCGGAGCCAGGGCTCGGCGTCGGTCCGGATCCCGGGCTGGCCGCGCTCTGCGGAGCGCCGCCGAGCGTCGAGACCGGAAGACCCTGGCGGGCGCGCCACGCGGACAGAGCCGCGACGAGATCATCGTACGGGATCATGGATGTGACGATATCACGTGGTAGATGTTCCGCGGTGAGCTCGGAGATCAAGCTCCACACGTCGCACGTCCTCCCACGGGAGGGCTTCGTTCATGGTTTTCCCGAGCGGACCGGCGGCGTGTCGACCGGTCTTCGCTCGTCGCTGAACCTCGGCAAGCGCTGGGGCGACGACGAGGCGAACGTCGAGGAGAACCGGCGGCTGCTCGCCGCGCACGCGGGGTATGCGCCGGAGCAGCTCCAGATCATGCGCCACGTCCACGGCACCGCCGTCTGGAAGGTCGGCGAGGCGCTCCCCGAGCCCGCCGAGTTCGACGGGCTCGTCACCGATCGCGTCGGCCCGGTGCTCGGTGCGTTCGCGGCCGACTGCATTCCGCTGCTGTTCGCCGAGCCCGAGGCTCGCGTGATCGGCTCGGCGCATGCCGGCTGGCGCGGCACGGTCAACGGCGTCGCCGCGAATGTCGTCGCGCGCATGGTCGAGCTCGGCGCGCGCGCCGATCGGATCCGCGTCGCGCTCGGGCCGTCGATCGGTCCCGAGTGCTTCGAGGTCGGGCCGGAGGTCGTCGATCAGTTTCGCGCGGCATTCGGCGACGTGCCCGGGATGGTCGTCCGCGGCCCGCACAAGGATCACGTCGACCTGCGTGTCGCGACGCGCACGGTGCTCGAGCGCGCGGGTGTCCACCCCGAGCACGTCGACGCCTCGCCCCCGTGCACGAAGTGCGAGCCCGAGCGCTTCTTCAGCTATCGCCGCGATGGCCAGGAAGGCGGCGTGCACATGGGCTTCATCGCGATGCGATAGTCAGGGCGTGCAGTCGACGGCGATGCTGTCGATGCGACCCTGGTTGAACATCCGGAACGCGATCGTGAACGGCGGGCGGTAGGTTGCGTCCGGCGGCGACTCCATGTGGAGCGCGCCGTCACGCCTACTGGCAGGCGCCGACCGAGTAGCTCGCGTACGACGTGAACGTCTCGTCGTCGTAGATATCGGTCTCCTGCACGCACTGTCCGGCAGTCGCGGTGAAGCCGTACTGCGCCGGGTTCGTCGTCATCGAGAACGTGCCCGCGAGCACCTCGACCTGACCGGTCAGCTCCGAGCCACGCAGCGAGCCGTCGACGAGGATGCGCGTGACGTCGTAGGCGGGCGCTTCGTCGCCGAGGAGCGCGTGGTCGACGGTCGTGCGCAGGTCGAAGCGCGGCGACACGACCACGGTCTCGGTGCCGGCGGTCTCGTCGGCGGTGATCGTCGCGGCGAACGCGCGGCCGGCGTCGGGATTGAGATCGATCGACATCGCCGTCTGACCGCCGACCTTCAGCGTGGTCGTCGTCTCGCCGAGCGACACGTTCGTCAGGGTCAGGGCACCGCCCTCGAACACCGCGTCGAGGGTCGCGCCACCGAGCGCGAGATCCGTCGCGGCCGATGCGTCGTCACCGGGCAGGTGTGCGGTCGTCGCGCCGAGGCCGAGGTCGAGTGCGGCCTTCGGCGTGTTGCCGTCGAGGTCGACCGAGATCACGCGCGCGGCCGCCGAGGTGAACCGGAACGCGTCGGGGCCGTCGAGCGAGATGCCCTCGTCGGCCAGCTTGATCGAGATCGCGCGATCGAAGTCGATGCTCGCCTTCGCGTGCGCGGTGCCGAGGATCTGCAGCGTGCCGGTGATCGAGCCCGACAGCGCGGCGTTCGGCGCCGACTCGCCGACCAGCGGTGCGATCGCGGCGAGCGCGGCGGTCGCGTCGTCGAGGTTCACCGTCAGCGACAGCTGATCGTGCGCGAGCAGGACCGACAGCGGCTCGTCGTGGTTCGCGTCGACCTGGACGAAGAAGCGCAGGCCGTCATCGTCGTCGGCGACGCGGATGCGCAGCTGGACTTGCTCGAGCTGCGACGCGCACTCGGGATCGACCGACTCGGTCGTCATGCCGGTGCCCTCGTCATACGTCTCGACGAGGCAGGCGAGGCTCGCCGGCACGCGATAGATGCCGTTGCCGAGATAGTTCGCGTCGGTGAACAGCTCGGTCTCGAGCTTCTGGACGATCGCGTCGGGATCGAATCCACCCTCCTCGTCGTCGGCCGCGGTGCGCGCGAGCACGCGCTGCGAGATGCTGCTTCCGCCGGTGCCGAGGAGGCTCGTCGCGAAGCCGAACGCGCCGCCGGTCGGGAGGTTCACCGTGCTCGCGTCGGACGCGGCCTTCGCCTCGCGCAGGATGTGACCGAGGTCGTCGTGAACGGCACTGCGCACGTCGGTCGGCGCCGGCGGATCGTCGGAGCACGCGGCCAGGGCAGTGAGGAGGGAGAGAGGAACAACAACAAGCTTCTTAGTCTCGAACATGGACGCCGCGGTAATTCAACCTCGGTGCCAGCGCGGCACACCGGTGGCGGATCGCGATTCGCGAGGTTGCCGCGCCGCGCTGTGCCCGATCGTTCACGCTCGGCGTCGAAGGACTGTCGAGCTGTGGAGTCAGTCGACAGTGACGCCGAACGCCGGCAACAGCTCGCCGGTGAGCGCCATCACGACGGTTTCCGCTTTGTGCCAGTCGATCAGAGCCTGCGCCTTGCGCAGCTCGGCCTGGCGCTGCTCCTCGAGCCGGTTCAGGACGTCGAAGTTCGTCGACTTGCCGAGGTTGAACCGGTCGGTCTCGATCCGGATGTTCTCGATCGCGAGATCGATCGCACGCTGGCTCAGCACGACGCGGCGCTTCGCGAGCTCGATCTGCGCGACGGCTTGCGACATCGCCTGTGCGATCTGCGCGCGAACATCCGCCGCGTTGACGCGGAGCTTCTCGCGGTTGCCACGCAGCTCGCGCGAGCGACCCTTGACGTCGTCGCGCGCGAGGCCCTGGCGGAATGTCAGCGAGCCCTGCGCCGCGATCTCGTCGAACTCGATCGTCTTCTTGAGCGCGGTGCTCGGGTTGCCATCGCTGCCGGACGGGCCGAGCGACAGCGCGAGGTCGAGCTGCGGGAGGAGGCCATTGTCGTTGACCTCGATCTCGATCGTCGCGCCGGCGTCCTGCTTCGCGAGCACGGCGAGCTCCGGGCTCGCCGCGTAGGCCTGCTCGAGCAGGGTGTCGAGCGTCCAGCCACGGTCGCTGGCCTCGAGGTCGCTGTCGACGCGAAGCGCGAGGTCGCCGGGACCGATCGGCATGCCGACCGAGCGGCGCAGCGCGATCGAGCGGTCGACGACGACCAGCTCGCCGCCGAGCACGTCCTCCTCGCGGGTCGCGATGATCTGCTGGACCGCCGGGATCTCGGCCTGGGCGATCTTGCCGCCACGGGCGCCGATCTCGGTGATGCGCAGGCGCTCGCGCGCGAGCGTGAGGCTCTGCTCGGTGATCGCGACCTGACGCTGCGCGAGGACGAGATCCCAGTAGCCGGCGACGACCTGCTGGATCGTGTCGAGCGCGGCCTGGCGGCGGCCGAGCACGGCGGCGTCGGCGTTCAGGCGCGCGCGCTTCTCGTTCGCGTCGAACAGGTCGCTGCCGCGGCCGCGGAGGAGCGGCTGGACGAACGAGACGCCGATGTCGTCGGTCCAGATCGTCTGGTTCAGCAGCGGCTGGCCGGGCGCATCGATGTTCAGGTAGCTCGTGCCGAGGTGCACGCCGAACGTGCCGCCACTGAAGATCGTGTGGGTCAGGTCGGCCGTCACCGAGAACGTCTTCTGGCTGCCGATCGCGACGCCGCCGGCGAGGGGGACCGACTCGCTCCAGCTGCCAACGGCCTGGGCCGCGACGAACCAGTCGTGGCGCGCCCACGTCTGCTGGATCTGGGCCTGGGCGATCTCGATGTCGAGCTTGGCGGACTGCAGCGCGGGCGCGGTGCGGACGGCGACCTGGAGGAGGTCGGGCAGGGTCGTCTGCTTGACCGTGCCGGCCCACGAGATGAGCGTGGTCTGCGGCGGGCTGCCTCCACCGTCGGCAGCGTCGAGGGCACGCCTCGTCAGATCAGCACGCGCAGCGCTGCCACCCAGCAGCACGAGGAGAGACGACACCACGAACACGAAGCGGCGCATCGAACGGCGCGCATCATGGCACGTGCGTTTTGGCCGTGCACCGTGCGACGCGATGCGACGCATGCGACTCTTTGGCCAGCCGCATGGATTTGCGAACTGACGCCATGTTAGCTTGCGCCACTAGGGATGGCTGCCACGGTACTTCGTACGTACTGCTTCCTCGACGCGCTCCAGCCGCAGCAGGCGACGTTCATCGGTAAGACCGCTCGCGGCTTCTTGCCGGTGCCGTACCAGGCATCGCTGTGGGTCGAGATCGCGCCCGGTATCGCGATCAACCAGGTGACCGACGCCGCGCTCAAGGCGACGGGCGTCCAGCCGGCGGTGCAGGTCGTCGAGCGCGCCTACGGTCTGCTCGAGGTCCACCACAACGACAAGGGCGAGGTGCTCCAGGCGGGCGCCACGATCCTCAAGCACCTCGGGGTCGAGGAGAACCAGCGGCTCAAGCCGCGCGTCCTCACGAACCAGATCATCCGCGGCGTCGAGGCCTACCAGACGCAGATCATCAACCGCAGCTCGGCGGGCATGATGGTGCTGCCCGGCCAGTCGCTGTTCATCTTCGAGTGCGAGCCCGCCGGCTACGCGGTGCTCGCCGCGAACGAGGCCGAGAAGGCCGCGCACGTCTACCTCGAGAACGTCACGCCGTATGGCGCGTTCGGCCGCCTCTACATGGCCGGCCCCGAAGCAGAGATCGATGCGGCCGCCGCGGCCGCGACCGCCGCGCTCAACGCGGTGACGGGCAAAGAGCCCGAGAAGTTCGTCGATCGTTAAGTAGTTCAGGAGAACCGGAGAATCCCCATGGCTGATGCGCTCGGAATGATCGAAGTCAAAGGCTTCGTCGGTATGGTCGAAGCCGCCGACGCGATGGTGAAGGCCGCGAAGGTCGAGCTCGTCGGTTACGAGAAGACCGGCGGCGGCTACGTGACCGCGATCTGTCGCGGCGATGTCGCGGCGGTCAAGGCGGCGACCGAGGCCGGCCAGCGCGCTGCAGAGCGCGTCGGCGAGGTCGTCTCGGTGCACGTCATCCCGCGCCCGCACGCCAACGTCGACGCGGTGCTGCCGCTCGGCCGCGCTGGCGGCACCACGAAGTAACCGCGGGACGGCATGGTCCTCGGTAAAGTCATCGGCACGCTCGTCGCGAGCCGCAAGGAGCCAACGCTCGAGGGCTTGAAGCTCCTCGTCGTGCGCGCCTGCGACGTCGACGGGAATCCGACCGGCTCGATCGCCGTGGCGGTCGACGCCGTCGGCGCCGGCATCGGCGAGGTCGTGCTGTACGCGTCGGGTAGCTCGGCGCGCCAGACCCAGGTGACGCAGAACCGTCCGGTCGATGCGACGATCATGGCGATCGTCGACGAGATCGCCGTCGACGGCGAGCGTCGCTTCGTGAAGGATTGACGATGGCCCTCGGCGGTCTCGACGAGCGGAAGATCGAGGAGATCGTCGCACGCGTACTGGATCGGTTGGGCGGCGGCGTGACGGCTGCTCCGGTGCGTGGGGGCGCACCGGAGTCGGCCCGGGTGAAGGCGAACATTCCGCGCGGAACGAACGGCGTCTATCAGGATGCCGATCAGGCGGCGAGGGCGGCGCGCAAGGCGTTCGAGCAGAACGAGCGCACGCCGATCGGCACGCGCGCGAAGATGGTCGAGAACATGCGGCGCGCGGTGATCGCGAACGTCGATGCGCTGTCGCGCTACGCCGTCGAGGAGACCGGGCTCGGCCGCTACGAGGACAAGCTCTCGAAGAACCGGCTCGTCGCCGAGAAGACGCCCGGCCTCGAGATCCTGCGTCCGGTCGCGTTCACCGGCGACGACGGCCTGATGCTGACCGAGCGCGCGCCGTACGGCGTGATGCTCGCGATCACGCCGACGACGAACCCGACCGAGACGATCCTCAACAACGCGATCGGCATGGTCGCCGCGGGCAACGCGGTCGTGTTCAACGTCCATCCGAGCGCCGCGCAGACCTGCAACTGGTGTGTTCACCTCCTGAACGAGGCGATCCAGGCCGCGGGCGGCCCTCGCGACGTGATCGTGTCGGTCGAGAAGCCGACGATCGAGAGCGCGAACACGCTGATGAAGCACCCGCTCGTGCGCATCGTCGTCGTCACCGGCGGTCCCGCCGTCGTGAAGCAGGCGATGAACTCGGGCAAGAAGGCGATCTGCGCCGGCCCGGGCAACCCGCCGGCCGTCGTCGATGGCACCGCGAACCTCGCGAAGGCCGCCGATGCGATCGTCCGCGGCGCGTCGCTCGACAACAACATCGTCTGCATCGCCGAGAAGGAAGTGATCGCGGTCGACGAGATCGCGAACGACCTGATCGCGCAGCTGAAGAAGCAGCCCGTGCTCTGGCTCGATGCGCGCCAGGTCAAGGAGCTCGAGAAGGTCGTCCTCGAGGGCGATCACGTGAACAAGAACTGGGTCGGCAAGGACGCCGGCCTCATCGCGAAGCAGATCGGGATCAGCGGCCACGGCCACGACCTCCGCCTCATCATGTGCGAGGTCGACGAGCAGCATCCGTTCGTCCAGCACGAGCTGCTCATGCCGGTCATCCCGCTGTTCCGCGTGCGCGACGCCGCCGATGCGATCGCCGCGGGGCTGCGCGTCGAGCACGGCTTCCACCACACCGCGACGATGCACTCGACGAACATCGACAACATGTCGGCGATGGCGCGGATGTGCAACTGCTCCATCTTCGTCAAGAACGACGCGTCGTACGCCGGCCTCGCGCTCGGCGGCGAGGGCTACACCTCGTTCACCATCGCGAGCCCGACGGGCGAGGGCCTCACCACAGCCGTTCACTTCACGCGCGAGCGGCGCTGTACGCTGAAAGAGGCGTTCAGGTTCGTGTGACGAGAGGACCGGCACTCGGCGTTCTCGAGGTCGGGACGATCGCGCGCGGTGTGGTCACGGCAGACGCCGGGCTCAAGCGATCGCCCGCGCTCCTCTTGCACTCGCGTGCGGTCTCGGGCGGCAAGCACCTCGTGTTCTTCGAGGGCGGCGTCGCCGAGGTCGAGGAGGCGATGGGCGCGGCAAAGCGCGCGGCCGGCGACCTGCTCGTCGACAAGGTCGAGCTGCCGTTCGCCGACGACCAGGTGTGGCCGATGCTCGGGGCACCGCTCGCACCGCCCGACTGGTCGGCGGATCCGGATGCCGAGGCCGTCGCGATCATCGAGACGAAGACGGTCTGTGCGGCGATCGCCGCCGCCGACGCCGCGTGCAAGGTCGCGTACGTGACCGTCCGCGATACCAGGTTCGCCGTCGACCTCGCCGGCAAGGCCTACTTCACGCTGACCGGCACGCTCGACGCGATCGAGGCCGCCGCCGCCGCCGCGCCCGACGCGGCGAGCGACCGGCTCGTCGGGCTCGAGGTCATCGCCCAGCCGTCGCCCGATCTTCGTGGTCGCCTGTTCCGCTGAGCAGTAAGCTGGATGCGTGGCGGGCTCCGGCTCAAAGGATGACAAGCCAGGCGCGGCGGTTCAGCCGACGCGGCTCAACGACATGATCGCCGGCCGGCCGAACCGGCAGGTCGGTCAGGTGCCCGGCCGCAAGCGCCGCACCGAGTCCGGGGACGAGGAGGTCGAGACCGGCGAGGAGGTCGCGGCCGAGGCGACCGAGGAGGTCGAGCGCACGAACGGCATCTACGCGAACGCGAGCCCGTTCGCAGCGTTCAAGCCGGCGGCGACGACCGCCGCGCCTCCGGACACCAAGAAGGACGATTAGGGCGTCTCGTCGAGGCTGAGCTCGCGCAGCGACTCCTGCAGCTTCTGCCGCGCGGTCGCGAGCGCCTCGCTCTCGAGGCCCAGCTTCTTCGCGAGCCCGTCGGACTCGGCGGTCGCCTGGGTGAGGCTCGCGAGCAGGCGGCGGCGCAGGTCGTCGGCACCGCGGACCTTGTCGACCGTCGCGAGGTTCTCGCGGACATCGTCGGCACGGCTCGTCGCGTCGGCGAGGCGCGTGCGCAGCGCGTCGAGGTTCTCCTCGATCGTCCCCATCTCCTTGCGCAACGCGATCGCGACGCGAAGACGCTCGACGATCGGGCCGGGCAGGTGGCTGCCCTCGATGTACACGCCGATCTCCGACGCGCCGGCGGCGAGGATCTGCACGGTCTGGCGGCGCGGCTGCCGCTCCTCGAGGGCGAGCACGCTCGTCGTTCCGGGCTGCAGCGGCAGCGGGATGAGGTACGAGTCGCCGCGATCCTGCGTGCCCGGCGGCAGCTCCTTCGCGACGTAGCCGGGCGCCTTCGCGTGGCGGATGAAGATCTGCTTTGCCGGCTCGCGGCCGGCCGCGATCGTGTAGCGCGTCGCGCGCACGCCCGCGTTCTCGACGGTGAGCACGCCGCGCTGGATCGAGACGATCTTCACCGGATGCTCGGCGTCGTCGGTCGTGGCGGTCACCGTCGTCGCGCCGTCGAGCGCATACGGGATCCATGCGGTCTCGCCGACGCCGAGCCGGGTGACCATGCTGTCGCCGACGAACGTGCCGCGCGCGAAGATCGCGATCGGGCCGGGCTCGAGCATGTAGCCGCTGTCGTTGACCAGGCGGACCGCGCGAAACGGGTGACGCGCCGAGCCGGGGGCGTTGCCGTCGGGGCGATAGAGGTAGACATCCTCGGCCGCGATCGACCGGTTCAGGATCGACACCATCGACGAGCTGCCCTTCTTGATCGTCACCGGTTCGGACAGCACGTAGCGGACCGTGCCGGCGACGTCGGCCGGCTTCGTCGCGGTATGCACGCTCGTCTTCATCGCCGCGGCGTCGAGCTTCGCCGGCTCGCGGCGGACGTTCTCGCGCGCGACCTCCTCGCGCTGCGCGATCAGAAAGTCGGCGCGGCGATTCTTCGCGCGCGCGACCTCGGTCGTCCGCGCATCGAGCGGCCGCGTCGCGCCGTACGGCACGATGACCAGGCGGCGCGCCTCGATGCCTCGATCGATCAGCGCCTGGCGCACCGCCGCGGCCCGCCGCGACGCGAGGCTCCAGCTCTCGGCCTCGTCGTCGCTCGCGTGGCCGCCGACCTCGACCTTGCGGATCTCGGGGTTGCCGCGCAGCGTCGCCGCGATCGCGTCGAGCACAGATGTCGAGGCCGGCCTCACCACCGCACTGTCGTGGCCAAAGAAGATCTGATCGAGCACCTCGATCGAGGTGTCGGTGACGACGACGCGCCCCCGATCGGGACAGCCGTCGGCGTCGTCGATGCCGTTGTAGGTCTCCGGCTCGTCCGGACACCGATCGTCGCGATCGAGGATCCGATCGCGATCGTTGTCGAGGTCGGGGCAGCCATCCTCGTCCTCCAGGCTGTCGCGATCCTCGGGGGTGTCGGGGCATCGGTCGTCGGCGTCGGGGATCCCGTCCGCGTCGTGATCGGCATAGGTCGCCTTCTCGTTGTCGATCGGCCCGATCACCGTCGGCGCGATCAGGTTCCCGTTGATGTCGGGCCGCTTCACGTACTCGGGGGTGTGCAGGTCGTGCACGAACGACATCGGTGCGCCGGTCGCGAGCGTCAGCTGGACGTTGGCCCAGTCCTCCTGCGAGACGTTGTTGACCATCGCCCAGCCCTGGATGAGCCCGCCCGGCGTGCGCTCCTCGGCATTCGGTTCGGCGAGGACGACGCGATACGCCGCCTTCCACGTCGGGGTCGGCACCGCGTAGCTGACCTTCACGTCGTGGACACGGCCGGCACTCATTCGCACGCCGAGGCCGATCGTCTTGCTGTTTCCGGCGGCCACCGGGACGTCGACGGTCGCGACCCCGGCGCCGAGCCGGTCGATCACCGTCAGCGTCTTCAGCACGTCGTCGAGCTCGTGCGACGCGAACGACAGGTGCAACGTCTCTCCCTGTACGTGGCCTGCACGCTCGAAGTAGCCGATCCCGTTCTGGTACAGGATCACCCGCGACAGCTGCATCGGCCGCGGTGGCGCGCCGGCGCCGCATCCATAGAGCAGCGAGCCGGCAAGAGACGACGCCCAGAACCTGCGCATGCCCCCACAGTGGCGGCGCGCGCGGCACGGGTTACAGCGGGCCCTTAGCCCTTCGAGAACGTGACCTTGGTGATCGTGACGGGCTCGTTCGGCTTGTCGTTCTCGCCGGTCGGCACGCTCGCGATCTTCTTGATCAGGTCGATCTCGTTGCACTTGCCGAACACGGTGTGCTTCTTGTCGAGGTCGGCGCGCTCGCCTTCCATGATGAAGAACTGGCTGCCGTTCGTCCCCTCGCCGTTGCGGACGCCCGCGTTCGCCATCGCCAGGACGCCGGGGACGATGTGCTGGCCTTCCCAGATCTCGTCGTCGAAGGTGTAGCCGGGGCCGCCGTAGCCGGCGCCCAGCGGATCGCCGCCCTGGATCATGAAGCCGGGGATGACCCGGTGGAACGTGATGCCCTCGAAGTACGGCTTGCCACGCTCGACGTTGCCGGTCTTCGGGTTCATCCACGCCTTCTTGCCGGTCGCGAGGCCGACGAAGTTGGCGACGGTCATCGGCGCCTTGTCGGCGTAGAGCTCGCAGTTGAACGTGCCGAGCGACGTCTCGAGCTTCATCATCAGCTTGCCGTTGCCGGGGATGTCCTTCGTGTACTCCGCGAGGTCCGCGGCGACCGGCTTGCGCACGTCCGCGGCGGGCGTCGGATCGGGGCTCGGCTGCGAGGGCAGCGCGTTCTGATCCTTGCCGGTGGGCTCGACCGCAACGGCGGATCCGGCGGTGCCCGTGTCCTTGGGCTTGGGCTTGGTCTCACAACCAGCGGAGACGACGAGCGCGAGGAGTGCGGCGCTTGGACGGAGGTATTGCATGACGGCCGGAAGATGGCGCAAACGCCTGCTGGCCGCAACCTGTGCAACCCATGGCCGAGGAACCTCGCTCAAGGAACGACGAGGTGGCCGTCGGTGCACGAGGCACCGGCGACGCGCGCCGCGACCGCCGCACAGATCGTGTCGAAGCTCGCCTCCATCGGCGTGAGCTTCGGCCGCTCGCCACCGCGTCCTGCGATGCCCTGGAGCAGGAACTGTGGCGAGCCGAGCAGCGCGCCGCAGAGCTCGCGTGCGGTCATGACCGTCGCGCCCGATGCCGGTGACGTGAGTGAGCGACCGAACGCGCTGATCTCGCTCGCCTCGACGATCGCCGGCTCGCCGATGATGCGGTCCTTGATCGCCGCGGCGAGGTCACCGATCGTCGCGCTCGGATCGGCGGCCGCCGCGGCGACGATCGCGTCGATGAAGTCCGACGTGACCCACGCGGGGCGCGCGCACGTCCCGAACCGGTTCTCCCATACGAGCCGCGCCTGGAAGTCGAGACCGCGGAAGCCGCGCTCGCTGTTGCGCAGGAACACGCCGATGCCGCGCTCGAACGGTACCTGCTCCGATGGCTTCACGCCGTTCGCCACGCAAGACGCCTGGTACGTGATGCAGCACGACTTGAACGAGCCGGAGCACAGCTGCGACAGCCGCTGGCACGAGGTCTCGTCCTCGCAGCCCTCGCCGTAGTCGGGAAAGCGCGATGCGAGCGGCGGCGCCGCCCAGCCGAGCGCCGCGTTCGTCGCGGTGACGAGCGTGCGCGCGTCGATGGCCGTGACCGCATCTCCGGGGCCGTTCTTGCGGCGCAGCGGATCGGCGTCGCTGATCACCCACGGATCGAACACGGCGGGGTAGGTGTAGGGCTCGGCGCCGCAACCCTCCTCGGCGGGCTTGCGATTGAAGTAGTCGCTCTGGACGATCGCGACGAGCAGTGCCTTCAGGGAGTAGCCGCTCTCGGTGTAGCGAGACGCGAGCGCGTACAGCACGTCGCTCGACGCCTGGTTGCGCGGGAAGTAGTTCGCGATCGTGAGGCCGCTGCCGGTCGCCTTGCGCCAGACGTCCTCGGTCATCTTGAGCGTGACGAGCCACGCGAGCGCGGTATCGGGATCGGTGATCGCGCCGCTGGCGTCGATCGGCGGCTTCTTGCCGCGCAGGTTGTCGAAGCCCCTCGCGAGCGACTGCTCGAGCGCGTAGACCGTCGTGCGCTTGCCCGTGACGCTCGCGAGCTTCGTGTCGATGCCGGCGACGTCGTCGGTGACGCTCGCGGGCGACGTGAACCGGCCGCACGCCGAGTCCCAACCCCACGGCCGCGCGGTGCCACTCTGCCGGACGAAGCCGTCGACCCGGAACGCGCCGTGCGCGCGGTCGGGGTCGATCGCGAACGAGCCGCCGGGCGCGATGCCGTACACCGCGTTCTCGGCGAGACCCGCCACGGGCCAGTGGCGATCGAGCGCCGGCTCGTCGCTGTCGGTGACCGAGCGCTCGCTCGTGTGACAGCCGAGGCAGACGACGTCGCGGTGCAGGAATGCCGAGTCGAACGTGTCGCCGAAGTCGGCGCGCCGCGCGAGCTCGGTCTCGACCTGGTCGACGTTCGCCGCGGGGATCGGGTGCGCGACCATCGAGAACAGCTGCGCGCGGTAGACCGGCGTCAGGTCGTCGAGCGCGATCGCCGACTTCGCGAGGTCGAGCATCGTCCAGACGCCCTTGCCGTCTCCGGCCGTCGCGGTCGCCGGCATGCTTCGCACCGCGGTCGCGAGGCCGGCGTCGACGGTCGTCCGCAGCGTCTGGTCCCAGCACGACTGCTCGTTCTGGATGTCGAGCCGCTGGACGCGCATCGCGTCCATCGCGGTGTCGATCCAGCGGTCGGCGAACTCGGGCTCGCCCATGATCGCGCGGGCGACCGCGTCCGTCGGATCGCCGCCCTTGGCCTTCACGGCGTCGTAGAGCTCGACGTAGACGTCGACCTCCGCCTGGCTCCTGGGCCGGCGGCCGTCGAGCGCGAGGAACGACTGCCGCACGAACGACGCGGCGTCGCCGGCGCACTCGGTGTACGGGACGTCGTTGCCGCTGCCGTTGCCGTCGTCGGGTTTTCTGTGATCGGTCCCGCAGCCGGCGAGCGTCGCGGCGACGAGCGAGGTGAGGACGAGCGTCTTCATGCCGTCCTCCCGAGGACCAGCTGCATGGAGGTTGTCGCGGCATCGAGCTCGCCCGATGCGCCGGGAACGTCGGAGACCGCGAAGCCTTCCTGCGCGAACGGCCAGATGCCGAGCGCGAGCAGCGCCGCGATGCGGTTCTGCGCGGGCGTCGCGAAGTCGGTCGCCTTGCCGTCGTTACCGATCGCGCCGGCGACGCCCTTCACCGTCGGCCCGCCGATGAACGCCGTCGCGTAGCCGTATGGATGGTGGTTGCGGCCGGTCGTGCCCTGCGCGCCCGGCGTGCGCCCGAACTCGGTGTTGAGGATGATCAGCGTGTCGTCGAGGTTCAGCTTGCGCGGGTTCATCTCGCCGGGTGCGTTGATGATGCCGAGCAGCGACTTCAGCATGTTGTCGAAGTTGACCGCGGTGTCCTGCGCGTTGCCGGTGTGCGTGTCGTAGCCGCCGCCGCCCGACGCCTCGTAGAGCCCGATGTCGCTGACGCAGACGTACGACGCCGGCTCGGTCGGATGCGTGAGCAGCTTCGCCGCGGCAGACATCCCGACGAGCGGGATGTTGCTGTTCGCCTGCTCCTGGCACGACGTGCCCGGCTGGTTCGTGAACAGATCGGCGCTCAGCACGGCCTTGATCGCGTCGACGCGGCGCGTGTTGTTGAACGCGACCTCGAAGTCGTCGGTGCGCGCGCTGCGCACTCGATCCTTGCCCGGCCACGTGAGCCGGCTGCCGTACTGCGACGAGTACGCGGCGACGAGCTCGTCGTGAGTCGCGCGCCCGGTACCGACCGTCGAGCGCTGCAAGAGGTCGGTGAAGCCGTTGACGTTGTCGGTCTTGATGAGCAGCGGGCGCGCGGCGCCCGGGTGCATGCCCGCCGCAGCGGCCGCGGCGACGTTGTCGCTCGAGATGCCGCCGGTCGCGAACACGTACGAGTGGGGCGACGCGCGATCGGGCGTCACCTTCGCGTCGAGCCTGGCGCGCTGGACGTGTGCGCCGAGACCGGCCGCGCCCGGCTGGCCGACGGGACGACCGGTCAGCGCCTGTGGCACGGCGGCCTCGTGCGGCTCGAGCGTGTGCTTCTGGACGACGACGCGCATCCGGTCGACGACGTCGGTCCGCTGCCACAGCCGATCCGCGAACGGACCGACCTCGACCTGCTCGCCGCGGGCGTCGGTCGCGAAGTTGCGGACGGTCGCGAGCGGATCGGTGCCGGCGCCGCAGCGATTGAACATCGTCGCGTTCGACGTCGCGTACGTGTAGTACTGCTGGCCGGCGTACATCGTGTCGCTCGCCGAGCCGAAGCGGCGCACGAAGTAGAGCGTCTCCCACTGCGAGACGCCGCCGTAGAGGAAGATCTCGAGCACGCGCTTCGCGCGCTGTGCTTCGGGAAGCATCGCGGCCTCCGCACCGCTCGGGAACGCACCGAACTCGGCGTGCGCTTTCCGCATGAAGTACGGCCCGACGATCGTGGCCGCCGTCGCTCCCCCGACGAGGCCCAGGAAACTTCGGCGTCGCATGGCGGTACGGTGCACCGTCCAGGGCACCCGAGTCATCCTCGAAAGCTCAATCCCACTCGCAGTCTGATACGCCGGGGGCGCAGCGCCGGATGCTCAACCGGTGCACGCACTTGTCAGCGCCGGCGCATGGTCGCAGGGGCTGTCCCATGGTGTCGTCAGACCCTATGCGAGCAGCTGTCGTCGCGCTGGTCCTGGCGATCCCGGGCATTGCCGGCGCACAGGTCTGGCAGGACCGGACCGCCGACTGCATCGGCACGACGGCGGAGTGGACGAACAAGGCCGAGGTCGCCGACGTCGATGGCGACGGCCACGTCGACATCCTGCTCGCGAACGGCGGTGGCTACAACACGGCCGGCAACGCCGAGGCGCCGCGCATCTGGCGAAACCTCGGCAACTGGACCGGCGCGGCACCGCACTGCGAGGAGATCACGTCGGCGGTCGTCGGCGCGTTCACCGGCCGGTCGCGGTTCATCAAGCTCGCGAAGGCACCCGCGCCGATGATCCTGACCGGCGGCGGCTACCAGTCACAGCTGAAGCTGTTCGTCCGCGACGGCGCGACGTGGAGCGACGCGAGCGCGCAGCTGCCACAGCAGGATACGAGCATCGGCGATGCCGAATTCGGCGACGTCGACGACGACGGCGATCTCGACATCGTGCTCGCCGAGTGGGGCACCGGCAATCCACAGACGAACGCCGGCGGCCGCACGCGCCTGTACCTCAACGATGGTCAGGGCACGTTCACCGACGCGACGACGACGAACATGCCCGACGTGCTCGCGCGCTGGTCGTGGGACATCGAGCTCGCCGATGTCGACGGCGACTTCGACCTCGACGTGCTCGTCGCGGTGAAGTCGGGGACGACGAGCCTGCTGTTCCGCAACGACGGCAGCGGCCACTTCACCAACGACCCGACCGCGCTGCCGCACTTCAGCAACAACTACGAGCTCGAGCCGATGGACATCGATGGCGACGGCGACCTCGATCTCGTCACGATCAACGATGGCCCCAACGTCACCGAGCACATCTTCGTGAACAACGGTGCCGGCATGTACGTCGATGACACCAGCAGCTGGCTCACCGGGACGGCGAATCCGGCGGACGTCGACGACAACGTCGCCGTCTGGCTGGATGCCGATGACGATGGCGATCCGGATCTCGTGATCGGCGCGCTCGGCAACGACCCCGACCGGCTCCTGCGCAATGACGGCCCCGGTTCGAGCTTCAGCCTCGTGGCGAATGCCACGCCGAACGACACGCGCGGCACGCTCGGCCTCGCGATCGGCGATCTCGACGAGGATGGCCGCATCGACCTCGTGCAAGGGCAGGGCGAGATCCAGACGGCGCTCGCCGACAAGGTGCAGCTCGCGACCGGAGTGGCCGTCGATACCCAGCCGCCCGCGATCTGGCCGGAGCGGATGCCGACCACCGCCGTCGTTCACGCGATGGTTCACGATCATGCGGGCCCGGCGCACGTCGAGGGCTTCACGAAGGTCGTCGTCAAGGTTGGCGCCACCGAGGTCCCGATGGCGTGGTACGGGCCGATGCTGTGGCGCGCGACGCTACCGCTCGAGCTCGGCATCCCGGCGGCCTACGAGGTGTGCGCGACCGATGCGCGGGGGAACACGGCTTGTGTTTCGAGCGTGCCGTCCGGTGACGACGCCGGCGTCGGAGGAGACGGTGGTCCCTCGCTGGAGTGCGATCACGGCGAGTGCGACGATGGAGGCTGTTGCGGCAGCACGCGCGACGCTCGCGGATCGATCGTGCTCGCGCTCGCCGTGCTCGGCCTCAGTGCCAGAAGCCGACGGAGACCCCGCCGTTCGAGTAGCGCTGCGCCAGATCGGCCGTGAGCGAGATCCGGCCGCGCCGCAGCCGGTGATAGAACCAGAACTGGAACACGCGTAGCTCGACGCCGAACGTCACGTGCTGGCGCCCGCCGACGCCGACGAACCGGCCCGGCTCCCAGTAGCTGCCGCCGCGGACGCGCAGCCGCCCCGGCAACCACTCGTACTCGACGCCACCGCGCAGCGAGATCGACGGGTGGCGGCCCGAGCGCTGCAGCATGTGATCGCCGAAGGCCTCGAGACCGAACGCGTTCGGCGAGCTGCCCCACAGGATCAGATCGGTCGCGACGGTGACCGACTTCTCGTCGCGGAAGTAGCCGCCGACGAGCTGGTTCCAGTGCGACTCGGAGAATCGGTACGCGCCGCCGACTGCGAGCCGCCACGGCGTGACGATCCGCTCGGGCAGCGTCCAGCCGACGCAGTCGCTCGGATCGCACCCGGTGACGTCGCCGCCGGCGATCGGCGTCGCGAGCGCGGCACCGAAGCGTACGCTCTGCCGCCGTGGCGCCCAGGTCGCACCGAGCTCGAGGCCGGTACCGGCGACGCTGAACAGCGAGTCGCAGCCCTCGTCCTCGCAGTTCGGCTTGAAGTCGAACTGCGCGCTCTGGATCGACACGCCGATCGCGGTGTCGAGGCGGCGCACCCAGCGCGCGAATGCAGCCTGGATCCTCAGCGTCGACGCCTGCAGCGGGACGTTGCCCGACGGCGTCATCACCATCGCGTCGACCGGCGCGTACTGCTGCGTCAGCGTGACCGCGCCGGCCCACTCGCCGACGCGCAGGCCGAGGCCGCCGGTGATCACCGACGTGCCGCCGTCGGCGCTCGTGAATCCGTTGTTGTCGTAGTCGGTCGACAGCGAGCCGTTCAGATAATCGATGTGATAGTCCCAGCTCCACGTGTCGGTGTCCGTCGTCGGCTTGACGGCCGGTGCCGACGGGTTGAACAGCGTGCCCGAGGTGCCGATCGCGAGCGCGGTCGTCGCGCCGCCCATGCCGACGACGGCGGTGTTGCCGATCGCCACGCCGTCGTACAGCTCGATCGAGTAGCTCGAGTCGGTGATCGGCGAGGTCGGCGGATCGGCAAATACCTGCGTCCCGCTCGCGGTCACCGCCAGCAACGGCAGAAATCTGCCCAGCCGCAACACCCCTCCATCATAAGCCGAAGTGCACTATCCTCACCGCAATGCCGACAAGCGGCGATGCCGGATCGGGCGCTGGCGAGAGCACCACCGCGCTCTCGACGCTGGCGAGGGTCCCGTTCAAGCGACGGTTCGTCGCGCCGGCGGTCGTGCTCGGCGTCCTCGAGATCGTCGCGGTCGGGTACCCGCTGTGGGTCGCGTTCGACCTCGGCGCGCTCGGCGCCGACACCCTGCTCCGCACCGCGCTGCCGGTCGGCATCGCCGCGATCCTCGTCTGGATGGGCGTGATCGCGATGTGGTTTCTGCCGCTGTGGTCCGCGGTCGGCGCGCGCCGCACCGGCGAGAAGGTCGGCAAGGAGCTCGCCGCGCGCGCCTACCGGATCACGCTGAAGGGCCCGGTCCGCGTGCTGCTCCTGCGGACGACGCTGTGGACGTGCGCGGCGGCACTGACGGGCGTGTTCCTGTGGCTCTACAACGACTGGCCGCTCCAGCGGGTCGCCGAGCTGTCGGCGCTCGCCGCGGTTCACTCGTACATCGTGTCGTGCGTGCGCGCCGTGTGGTGGGCACAGATCCTCGGCGAGGTCCGCGGCCGCATGTTCGCGGTCGGCTCGCCGCTCAAGAAGTTCGACGACAGTCACTTCCGGCGGTTCCTGCTCGTCGCGATGATCGTCGCCGGCGGCATCCTCGCGGCGCAGGCAGCGTTCGTCTACTACTTCGTCCTCACGCCGGCGCAGTACCTGCAGTTCGAGACCTACCTGCCGGTCGCGACGCTGCTCGGGCTCGTCGCGTGGATGGTGCTCGCACGCGTGATGACCGCCGACCTGCGCCGCTACCTCGCGGTGTCGCGCGGCGACACGAAGGAGGCGCCTCCGGCCGCCGCGATCTATCGCCGCGCCCAGGCGCTGCCGTACCGGCTCGCGGTGCTGACGATCGGCGTGTGGCTCGTCATCGCGCTCGTCGGCGCGCTGATCGCACGGCTTCGCCTCGGCTTCGACCTCGACAACACGATCATCCTCTCGGTCGCGATGCTCGTGCTCGCGGTCGCCGGCTCGATCTACGAGCAGCTCTGGCATCGCGACGTCCTTCGCCCGCTGCTCGCGCACCTGACGCAGCGCTACCGCGTCCCGGTGCGCAGCATCGCGCCGTCGCTCTCGCTACGCAGCAAGCTGATGCTGTCCTTCGGTGGCGTCGTCCTGCTCGCGTGCGGCATGGCGCTGCTGTGGGGCTTCGTCCAGTACAAGAACCTGTCGACGGAGTCCGTCGGCCGGCAATCCGACATCGGCCTGCGGTGGCTACGCTCGGAGATGCAGGCCGAGCTCGGCGCGGCGGGCGAGCCGCCGACCGAGGGGGCCGTCCACGCGGCGCTGCGGCGGATCCAGTCGAAGGAGCCCGACGCGACGAGCGTCATCTACTTCGTCGGCGAGTCCGGCTCGCTGTTCGCCATCGGCGGCGGGCCGATGGGTGCGCCGAAGCTGCCCTGGTACACGCGTGCGTTGATCGAGCGTGCGGGCGGCGGGCTGATCGCGCTGCACTCCGCCGAGCTGACCGGCAAGTCGGGCCGGCTCAACGTGCTGTTCCGCGGCGTGCCGTACGATGTCGGCTCCGTCGCCGTGTTCTATCCGAGCTACCGCGGCCGCGGTGGCTCGATGGTTCAGCCGCTCAAGGAGCTGCTCGTCTTCTTCCTCGTGCTGTTCGGGGCGTGCGCCGGCATCGTCACGTTCACCGTCGCGCAGTTCATGGCGCCGATCCGCCGCCTCGAGCAGCGCGCCGACGCGATGGCACGCGGCGAGCTCGCCGATCCGGTCGCCGCGGGCGGCGAGGGCGACGAGATCGGCCGCCTGACGCTCGCACTCGAGGAGATGCGCCGCGCGCTGCGCGACAAGCTGCGATCGACCGAGGAGGTCAACCTCGACCTCGAGCGCGCCGTCCAGATGCGCACCGCCGACCTCGCGCGCAAGAACCGCGAGCTCGCCGAGACCCTCGACAAGCTCAACCGCGCGCAGGATCAGATCGTCCGCTCGGAGAAGCTCGCGTCGATCGGTCAGCTCGTCGCCGGCATCGCGCACGAGATCAACAACCCGGTCAACGCGATCGTCAACACCGTCGGTCCGCTCGAGGAAGCGGTCGGTGGCATCGACAGCACCGACGCCGCCGAGCGAACCGAGGCAGCGCGCGATGTGCGCGAGATGGTGCGCGTCGTCCAGCGCGGTGCGCAGCGCACGAAGGCGATCGTCTCGGCGCTCCACAACTACTCGCGCACCGACGACGAGAACGTCGTCGACTTCGATATCGACCGGTCGATCGACGACTCGCTCGAGCTGCTGCGCCACCTGCTGAAGCAGAACGTGACGGTCGTGAAGAAGTACAACAACCCCGGTCGCGTCCGCGGCCACGCGGGCCAGATCAACCAGGTCTTCATGAACCTGCTCACGAACGCGGCGCAGGCGCTCACGCACCGCGACAACGCGACGATCACGATCGAGACCAGCGGCGACGCCGAGGGCGTCGAGGTCAAGATCGCCGACAACGGGCCCGGCATCCCGACGGCGGTCCTGCCGCGGATCTGGGATCCGTTCTTCACGACGAAGGACGTCGGCGAGGGCACCGGACTCGGCCTGTCGATCGTCCACGAGCTCGTCGAGCGCCACGGCGGCAAGATCGGCTGTACGACGAAGCTCGATGTCGGCACGACGTTCACCGTCAAGCTGCCGCGCCAGATCCAGATCACCGAGCCGCGGCCGAAGCGCGTCGAGCTCGATCCGCGCGCGACACGTCAGGGCTGACGCCGAAATGACAAACGGCGCCGCGAGGGCGCCGTTCGTGCTCGAGCGATCGACGGGACTACTTTCCGAGCCGATACGTCGTGTACATCTGGTCCATGCGCGCGTCCTGGCCCGCGCTGAACGTGTTCATGCACGCGTCGTCGGTGTAGTCCATGAAGTTCTTGATCGGATCGACCCCTGCCTTGTTCTTGCAGGTGTCGCGTCCGGTCGGACAGCCGAACGCGGCCGACTTCTCGGCGGGCGTGTCGCTGACGTAGTCACCGTTGCCGTTACAGCCGCCCTGGAACGTGTGATAGAGGCCCATCCAGTGGCCGACCTCGTGCGTCGCGGTGTCGCCGAGGTTGTACGGCGCGGCCGATCCGCCGGGCAGCGACGCCGACAGAACGACAACGCCGTCGAGCTTCGGCTTGCGCGCGTAATCCGACGGGAACGTCGCCCAGCCGAGCAGGCCCTGGCCCATGTTGTTCAGGTAGAGGTTCAGATCGTCCGCGCTGCCCTTGCGGAGCGCGTTCTTCATCTGCGTCTCCGCGCTGCTGCCCGGCGTCGCCGTGTACCAGCTCGCGTTCGACGTGCGATCGGTCGAGGCCAGCGTGAAGCTCCAGCCCGTCGACGCGTACGCGTTGTTGAGCACGCTCAGCTGCTGCGCGATCTGGTTGTCGCTCACCGCGCCGGCAGAGCCGTTCGTGATGACGTGGACGTAGACCGGGATCGTGCCGCCGGTCACCATCGATGCGCCGCCGACGACACTCGCCATGCGGCGATCGACCTCGGCCTGGACGAGGTCGCGCTCCGCGATCGGGACGTGGCGGGTCGAGCAGCGTGCCGGGCCACCGAGGCTGCCAGCGCGGCTGACGAGCTCCTCGACGTCGTCGTCGGGGGCGATGCGCGCACACTCGTCGAGCTCGGTAGGCTCGTCGGTGAGGTACTCGCACACGAGGCGACCCCTCGCGTTGTCTTCCTCGGCCTCCGTCAGGTCATCCGTGCATCCTGTAGCCCCTGCTCCGATCAACAGCGACGCCACGATCAAACGCTTCCAAGATCCGGTCATCGTTCGCTCTCCTGGGTTCGAGTGTCTCAGCGTCGAGATCATCAGCCGCGCGATCGAGGACCGATACTTCGTGCGCCGCCTTTCACATGACAGTGCGCGAGCCACCGTCATCGCATCCGGTGAGAAGACAATGTGCGTCGTGTCGGAGACGTGCTGCTCGCCGCGCACCTGCGGCTACCGAGAGCCACATGCTCGACAGCCGGCGAGGACGTGCTCGACTCGCGATTTGTCACTTTGGCAGACCCCTCGGAGCAACCCGACACGATGGCACAAACCCCTGCGAACCCACGGAAAACATCATTGAGATTTCAGTCAGTTAGATGGAATCAGACCTGGCATCCGCCTTGTTAATGAGGGAACCGAGTATGTGGCACCAGCCCGCGCAGAGTCCCTTCCGGCGGTTCGCGGCGGCCCAGGTCGAGGGCGGCAGCGGCACCCAAGACGAGCCGTCCGCACTCCGCGACGTACCCGCGGAGGGAGGGATCGTCCTCGTCGTCGATGACGAGGCGCCGATCGTCGAATCGCTGACCAAGATCTTCAAGCGCGAGGGGATGAACGTGCTCGCCGCGACCGACGGCAACGCCGCGCTCGATATCCTGCGCAAGCACCGCGTCGGCGTCCTGCTCACCGACCTCATGATGCCGAGCACGTCGGGCATGGACCTCCTGCGCGCGGCCAAGACGATCGCGCCCGAGACCGAGGTCGTGCTCATGACGGCCTACGGCACGGTCGAGACCGCCGTCGACGCGATGAAGGAAGGTGCGTACGACTTCGTCACCAAGCCGCTCAAGCGCGCGCACGTCGTTCGCATCGTGCGCAACGCGCTCGAGAAGCAGTCGCTGCTCGTCGAGAACCGCAGCCTCAAGGCGCAGCTCGCCGAGAAGCGCCGCCGCGCGATCATCGGAACCTCGCTCGCGTGGCGCCGCACGATGGACATCGTGATGCAGGCCGCGCCGTCGGAGGCGACGGTCCTGCTCCTCGGCGAGAGCGGCACCGGCAAGGAGCTGCTCGCGCGCGCGCTCCACGACAACTCGGCGCGCGCGAAGGGCCCGATCGTCGCGGTCAACTGCGCCGCGATCCCCGAGTCGATCCTCGAGGCCGAGCTGTTCGGCTACGAGAAGGGCGCGTTCACCGGTGCCGCGACCGCGCGCGATGGTCGCTTCGAGGCCGCGCACGGCGGCACGCTGTTCCTCGACGAGATCGGCGAGATCAGCCGCCACGTCCAGGTGAAGCTCCTCCGCGTCCTCCAGGAGGGCGAGATCGAGCGCCTCGGCGCCAGCGGCAAGCCGCGCCGCATCGACGTGCGCATCGTTGCCGCGACCAACGTCAACCTCGCCGAGGAGGTCAAGGCCGGCCGGTTCCGCGAGGACCTCTTCTACCGGCTCAACGTCATCCCGGTCTCGGTGCCGCCGCTGCGCGATCGCCGCGACGATATCTCGCTGCTCGCACAGCACTTCGTCCAGGTCTACGCCGAGAAGAACGGCAAGGCGATCAGCGGCTGCTCGCCGATCGCGCTCGAGCGCCTGTCCGAGTACGGCTGGCCGGGCAACGTCCGCGAGCTCGAGAACGCGATCGAGCGCGCCGTCGTCCTCACGCGCGCCGGTCAGACCGTGATCGACGAGGACGCGCTCCCTCGCGAGATCCGCGACGCGACGCCGGGCACGGCCTCGGCGACGTCGCTCACGTTCCCGCTCGGCATGCCGCTCGCCGAGATCGAGATGCGCGTCATCCACGAGACCCTGCGCCACACGCGCGGTGACAAGCGCCTCACGGCGAAGCTGCTCGGCATCGCGACCCGTACGATTTACCGCCGCCTCGAATCCACCGACGGCGGCAGCGGAGAGAACACCGACGATGGCCAGGAAGGCGACAAAGACTAGATGCAGGACCTGATCAAACGGTACTTCTGGGTCCTCGGCGCGCTCGTCGTGCTCGTGTGCGCGGTGTTCGCGGCGAAGGCGACCTCGCACGTCGTCGAAGCCAAGTTCCTCGGTGACTCGAACAAGACGCCGCGCGTCCATGCCGTCGTCCCGTCGCCGATGCAGCCGATCAAGCACGAGCGCAGCAAGGACGGCAGCTCGTTCGCGACGCGCAACATGTTCTGCTCCGAGTGCACGCCCCCCGTCGTCACGCCGACGAACACGGACCCGTCGCAGATCTCGACGACCAGCCTCCCTCTGATCCTGCTCGCCACGATGGTCAGCGCGAAGGAGGAGGACTCCTACGCGACGATCATCAACACGTCGAGCGACCAGCAGGGCGCGTACGCGATCGGTGATCAGATTCCGGGCGCGTCCGGCAAGCTCAAGGAGATCCACTTCAAGTACGTCGACTTCGAGAACGGCGGCCACATCGAGCGTCTCGTCCTCGCGGGCGCGACCGCGCCGGTGGCCGCACCCACCGTCGCCGAGCCGGCGCCGAGCGGCGACGAGAACAAGGACGACCTCCAGGCCTCGATCGACAACGGCATCAAGAAGATCGACGACAACAACTACGAGATCGACAAGGGGCTCGTCGACAAGGTCCTCGCGAACCCGATGGCGGTCGCGAAGGGCGCGCGCGTCGTCCCCGCCGTCAAGAACGGCAAGCCCGATGGCTTCAAGCTCTACGCGATCCGTCCGAGCTCGGTGTACTCGAAGCTCGGTCTCGCGAATGGCGACACGCTGCAATCGATCAACGGCTTCGAGATGACGTCCGCGGACAAGGCGCTCGAGGTCTACACGAAGCTTCGCGAGGCGACCTCTCTCGAGGTCGAGATCACGCGCCGCGGCAAGCCGATGACCCTGAAGTACTCGATCCGGTGAAACGATGAAGACACGTAGCCTTTCTCTTCTGATCCTCGCGTCGCTCGCGGCGCCCGTGACCACTGCGTTCGCGCAGCCTTCGCCGACGGGCGGCAGCGATGCCACCGCCGGCACCGCGCAGGACGACGCGCTTTACAGCTGCAAGAAGCGCACGGGACAGGTCGCCGTCACGTTCAAGCCGGAGACCGAGCTCAAGGACCTCATCACGTGGGTCATGGGCTTCACGTGCAAGAACTTCATGCTCGACCCGCGCATCGTGTCGACGGGCAAGAAGGTCACGGTCATCGCGCCGAACAAGATGTCCGCGCAGGAGGCGTACAACGTCTTCCTCGCCGCGCTCTCGACGATGGGCCTGACGATCGTGCCGAAGGGCAACATGTATCGCATCGTCGATTCGGCGACCGCGAAGAGCGAGACGATTCCGATCCAGAAGAAGGGCGTGCCGGCGAACCAGGACCAGATGGTTCGCTACATCATGCGGCCGTCGTACACGCAGACCGAGACGCTGCGCGGGGCGCTCGACTCGATCCGCTCGCCGGCCGGCAACGTGTCGACCGCGGGGAACGTCCTCATCATCACCGACTATGCGAGCCAGGTCCGCGACATGCTGACGCTCGCGAAGGCGCTCGACGTGCCGGGCAACAACGAGGGCATCTACACGATCCCCGTGAAGAACTCCGACGCGCAGCAGCTCGCGACGAAGATCAACGAGATCCTCGGCGTGACCGCGGGCGGCGGCGGCGCACCGACGAACGTGCCGATGCGCGGCAAGGGCGGGGCGCAGGCGCAGGCCCCCGGCGCGCAGTTCTCCGACGACGGTGGCTCGGCCGGCGTGCCGTCGAAGATCCTCGTCGACGACCGCACGAACACGCTGATCGTCGTGTCGAGCGAGGCGGGCTATCTGCGCGTCAAGGCGCTCGTCGATCGCCTCGACATCGTGCTCGATACCGAGGGCGGCAGCGCGATCCGCGTGTACCCGCTCGAGAACGCGCTCGCCGAGGAGCTCGCGGCGACGCTGACGAACGTGCTGTCGGGACAGCAGGCGCCGCAGACGCGCGGTGGCCAGCCGGGCCAGCCGACTCGCGGACCGCAGCCGGCGGCGCCGACGTCGATCGGTGACTTCGGCAGCTCGCTCGAGGGCCAGGTCCGCGTGATCGGCGACAAGCCGACGAACTCGCTCATCGTGATGTCGAGCGGTCGCGACTTCATCGCGGTGCGCGATGTGATCCGGCGCCTCGATCAGCCGCGCCGCCAGATCTTCATCGAGGCCGTGATCCTCGAGGTCCAGGTGTCGAAGTCGCTCGCGCTCGGTACGAGCTCGCACGGCGGTCTGCCGGTCAACGACAACAACGCGATCGTGCTCGGCGGCGTGCAGACGTCGACGCTGAAGTCGATCAACCCGGCGTCGCTCGCGACGCTGACCGGTCTCATCGGCGGCATCGTCGGCTCGCCGCTGACGAACGCGCAGTCGTTCCTCGGTACGAGCATTCCCTCGTACGCTGTCTTGTTCCAGGCGCTCGCGAACCAGGACAACTCCAACATCCTCTCGGCGCCGCACATCATCGCGATCGACAACGAGAAGGCGGAGTTCTCCGTCGGTAACAACATCCCCTACAAGGCAGGCCTATCGTTTGGTGGTTTGCCCACGACGGCCGGCGGCGCTACCAATCCTCTCGGCTCGATCGGAACGAACATCCAGCGCGAGAAGCTGAACCTGACCCTCAACGTCACTCCCCATATCTCGAGCAACGACGCAGTCCGGCTCGAGATCGAGCAGGAGACGAAGGACCTCGGTGGCTCGGATCCCGAGCTCGGGCCGACGTGGGCCGAGCGCAAGCTGAAGACGCAGGTCGTGGTGCACGACCAGGAGAGCGTCGTGATCGGTGGCCTCATCCAGGAGCGCGAGATCTACAACGTCACGAAGGTGCCGCTGCTCGGTGACATCCCGCTCCTCGGCTACCTGTTCAAGTACTCCAGCAAGCAGAAGAAGAAGACCAACCTGCTGATCCTCCTCACGCCGTACATCATCAAGGACCAGCTCGATCTCGCGACGATCAAGGAGCGCAAGGTCCGCGAGTATCGCGAGTTCGCGGCGTCGTTCGCGAACCTCAACGACAAGGCGTACGAGCCGAAGATCGACTACCGCCGCAAGCGCGGTCTCGTCGAGGAGATCAACCGGGTCGTCCAGTCGGTCGAGGAAGACCGCGCGATGCTCGAGGCCGGTGGCTCGCGCCAGCTCGTGATCGAGGGGAACGTCGAGTACGGCCCGTCGGGCATCGACTCTCCCGACGACGAGAAGAAGCCGATGCTGACGCCGCCGCCCGAAGGCGACAAGCCGTCGACCGCGCCTGCGCCGAAGCAGGCGCCAAAGGGAGCTCCCTGATGGCGACTCCGTCGAGCTACGCGTTCCCGGGCACCCAGCCCGTCGGTCCCGAGCGGATCGGCGAGATCCTGGTGCGCCGGTGCGGCGTCGTGCCCGATTCGATCGAGCGCGCGCTCGCGAAGCAGCGCGAGGAGGGTGGCCTCCTCGGCGAGGTGCTCGTGCGCCTGCGCCTCATCGACGAGGACCAGCTCGCGCTCGCGCTCGCCTTCCAGTTCGACATGCCGTACCTGCGCGACCTGCCGCGCGCCGAGGACATCGAGGCCGAGCTGATCGACAAGCTGCCGATCAACTTCGCGCGCCAGCGCCTCGTGCTGCCGCTCGGCCGCGACGCCGCGAACCGCGTGATGATCGCGATCGCCGATCCGTGCGCGGTCGACGTGATCGATGCGGTCGCCGTGCTGCTCGCGGAGGCGGTCGAGCCCGTCGTCGCGTCGAGCTCGAAGATCGTCGATCACATCAACAAGACGTACTCGCGCCTGCGCGGCGGCGCCGAGCTCGAGGAGAGCTCGAAGAAGGAAGACGACGAGGACTCCGAGTACCAGTCGGAAGAGCTCGTCGACATGCTCGATGCGAGCGACGAGGCCCCGATCATCCGGTGGGTCAACTCGCTCATGTTCCAGGCCGCCAAGGAAGGCGCCTCCGATATCCACATCCGTCCCGGCGAGAAGGACATCATCGTCCGCTACCGCGTCGACGGTGTGCTCCGCGAGGCGAAGCGCGCGCCGAAGAAGTTCCAGCAGTCGATCATCGCGCGCGTGAAGATCATGGCCGGCCTGAACATCGCCGAGAAGCGGTTGCCGCAGAGCGGCCGCATCCGCCGCAAGATGGCCGGCCGCGACGTCGACATGCGTGTCGAGACCGCGCCGACCGCCGGTGGCGAGAGCGTCACGGTCCGTCTGCTCGATCGCGGCTCGGTGCTCCTCGGCCTCGCCGACATCGGCTTCGCGACCGACCAGCTCGACGCGATCCGCAACATCATCAAGCGCCCGCACGGCATCTTGCTCGTCACCGGTCCGACGGGCTCCGGTAAGACGACGACGCTCTACGCGTGCATCTCGGAGATCAACGCGCCCGACATCAACATCCTCACCGTCGAGGATCCGGTCGAGTACCAGCTCGAGGGCATCTCGCAGACGCAGGTGAACTCGAAGATCGATCTGACGTTCGCATCGGGTCTGCGGTCGTTCCTCCGCCAGGACCCCGACGTCATCATGGTCGGTGAGATTCGTGACCGCGAGACGGCCGAGGTCGCGATCACCGCGTCGCTGACCGGTCACCTCGTGTTCTCGACCGTTCACACGAACGACGCGGCCGGCGGCATCACGCGTCTCGTCGACATGGGCATCGAGCCGTTCCTCGTCGCGAGCTCGCTCGTCGGCCTGCTCGCGCAGCGCCTCGTGCGGCGCCCGTGCTACGAGTGCGCGCGCCCGGTGCGGCCGTCCGACGAGATCCTGCGCGAGCTCGCGCTCGATCCGCAGAAGTTCTTTTCCGGCGGCTACCAGCTGCCGGCCGTGAAGGGCCAGCGGCCGCCGCCGGTCGGCACGGTCTTCGAGCCGGTCGGCTGCCCCGCGTGCGGCCAGCTCGGCTACCGCGGCCGTACCGGCATCTACGAGCTCTTGCTCGTCAACGAGCCGGTTCGCCGCCTCGCGCTCGAGAAGGCCGACGCCGGCTCGATCCGCAACGCGGCCATCGAGTCCGGCATGATCACGCTGCGCGGCGACGGCGCGCGCAAGGTCCTGCTCGGAATGACAACCCCCGAGGAGGTCATGCTGATGACCGCAGAGAGTGGTGACTGATGCCGATGTACGCGTACAAGGGCGTCGGGAACAACGGCAAGTCCGTCACCGGCGTGCGCGATGCGGACTCGCCGAAGACGCTGCGCCAGCTGCTGCGCAAGGACGGCGTCCTCGTCATGAGCTTCGAGCTGTCCAAGGGTGGCAAGGCCGCCAAGGAGCAGAACTCGAAGAAGGGCGGCCTGTCGCGCGACGTCGATCTCGGCGGCCTGTTCGGCGGCGTCAAGAAGGTCGAGATCGCCGCGTTCACGCGCCAGATGTCGACGCTGCTGCGCTCGGGCATCCCGCTCGCCGAGTCGCTCGCTGCGCTCGTCGATCAGATCCAGAACGTTCGTCTGAAGACGCCGGTCGCCGAGGTGCGCACGGCGGTCAACGAAGGCATGTCGTTCGCCGACGCGCTCGGGAAGCACCCGAAGCTGTTCGACGAGCTGTTCGTGTCGATGGTTCGCGCCGGCGAGATCGCCGGTAACCTCGACGAGGTCCTCACGCGCCTGGCCGACTTCCTCGAGAGCTCGCAGAAGCTCAAGTCGAAGATCCAGGGCGCGATGATCTATCCGGCCGTCATGGTCGTCGTCGGCACCGGCATCATGGCCGTGCTGATGATCAAGGTCATTCCCGAGATCACGCAGATGTTCACGCAGCAGGGCAAGACGCTGCCGCTGAACACGCGCTTCCTCATCGCGTCGTCGGGCTTCCTCGGCCGCAACTGGCTGTTCATCTTCCTCGGCATGATCGCCGCCGGCATCCTGTTCATGCGCTGGACGCGCAGCAAGGACGGCAAGCCGGTGTGGCACCGGTTCGTGCTCAAGATGCCCGTGCTCGGCGAGCTCGTCCGCACGATCAACGTCGGTCGGTTCGCGCGCACGCTCGGCACGATGCTGCACTCGGGTGTCGCGATGCTCCGCGCGCTCGATACCTCGAAGCAGATCGTCGGCAACGTCCTCATCCAGCAAGCGATCGAGGACGCGAAGAAGGCGGTCACCGAAGGCGAGTCGCTCGCGGCGACCCTCCGCAAGAGCGGCCAGTTCCCGCCGACGATGATCCACATGGTCGCGGTCGGCGAGAAGGCCGGCCAGCTCGAGCAGATGCTCGAGCGCGTCGCGACGACCTACGAGTCCGAAGTCGACACCAAGCTGTCTCGTTTCACCGCGCTCCTCGAGCCCCTGATGCTCGTCGTCATGGGCGGCGCGGTCGCGTTCATCGTGTTTTCGATCCTGCAACCCATCATGGACCTCGGTCAGATTTCCGGCCCGAAGTAGCCCGAGAAGAGAGAGAAGGAGACCCCTGTCATGAAGACCCTCACGAAGAAGCTGATGCGTGCCCTCCACCGTACCCAGCGGACTGCCCAGCGCGGCATGACGCTCCTCGAGATCATGATCGTGCTCGCGATCCTCGCGCTCGTCATGGGTCTCGTCGTCGGTCCTCGCGTCATGAAGATGTTCGGCGAGAGCAAGGGCGACATCGCGCGCGCGACCGTCAAGAAGTACGCGTTCGAGGCGTACCCGTCGTGGGCCGCGGCTCACCCCGACAAGTCGTGCCCCGACAAGCTCGAGGACCTCAACGAGTACATGAACAACAAGGACATCAAGGACCCGTGGGGCTTCCAGTACAAGATGCTCTGCGGTCCGAACCTTCCCGCGGGTGCCAAGGGCATCGCCGTCGGCTCGCCCGGCGAGGACGGCAAGGAAGGCACCGGCGACGACATCAAGTCGTGGGAGTGAGCGCGCGACTGTAGGTGAACCATGCGGACCCGATGCCCACATAGCGGGACCCCGACCAGGGGTTCTCGTCCCCGACGGGGGATGACCGTGCTCGAGCTGATGATCGTCCTGGCGATCCTCGGCGGCGGCGTGGTGCTCGTGCGCTCGGGCTTCCGCATGATCACGAAGGCGGACCTCGTCGAGAACTCGACCGAGCTGGCGGCGGTGATGAAACGCACCAGTCAGCTCGCGGTCGAGAAGGGCGAGATGCACCGCATCGTGTTCGACATGGACAAGCAGATCTACGCCGTCGAGGTCTGCCAGGGTTCGACGACACTCATGCGCAACGAGCAGCTTCGTCCCGACGACGAGAAGGCCAAGCAGGCGCTCGAGCGGGGCAGGCAGCGACTCCAGGGCATTCCGCCCGAGGCGCTCGCGTCCGATCCCGATGTCGCGACCAAGCAGGCCCTCTCGCTCGCGGGCTCGCACATCGCGGACCGCCAGTGCTCGTCGATCGACGACGCGGTCAGCGGCGACGCAGAGGGCAAGAAGTGGGTCCGCTCGCTGCGCGCAGCCAAGGGGATCAAGTTCAAGGAAATCTGGGTCCAGCACCGAGACGACAGCGCGACGAAGGGCCAGGTCGCGATCTACTTCTTCCCGACGGGCTCGTCCGAGAAGGCGGTCGTCGAGGTCACCGACGGCAGCGAGACGTTCACGGTGCTCGTGCACGGCCTCACCGGCCGCGTCCAGCTGAAGGACGGCACGCTGCGCGACGTCAACGATCACATGCTGCGCAACCCGCTCGGCGACAAGGACAAGGAACGCGACGCAGAAGGAGCGCGCGAATGAGAGCCGCGCGATCCAGGCGTGGCTTCACGCTGCTCGAGGTCATGATCGGCCTCGCGCTGCTCGGGCTCGCGCTGACCGTGCTCATCAAGAGCGCCGCGGGCAGCATCTTCAATGCCGAGCAGGCTCACATGCTCGGCGTCGCGACCGACCTCGCGCGCGGCAAGATGTACGACATCGAAGAGATCCTGCTGAAGGATGGCTTCACCGATACCGATCAGTCGCAGACGAGCGAGCAGTGCTTCGACGACGAGGGCTGGCCGTCGATCTGCTACACGTACAAGGTCGAGGAACCGACGATCCCGAGCTTCGAGGAGCTCCAGGCGGCGGCGATCAAGCAGGCGCAGCAGCGCGGCCTCGGCTCCGGCTCGGGCCTCGGTTCCGACATGCCCGCTGGATTCGAGAACAGCCAGCTCGGCGGCATCGCCTCCATGATGGGCATGTTCGGCGCGAGCGGGCAGTCGATCGACGCCGCGCAGGGCGGCGCGCTGATCCAGGGCCAGTTCCAGATGTTCCAGGAGATCCTGAAGGTCTCCGTCCGCAAGGTGACGCTGAACCTCAAGTACAAGGTGCTCGGCAGCGATCGCGACCTGAAGGTCGTCGCGTACTTCACCGACTCGGCCGCGATGGACAAGGTCCTGAATGGCATGGGCGCGGCGGAGCTGCCGGAGGCCGGCTCCGGCTCCGGTTCGGGCTCCGGCTCGGGCTCGGGAACGCGGCCGACGCCGACGTTCGGTGGTCGCGGCCGAGGGAGCGGCGGATGAAGCGCTCCTCGCAAGCCGGCCTCACGCTGATCGAGGTGATGATCGCCAGCGCGATCATGGTGCTGATGATGACGCTCGCGTGGCGGACGATCTCGAACACGTCCGACAGCCGCCGCAACTTCGGCAAGTACCAGGAGCGCAACCACGAGCTGCGCATGGCGCTCGGCCGGATCACGACCGACTTCGAGGCGGCCTACCTGTCGCGCAACGAGGACATGACCGCGACGCACCCGCGCACGATGATGATCGGCAAGCAGGGGGCGAAGGTCCCCGACATCACGTTCTCGACGATCGGCCACCGCGTGCTGTGGTCCGACGCGAACGAGTCGGAGCAGACCGTCATTCGCTACCTGTCGTACAACAGCCGGGAGAACCCGGGGCAGGTCGACCTGATCCGCGCCGAGCGGCGTCGCGAGTCGAACCTGCCTCCCGAGGAAGAGCCCGCCGAGTACGACGTGCTCGTCCGCAACATCGAGAAGCTCGAGCTCGAGTACTGGAACTGGAAGAACCTCGAGTGGCAAGACACGTGGGACACGACGCAGTCGGACGGCCAGAAGGGCATGTTGCCGAGCCGCGTGCGGATCACGATCACGCTCAAGAACAACGAGGGCCGCGACATCAAGCTGTCGACGCAGGCCCGCATCAACATGCAGGAGCCGCTGCTGGCGAACCCATGAGGCGGAGCAAGCGACATACCCAGGCCGGCGGCAGCGTCGCGCCCCGTGCCGGTCAGCGTGGCGTCGCGCTCGTGACCGTGCTGATCGCGATCGCGATCACGCTCGTCATCTCGAACGACTTCGGCACGTCGACGAACACCGACATGATCGCGGCGGCGAACTACCGCGATCAGATGCGGGCGCACTTCCTCGCGCGCTCGGCGCAGAACCTCGCCGACCTGATCCTGCGAGTGCAGTACCGGATCGACAACACCGAGAAGCTGCGCGGGATGTTCGACATCACCGAGTACGCGAACATGTTCATGACGCCGTTCTGCGGCGGCAACGACGAGGTCCAGGACATGTTCGGCATTCCGGTCGACCAGCTGAAGGGCATGGGCGCCGAGGTCGGCCAGTGCGGGCTCGACGAGTTCACGACCGAGGACGACAAGATCAACATGAACTGCGCCAACGTCCCGCAGTCGGCGCCGGTCACGAAGAGCATCCTCGACGCGCTCGTCTACTTCCAGGCGTACGACCCCGTGTTCGACGAGAACGATGCCGAGGGCTGGCGGCGCGATCGCGCGACCCAGGTCGACGCGCTGATGGACTACATCGACTCGAACGCGATGCGCGGCTCGAACCGCGGCACCGCCGAGGACTATGGCTACGAGAACCTCAAGGACCGCTACTTCCCGAAGAACAACTACATCGACACGATCGGCGAGCTGAAGCTCGTGCGCGGCGTCGACGATCGGTTCTGGACCCTGTTCGGCAACGCGTTCACTGTCTACGGCGGCTGCAAGATCAACATCCCGCACGTCACGAACCCGCAGCTGATCGCCGCGGTGATCTACCTGTCGGCGAAGAACCCGAACGATCCGGTCCTCCAGGACCCGCGCCGGTTGTTCATGCTCGCGGGCATCGTCGCGAAGGCGCGGCAGAACGGCGAGAACTTCACCAAGGCGCAGGAGTTCGCCGACTTCGTGAAGGATCCGGTCGCGGCGCTCCAGGCGCTCGCGGTGACCGGCGGCATGGCAGGTAGCGCGGCGACCAACGCGCTGACGCAGGGCTTCAACATCCCGCCGGGCGAGAAGGTCGGCATGGAGCTCGACGTCGCGAAGCTCAACACGATCGTCACGTTCGGCACGCGGCGCACGTATCGCGTGACCGCGTGGGGCGAGGTCGAGCGCAAGTCGGGGGTGTTCCCGCCGATCCGCTCGTCGATCACGGGTATCTGGGACACGAAGGTGTTCCCACAAAATGTCAGGAAACAAACAGGCCAGAAGGGCGCCTGGGTGTTCTTGAGGGAAGACTGACCATGGCGACTCGGATGTTTGCAGTCGATCTCGGCGCGTGGAGCGTGAAGCTCGCGATCGCCAGTCCCGGTATCCGCGGTGCGACGCTGCTCAATGTCGTCGAGAGGCTCGTGCCTCCCGGTGACGAGCCGATCGAACAGCGGATGAAGCAGGCGCTCGTCTCGCTGCTCGCCGAGCTCGGCCTCAAGGGCGAGACCGGCTACATCGGCGTGTACGGCGACCAGGTCTTCACGCAGGTGCTCGAGTTCGGGTTCAAGAACCTGCGCCGCACCGAGCTCGACAAGGCCGTCGGTGGCGAGCTCGAGGGCGTCGTGCCCGTCGACCTCGAGGACATGGTCTACACGTTCGAGCAGATTCCCAGCCCACCGCCCGGCGCCGCGCCGGTGCCCGCCGAGGCCCAGCACGGCCGGGTCGCGCCTCCGGCCGACGGCATGCGCGTGCTCACCTACGCGATGCGCCGCGATCGCGCCGAGCACCTGATCGACCTCGGTCAGTCGGCCGGGTTCCAGCCTCGCGGCCTGCTCGCGTGTGGCGGCGCCGCCGCCAAGCTCGTCGCCCACGTCCCGTCGCTCGCGAAGGCGCGCACCGACGGTGCCGTCGCGGTGATCGATATCGGTCACGAGCGCACCGACGTCGTCGTCGTGCAGGGCGGCAAGGCCGTGTTCAGCCGCAGCATCCCGCGCGCCGGCAAGCTCGTCACCGACGCGATCGCGCGCAACTGGAAGATGCCGTTCGATCGAGCCGAGCAGGCGAAGCACTCCGACGGCTTCGTCGCGTCGTCCGCCGAGCCGCCGCAGTCGGACGCGTGGGCGAAGATCTCGAGCGTCATCGTCAGCGAGCTCGCGCCGTTCGCGCGCGACCTTCGCCAGACCCTCGCGGCGTGTCGCGCCAAGACCGGGTTCACGCCACTCGCGGCGATCGCCGTCGGCGGTGGCGCGCGCCTGCGCGGCATCGCGAACTACCTCACCGAGCAGCTCGGGGTGCCGGTGTGGCGCCTCTCGCAGGACGATGTCGTGGCGCTCGCAGGTCCGCGGTACGCAGCCGCGGCCGAGCTCAATCTCCCGGTCGATTCGGCGGCGATGACGATCGGCATGGCGTACGACGCCGCCGGCGGACGCCCGCAGTTCGACCTGCGCCAGGGCTCGCTCGCCGTGAAGGTCGACCTGTCGTTCCTTCGCGCGAAGGCCGTCCACTTCGGCGTCGCGGTGCTCGCGATGGCCGCGTTTGCCGCCGGCAGCGCGTATGCGGATCTCTACCGCCTGAAGAAGGCGGAGAAGACGCTCGCGACGCGGCTCGCGAACGAGACGACGGAGATGTACGGCACGACGAAGTCGGCGGCGGACATCCTCGGTAGCTCGAGTGCCGCCGGTGGCGCCGCCGCGTCGCCGCTGCCGAGGATGTCGGCGTACGACATCCTGCTCGAGATCAACAACAAGATTCCGCCGAAGGACAAGATCACGCTCGATATCGACAAGCTCGACATCGACGATCAGAAGGTCGACTTCTCCGGCACGGCGAAGACCGGCGAGGAGATCGATCTCCTCGTCACCGAGCTGAAGAAGATCGAGTGCTTCAAGGAGCCCCAGCGCGGTCCGACGGAGACCGGCGAGGGCGGCGTCAAGAAGTTCAAGATCACCATCCCGACCGGGTGCATGTGAGGCAGTCATGAGCGCGATCACCGACAAAGCACGCGACTTCTGGGACCGGATCTCGCCGCGCGAGCGACGCCTCGTCCTCCTCGCGGCCATCGCCGCGCCGATCACGATCGCCGTGTGGCTCGGCCTGTCGATCCGCGACGGGCTCGACGCCATGGAGGTGCGGAACAACAAGACCCGCAAGGCGCTGACGGTCCTCGCCGACCTCCGCGCACGCGGCGAGACCGGCCGGCCCAAGGGCGACGACGTCGTCGCGATGATGGGCACCGAGCCGCTGTCGCTCCCCACCTACCTCGACAACGCCGCGAAGAAGGCCTCGTTCACGCTCAAGTCGACGTCGCCGCACCCGGCCGTCACGCGCAACGGGTTCGTCACGAACTCCGTGTCGTGCACGCTCGACGACCTCACGATCGAGCAGCTGAAGACATTCCTCATGGAGGTCGAGCAGGGCAGCAAGGTCGTCGCGGTCACGCACATCGACCTGCGCCGCGACTTCCGCGACAAGACCAAGCTCGACGTCAACCTCGAGGTCTCGACGTACTCGAAGGAGCCGCCGGCGAAGACCACCGAGGGCTCGGGCGCCGAGAAGAAGGGCAGCTGAACGCGATGGCGCCGAAGCTCCCGTTCAATCTCCCGCACATCAATCTCCACCCGCGCGTCCGCAAGATCCTGCGTTACGTCGCGCTCGCCGTGTTCGCGCTGATCACGTTCGTGTTCGCGCTCCAGCTGTCGTTCCCGTACGCGCGCGTCAAGGACAAGATCATCGAGTCGGCCGCCGACAAGTACGAGATCACGATCGGCTCCGTCGACCGCGGCATCATGCCGGGCCGCGTCTACTTCAAGGCCGTCTCGATCCGGACGCGGCCGACGAAGTCCGAGGAGATCGTCACGACCTTCTACATCGAGAAGCTCGAGGTCGACGTCGGCATCATGCCGCTGATCGGCGGCAAGATCTCCGTCGACTTCGACGCGAAGATCGGTGCCGGACACCTCGGCGGCAACGTGACCGTCGGCAAGTTCGGCAAGGGCGACATCTCAGCGAACATCACCGGTACGAACCTCCCGGCCGCGAACCTGCCGATCCGCGCCTTCCTCGGCCTGCCGATGACCGGCAAGATCCAGACGTCGGTCGCGATATCGCTGCCGATGGAGAAGAGCAAGATGGGTCGCACGGCGATCAACTGGCAGCGCGCGAGCGGCAACTTCTCGCTCGCCTGCCCGAGCGGCTGCACGTTCGGCGACGGCAAGACGAAGCTGAAGCCCCTCCTCAAGAACTCGCGCCAGCAAGCGATGGTCGGCGAGGGCATCGACTTCGGCATGGTGAACCTCGACAGGCTCGTCGCGAAGGCATCGATCAAGAAGGGCAAGCTGACGCTCGACAAGTTCGACACCACGTCGAAGGACGGCGAGCTCCACATCGACTACGCGATGACCCTCGAGAAGGAGTTCGGCGACTCGATGGTCGCCGGCTGCCTGCGCTTCAAGGGCTCCGACGACCTCCTGCGCCGCGAGCCGAAGACCCACGCCGCGATCTCGACGACCGGCGCGGAGCTTCGCGGCGACGGCCTGTTCCACATTCGCCTCAGCGATCGCTTCAAGGACATGAAGCGCCTCAACCAGGAGTGCGGCCCGAACGCCAACGCGGGTGCCTCGAGCGGCGAGAACTTCGACGGCGGCGATCGCCGGCCGAACCTGACGGTCCAGCCCGACGAGAACAAGGCGAACCCGAGCGCGCCACCTCCGCCGGCACCGACGCCGACCGCACCGCCGCCACCGACCGAGCCGGTTCCCGCCACGCCACCTGCACACGATGCGGGCGCCGCGACGCCTCCGGGCACCGAGGGCAGCGCTGCCGGGGCTGGCTCCGCCATGGCCGGCTCCGCCGAGCCGCTACCGATGCCGGCGACCGGCCGCGAGCGCGGCATGGGCCGCCACAATGCCGAGCGTGATATGCCCGGCGCGCCTGCCGAGCCGCCGCGGGAAGAGGCGCCCCAGCCCTAAGGGCCGAGGCCGACCCACTCCGCACCGTCGACGCTGATCTCCTTCTTCCAGATCGGCACCCGATCCTTCAGGCGATCGATCATCGCGCGACACGCGGTGAACGCCTCGGCGCGATGTGGGGCCGCCGCCGCGATGACGACGGCGATGTCGCCGATCGCGAGCGACCCGACACGATGCTCGACGGCGAGCCGCACGCCGGCGATCTCCGCCTCGATCTCGACGCACAGCTCGGTCATCACCTTGACCGCCATCGGCGCGTACGCCTCGTACTCGAGGTGATCGATCGTCGTGCCGCGGCTGTGCAGCCGCACCATGCCGGTGAACGTGACGATACCGCCCATCCCGGGGCCGGACACGGCGGCGATGCAGCGATCGAGCGACAGCGGATCGCCGCTGAGCACGACGTGATGCGAGCCGCCGGCGACCGGCGGAATCAGCGCGACCTCGTCGCGGTCGGCGAGCACGCGATCGTTGTCGGCGAAGTCCTGGTTGACGGCGACGCGAAACCGGCCGCGCAGCTTGGCGATGTCGGGGTGGCGAGCGGCGAGCGCGTCGATCGCCTCCGCGACCGTCGAGCCGTCGGCGAGCTCGAGCGTCTCCTCGTCGCGCTTCAGGCGCTCGCGGAACACGGCGAAGTAGAGGACGGTGACCTGCATCGTCGATGCCCCGTTCTCAGCGTGGGTCGTGCGCCTCGATGAGGCCATTCATCGCGCGCAGCACGGCGGACGGAGTCGTCACTTGCCGCAGGAACCGGCTGATGCGGGCCCGCGCGCCTCGCTCGAGGTCCCACGCGGCAACCAGGTTCCCACCGCTGGCGAGTGCACGTTCGAATGGCGTCATCGGCTACCTCCGCGCGAGCAGGCTCGACGCTCGGACTGTACATCAAAGCACGCGCGTTGCCCGAGCGGCGGTGTTGCTCACGAGATCGAGCCGAGCAATGTCGCGGCATGATCGCGGACGCTTCGATCGTGGTCGCGCGCGAGAGCCTGCAGCGCCGCGCGTGCGTGCTCCGGGCCACCAGCGACATCGAGGACCTCGACGCGAGCATCCGGCGCGCTGCGAAACGCGGAACCCTGTTCCGTCGGGCGTTCGAGGATCCGGCGAAGCCGAGACTGGAGCACGGCGGCGCTGACGGCGTCGTGACGAAGTTTCGTTTCGGCCTCGTAGTTCGACTCGAACAGGTAGTACCCGACGTTCGCCGCACGCAGGAGGTAGTCGTACATGATCGCGCGGACGACCATGCGCGTGGGCTGGGTCTTCCAGGGTTTCTTCTCGATCGTCAGCTCGCCGAGTGCCTCGAGATCGCGAAGCGAACCGTCGGGCAATTTCAGCTTTCCGGCGGCGATATCGACGCGCAGCTGCCGCTTCGACCACGAACCGGTGAGGCCTCGGGCGAGTACCAAGACGGCCAGAGGACCGAGGAGGATCGGCACGTAGATCGCGTCGTCGTGGATGCCCTGCTCCCAGGGGAAGCTCGCCGAAAACGCGACGATTCCTGCGATGCCGGCGAGGCCGAGCACGATCATGAACCAGGAGCGGTGATAGACGACGCGGCGGAACGCCATCTCAGTTGCTCAGCTCGCTCGCCTCGCCCGTCGCGAACGCGCGCCATGGTTTGGGGAACCACGCCCAGCGATCGCCGAGTGGCACGAGGCCGTCGTACCCGATC
>JAEWJO010000706.1 GCA_023386455.1 Pseudomonadota bacterium | reverse complement strand
GGGCGAGGGAGGGCGAGCGCACGGTGAGGAGTCGCCGGCCGCGCCGTTTTGATCCCGAAAATCTCCTGCCTTTGATCTCGGGCGCTTAGAGCGCGCGCGGCCTGCTATACGCTGTCCACCGCCGTGGAGGGTCAGGGCTCCTTATATTCAGCGTGGCAAACATGTCCCTCACGACCGGAGCACGGATAGACGTGGCAAGCCGCACGGACGCTCGTGGTCGCCTTCTCTCCGAGCTCGCCGGGCCGCCGGCGCGCAAGGGCTACAGCATCGCGTATGACCTGCTCGGCAACCGCGCGGAGGCCGAGGAGGCCGTCCAGGAAGCGCTCGCGCGGGCGTGCGAATCGATCGGCGACTTGCGCGATCCAGGCGCGGCGCCCGCGTGGTTCCTGCGCATCGTCACGACGATGTGCCTGCGCACCCTGCGCCGCCGCAAGCTGAAGCGCGCGCTGTTCGGCTGGATGCCGCTGAAGGACGACGCCGAGGTGAAGCCCGATGCGAGCACCGACGCGATCGCCGAGCGCATGCACGCATCGCCGGGACCGGTCGCGACCGACGCGCTCGTCGATCGCGAGGCATTCGGCGCGTTGATGGGCCGGCTCGACGATCTGTCCGCGCAGCAGCGGACCGCGCTCGTCCTGCGCTACGGCCACGACCTGGGCGTGCCGGAGATCGCCGAGATGCTCGGCGTCGAGCTCGCCACCGCAAAGACGCATCTCGTGCGCGGCCTCGCGAGGCTGCGCGATCTGATGGAGGAGCACCGATGAGTACGCACACCCCCAGCGCGGAACCCTGTGATGTTGTCGCCGAGCGCGTCGCGCTCGGAGAGCCCCTCGGCGACGTGGCGGAGCACGCCGCGAGCTGTCCGGCCTGCCGGCGTCTCGCCGCGCTGCCGATGGAGATCGGCGCCGTGCATCGCGAGGCGGATCCGGGCATCGGCTTCACGGCGCGGATGACGGCAGGTGCACAGCACCGCGTCAGCGTCCGCCGCCGCCGTCGGGTCGCACTCGGTCTCGCGACGGCGGTCGCGGCGACGACGCTCGGCGTGTTCGTCGTGACTCGCGAGCCGGCGAATGACAAGGCGGTGATGGTCGAGCCGCCGATCCCGCCGACCCTGCCCGCGACGACCAATGATCCGAACGATCCGTGGAACCCGGATCAGCAGCGCGCGAGTGACGACGCGGATCTCGCGACGCTCGTGTACTTCGCCGACACCGATCGCGCGGCCGGGTACACCGCCAACTGGAAAGAGATCGCAGGACCGCTCCGTCCGTATCGAGCGGTGGTCGAAGGAGACGCGCCATGAAGAAGTTGTTCGCAACCGTCCTGCCGTCGCTGCTCGCCGGTGGGCTCCTGTTCGGTAGTGCCCTCACCCAGGCCGACGACGGTCGCTATCCGCCGCCGCCGCCTCCGCCCACGCCACCGACGGCGCCGCTGCCACCGAATGCGCCGAAGGCGCCGAGGGCGCCGAGGGCGCCGAGGGCTCCGAGGGCTGGTGGCCCGGTGTCGGTCGTGATCCGCAACGGCCAGGTCCAGATCAACGGCATCGACGCGATCGCGTCGCAGGTCGACGGTCAGATCGCCGGTGCGATCGCGCAGATCGATGCCGACCCGAACATCCCGCCGCAGGTCCGCCAGAAGCTCAAGGCCAAGCTCGAGAAGCTGCGCGGCAAGATGGCGAAGCGCATCTCGAAGATCGACGTGAAGGACCTCGATCAGCTCGGCGAGCAGCTCGAGGAGCTCGGCGGCGAGCTCGGCGCCGAGATGGAGGACTTCGGCAAGGAGATGGACGACTTCGGCAAGGACATGGACGAGTTCGGCAAGGGGATGGAGGAGTGGGGCAAGCAGTTCGGCAAGGACTGGGAGAAGTGGGGCGAGAAGATGGGCAAGGACATCCAGCGCCAGATGGAGCACAAGATGGCGAAGGGTGGCCAGTGGCACTTCCAGACCGACGACGACGACGATGACGACATGCCGCCGGGAACGCCCGACATGGACGACGACGACATGCAGGATGCCGTTCGCGATCTCGGTCAGCTGAACCTGAACCCGCAGCAGCGCGCGCAGCTGAAGAGCCTGCGCTCCGCCAGCGACGCGAAGGTCGCGCAGGCGAAGGCGAACCTCGAGCGCGCGTCGGAGAACCTGAGGAAGCAGCTCGAGAACCCGAACGCGAGCGAGGCGGACATCTCGCGCTCGATCGACGCGGTGACGCAGCAGGAAGCCGCGATCCGGAAGGCTCGCATCCTCACGTGGGTGAACGCGCGCCGCCTCCTCGACGACTCGCAGCGCATCAAGGTCGAGGGCGCCGTCAGGTCGCGCGGTCACTGACGAGGCACGGACCTCGAAACGCGACTGTTCGTGCGAGCGGCGTGCTATAGCTTCCCCGCGAATGCGCACCCCGCTTGCTGCCGTGCTGGTCGCGCTCGCGGCGTGCTCTGACGGGACCCCGCCGAAGGTGGACATCCCGCCGCCGGCGACGACGCGCGACGATGCGGCCGTCCGGCAACAGGTGATCGTGTCGGGCGTCGACCCGGCGATCGACGACGACACCGACACGCGCGTCGCGCAGCAGTCGCCGCAGCCGAACCGGCCGGGGCGTCCGATCGACGTCACGCTGCGGTCGTCCCCGCCGGGCGCGCAGGTCGCGGTCGACGGCATCGTCATCGGCAACACGCCCGCGTACTGGAACGGCATGGCCGACGGTCGCGAGCACCAGTTCCTGTTCACGCTGCGCGGTCACGCCATCGCGCGTTACCGGTTCGTGCCGGTGTCGAGCGGCGTGATCCACGCGCGCCTCGAGCGGATCATCGAGCAGCCGGATGCCGGCGTGCCGCCGCCCGAGGTCGTGCCGCGCTCGCCCGCCGCGGTCCCACCGCCGACGACCGTCGTGAAGCCGGAGCAGCCGCCCGCGCCGCTGCTCACGCCGGATGCCGCGGTCGCGCCGCCCCCCGGTCTCGATGCGACCGGCATCGGCCCGCAGCCCTGAGCTCACTCCTTCAGCGCTTCGTCGCGTCCGTCGTACGTGAGGCCGGCGGGGCCGTACCAGGCGAGCACCTCGGGCACGAGGCGGCCGGCCGCGATCGCCGGGTCGTTGCCGAGCAGCGCCTTCAGCTCCGCGGCATCGGTGACGTCGAAGATGAACACGCCGGCGTAAGCGCTCGCGTCGCTGTCGTCGGCGTCGAACGGGCCGGCGATCACGAGCTTGCCGGTGCGCGCCATCGCCTTGATGTTCGCCATGTGCCCCTCGAAGAGCTTCGTCGACTCGGGTGTCTTGGTCGGCGACCACGCCGGACCGCGGCGCAGCATCACCATCGAGTACATCTTCATCGCGAACGGCCTGGCGGCGGGGGGCGTGGCACACGTCGCGGCGGGCGACGCAGGAGCGGGAGCCGAGGCGGCGCACGCGACGAGCGACAGCGAGAGGACGAGACGCGAGAGCATCCGCGGAGTATATGAGGGTCGCCGTGGATTCTCGACCACCCGTCCTCGAAGCCAAGCGAGTCCGGCTGCGCCCGTTTCGCGCGGGCGACCGCGACAACCTGTTCGAGCTGTTCGCCGATCCGGCGGTCGCGCGTTACTGGAGCTCGCCGCCGTGGACGGAGAAGTCGCAGGCCGACACGTGGCTCGCCGGCGCGCTCGACGTCAGCAACCCGACGATGCTGCAGTGGGTGACGGCCGACCGCGAGACCGACGAGCTGATCGGGACGGTCACGATCTTCGGCCTGCGCGCCGACCAGAAGCGCGCGGAGATCGGCTACTCGCTGCGCTCGGACCACTGGGGGCGCGGGCTCGCTCGCGAAGCGGTATCGCGCGCGCTCGTGTTCGGCTTCGACGATCTCGGGCTGCACCGGTTCGAGGCCGACGTCGACCCTCGCAACGAGGCATCGATCGGCCTGCTCACGCGGTTCGGGTTCGTCCGCGAGGGCATGCTGCGCGAGCGCTGGATCGTCGCCGGCGAGATCTGCGATACCGCGTTCTTCGGGCTGCTCGCGCGCGAGCTCGAGCGGTGAGCTACGGAGCCGGCGTGACGCGGAGGTCGCCGAGCGGCGTGCTCGTGTCGCCGGCCTTGATCGCGCCGCGCGGCACGCCGCCCTTGATCGCGCTGATGTCGATCGGCGAGTCGGAGTCGGCATCGCCCGCGATCGCGAATGGCTTGTTCTCGCGGACGCTGAACGTGATCGGATAGTTCGCGACGGTGCGATCGTCGACGTTGTAGTCAGGGTTCGGTAGTGACGGCGTGACGAGATACGCGGCGTCGAGCACGCATGCATCGAACATCGGATCCTGGAGGCCGGTGACGGTCGCGCGCGTCAGCTCGCCCCGCCCGATCTCGAGCCGGAACGTGACGGTGCCGGCGAGCCTCGGGAGCCTCGCGATCGCCCTCTGGTAGCAGGCGTACGCGGCGGGCTGGAGCTGCGTGCGGAACAGCAGCTCGAGCGCCTTGCTGTCGATCGCGCTGCCGCCGGTCGGCGTGACCGCGGCCATGCGGACCTCGGGCGGGAACGCCGGATCGCCGAGCTCGACCATGCGCGTGTACGGGCCGCCGCCGGCGATCATCGCGCGGCGATTCGCGGCGACCTTGCCGGCGGTCGCGAGCACGGCGAGCGAGCGGTCGAAGCTGGCAGCCGGGTGCCGGGCACGCCAGCCGGCGAGCTCCTGGAGGAACAGCGTCGTGTCCTCCGACGCGAACGCGAGCTGCGCGAATGCGGTCGCGGGTGCCGGCCTCGCGGCGATCTGGAGCCGCTTCGCACCGGCCTTCGCCGACAGCTTCACCGCGCGCGGCGAGCGTGCGAGCTCGAACAGGACGGCGCCGCCGCCCGCGGGCAGCTGCGAGGGAATCGCCGTGCCGGTGCCGGCCAGCGCGAGCTGGAGCCACGCCGGACGCAACCAGTCCGCGGCGTTCGCGAGCTGCTTGTCGAGCTTCTCGACGGACAGCACCGTGTAGCTGCCGCCGTGCTCGCCGACCGCGACCTGGAGCGCCTCGCTGTCGGGATTCTGCATGCGGCCGCGCGCGAGCACGATCGCGTGCAGCTCGACCCCCTTCTTCTGCGGCGCGAGGGCACCGGCGAGTGACGTCGCCGCGATCTCGCCGAGCACACCGTCGGAGATCAACACGACGAGCGGCGCGGCGCCGGTGCTCTCGCCGAGGATCGTCGACGCGAGCGCGAGCCCGGCCGACGCGTCGCTGCCGTTGCCCGCCGGCCGGTTCTCGATCAGCGTGTCGAGCATCGCGAGCGCGTCGGGCTTCGGCGCGGTCCACGACGGGAACACGCGCGCGGCGGTGCGGTCGTAGAAGATCGCCTCGATCTCGGAGCCCTGCGGCAGCACACCGGCGAGTGCACGTACGAGCTTCTTCACGTTGTGGCGGCCGACGAGCTCCATGCTGCGCGAGCCGTCGATCACGAACAGTGCGCGGCGCGGAGCGACGAGGCGAACGCCCGGCGTCACGACGGTGATGGCACGCGCGGTGACGCCACCGCCGAGCGACTCGGTCTGCGTCCACACGGCCGGCTCGGCACGCGCGAGCACGAGCTCGACGCCGATCGTCAGCTCGGCGTCGGCGAGCTCGTAGATCGCAGAGCCGGCGTCGACGCCGTTGAACCGGATGTGACCGACGCGCGCGCCGGGACCCGGTGTCGCGTGGACCGCGACGCGGCACTTGAGCCCGGGATGCGCGGGCAGCGCCACGCGAACCTCACCGTCGCGCAGCTCGCCGGCGCCGATCCAGCGCGCGGTGATCGTCGCGTCGTGCTCGGGCTGGATCGGCTGGACGATCAGGCGATACCGCGGGTGGCCGTCGCGCGGCGTCAGCGCGGTCGCGAGCAGCGGATCGGCGCCGAGCACCGCATCGGAGGCGACGACCTCGCTCGCCGCCGCGGCGCTCACGGGGACCGAGCGCTCGGTCTTCCTGCGGTCCTTCTGCGCGGCGACCTCGACGAGCTGCGCGCCCGGCGGGAGCTCGAGCTCGGTCACCAGGGCGAGGAGCGCGGGGCCCGGATTGGCGATCCGCTGCCGCATCTCGACCTCGGCGATCGCGCCACGGAGCGACACGTCGACATCGCACGCCGACTCCGTCAGCTGCTCGAGGGGGCCCGGCAGGTCGCCTTGCGCGTACTCCTGCCAGGTCGAATCCGCCCGGGCGGTGCCGCCCGTGACTGCCAGGGCCGCGCACGCGGCAATCACGCAGCGCATGTGCCTGAGACAACGAGCGTTGCGAATGGTTGCGCACACCTCGCTCACGACGCGACAATGTACTCGGTGCAAGCGCCGAGCACGCGTCCAAAGATTGGCTTCGTGTTGTCGGGCGGCGGGTCGCGCGGCGCGTACGAGGCCGGGATCATTCACTACCTGCGCACGGACCTCGCCAAGCGCCTGGGCCGGCACGTGCCGATCGATATCGTCACCGGCACGAGCGTCGGCGCGATCAACGCCGCGTTCTTGGCGGCGACGATGTCGGACCCGGCCACGCAGGCCCAGCAGATCGTCGCGGGCTGGCGCGGGCTCAAGATCGAGGAGCTGATCAGCCTCAAGGCCGGCGACATCCTGCGCGGCGTGCGCATGCTGCTCGGCGGCGATCCACCACCGCCGCCGCCGGGAAGCTTTCGCTACGGCGGCCTGCTCGACACGAGCGGCCTCGAGCGGTTCGTCATCCGCATCATTCCGTGGCGCGGGATCGAGCGCAGCCTGCGCAACCGCGATCTGCACGCGATGTCGGTCTCGGCGACGCACGTCGGCACCGGTCACACCGTCGTGTTCCTGTCGAGCGCCGAGCCGGTGCCGCGCGAGTGGAGCCGCGATCCGTTCGTGCGCCACCGCGCCGCGCGGATCGGGCCTCGCCACGTGCTTGCCTCGGCGGCGATTCCGATGCTGTTCCCCGCGGTGAAGATCGGTGACGACTACTTCACCGACGGTGGCCTGCGCCAGAACACGCCGATGTCGCCGGCGATCCGCCTCGGTGCCGATCGCCTGCTGCTCGTGTCGCTGAAGCACGTCAAGCCAGAGCCCAAGGAGCTCGAGAAGGAGCGCGAGCAGGCGTATCCCAAGCCGCTGTTCCTCGCCGGCAAGGCGCTGAACGCGCTGCTGCTCGATCACACCGAGTACGACCTGATGCGCATGCAGCGGATCAACATGATCCTCGAGGCGGGGCACGCGTCGTTCGGCGAGCGGTTCGAGGAGACGATGAACCACGAGCTCGTTCGCCTGCGCGGTGCTCCGCTGCGCCGGATCCAGGCGGTGCACATCCGGCCCTCGGAGGACATCGGCGCGATCGCCGCGGACTTCGCGTCGGCGGGCAAGGTCAAGGTCCACGGCCTCGTCGCGAAGCGACTGATCCGCCAGCTCTCCGCCGGCGAGGCGCGGCACGAGAGCGACCTGCTGTCGTATCTGCTGTTCGACGGTGATTTCGCGGCCGAGCTGATCGAGCTCGGGCGTCGAGATGCAGCCAAGAAAGAAGACGAGCTCGCAGCGTTATTCGATGTCAGCCAGTCAACGACTGCTGCCGTCGGTCGCTGAACAGCGTCGCAGGCGTCGCACCCCGCGCTCGGGGTGCACGAGGTCGCGTACCGTGGCATCGTGCCGGCCATGAAACGAGCGCTCTCTCTCGTCCTCGCCACGCTCGTCGGGTGTGGCGGCGGAACTCCGAAAACCACTGCCCCTGCGCCGGCGCAGTCCGACGTCGCGGCGACTCCCGCGACCGGCGCGACCGCGACTCCCGCGGATCCCGACAGCGCACCGCTACCGCTGTGGTCTTCGTTGAAGAAGGGCAAGCTCAGCAACGGCCTGACCTACTACGTGCTGCCGCACGGCAAGCCGGAGAAGCGCGCGCTCCTGTGGCTCGCGGTGAATGCGGGCTCGGTGCAGGAGGACGAGGATCAGCGCGGGCTCGCGCACTTCGTCGAGCACATGGCGTTCAACGGGACCAAGCGGTTCCCCGAGAACCAGCTCATCAAGTACCTCGAGAGCATCGGCATGCGGTTCGGCGCGGATCTGAACGCGCACACGTCGTGGGACGAGACCGTCTACAAGCTCGAGGTCCCGAGCGACAACCTCGACTACATCGCGAAGGGCCTCGACGTCCTGCGCGACTGGGCCGGCGACGTGACGTTCGATCCGAAGGAGGTCGAGAAGGAGCGCGGCGTCGTCAAGGAGGAGTGGCGGCTCGGCCGTGGCGCCGGCATGCGCCTGTTCGACAAGCACGCGAAGGTGCAGTACCAGGGCTCGCGCTACGCGAACCGCATCACGATCGGCCTTCCCGAGATCCTCGACAAGGCGCCGCGCGACACGCTCTACCGCTACTACAAGGACTGGTATCGCCCGGACATGATGGCGGTGATCGCCGTCGGTGACTTCGATCCGGCGCAGATGGAGAACGAGATCAAGGCACGCTTCGGCGACCTGGCCGCGCCGCAGAAGCCGCGCCCGCGCGTCAACGGCGGCGTACCGCCGGCGAAGGGCACGCGCGTCTCGATCGAGACCGATCGCGAGGCGACGAACACGACCGTCACGATCCAGAACCTCGTCGCGCACCGTCCCGAGGCGAGCAAGAACGATTTCCGCCGCATCCTCGCCGAGGGGCTCTACTCGCAGATCCTGTCGGAGCGACTCGCGTCGATCTCCCGCCGTCCCGACGCGCCGTTCATCGGTGCGGGCGCCGGCATCGGCAAGGTCGTCCTCGACGCCGACGGCTTCTCGCGGTTCGCGAACGTCAAGCAGGGCAAGACCGAGGAGGCGCTGCGCGCGCTCCTGACCGAGGTCGTCCGCGTCGAGAAGCACGGCATCACGCAGAGCGAGCTCGAGCGCGCGCGCACGAACACGATCCGCAGCTACGAGCAGCTGGTCGACACCGAGGCGACGCGCGATAGCCGCGGCTTCGTCGAGGAGATCACGCGCAACTTCTTCGAGAACGAGTTCATCGTCGGCAGCAAGCGCGAGAAGGAGCTCGCGCTCGAGATCCTGCCGACGCTGACGCTCGCGGAGCTCAACAAGCTCGGCACGTCGTTCGGCGGCGCCGACGGCCGCGTCGTCCTGATCTCCGGACCCGACGGCAAGCCGCTGCCCGCGAAGGAGCGCGTGCTCGCGATCGTCGACGAGGTGTCCAAGGGCACCGTCGATCCGTGGGAGGACAAGACGCCGACCGTCGCGCTGATGGACCAGGCGCCGAAGCCGGGCAAGATCACGAAGGAGTCGACGGTCGACAAGATCGGCGTGACCGAGTGGACGCTGTCGAACGGCGTGCGCGTGATCGTCAAGCCGACGGACTTCGAACAGGATAACGTCGCGATCAGCGGCTTCTCGCCGGGCGGCGAGGCGACCGTCTCCGACAAGGACTACCTCAATGCGCGCTGGGCCGACTCCGTCGCCGACCTCGGTGGCGTCGGCGAGCTCGATGCCGAGTCGCTCGGCAAGGTGCTCGCCGGCAAGCAGGTCCGCGTGTCGACCGGCATCGGCGAGTCGCTCGAGAACATCGACGCGACCGCGTCGGCGAAGGATCTCGAGACCGCGTTCCAGCTGCTCTACCTGCGCATGACGGCGCCGCACAAGGACCCCGAGGCGTTCGGCGTGTGGAAGGCGAACTTCAGCGAGCAGCTGACGAACGCGCAGCGGTCGCCCGAGTATCGCTTTGGCCGGGAGACGCAGCTCGCGCTGTACAAGAACAACCTGCGCCGCCGGCCGCCGCAGGTCGAGGACATCGCGAAGGTCGACCAGGACAAGGCGCTCGCGTTCTACAAGGCGCGCTTCGGTGATGCGTCCGACTTCACGTTCGTGATCGTCGGCGCGGTCAAGCTCGACACGCTGAAGCCGCTCGTCGAGACCTACCTCGGTGGTCTGCCGGGCAAGGGCCGCAAGGAGAAGGAGAAGGATCTCAAGATCCGCAAGATCGCGGGCATCGTGAAGAAGACGTTCAAGCTCGGCACCGAGCCCAAGGCGAGTGTCCAGATCGACTTCCACGGCTCCGAGAAGTGGAGCCGCGAGAAGGACCGCGACATGTTCATCCTCGGCCAGGTCCTCGCGATCAAGCTGCGCGAGGACATGCGCGAGGAGAAGGGCGGCGTCTACGGCGTCGGTGCCGGCGGCCGTCTCACGCGCTCCCCGTCGCAGGAGCGCAGCTTCACGGTCCGCTTCGGCTGCGATCCGCAGCGCGTCGACGAGCTCGTCAAGGCGGTGCTCGACAACGCCGAGAAGCTGAAGAAGGAGGAGGTCGATGCGTCGGTGCTCGATCGCGTCAAGCAGACGTTCCTTCGCGGCCGCGAGACCGAGCTCCGCCAGAATCGCTTCTGGCTCGGCTGGCTCGCGAGCTCCTATCGCTTCGGCGACGATCCGACGATCGTGCTCGACACGGCGCAGATCACCGAGCGGATGACGCCGGCGAACGTCAAGGCAGCAGCGAAGGCCTACCTCGACACGAAGCAGTACTTCCAGTCGGTGATGCTGCCGGAGAAGTGACCGTCGGCGCATGCACGTGAGGTCGTCGATCGCGCTCGTCGTGCTCGTCGCGTGCTCGCGCGACGACGCGCGAGAAGTGCGTGGTTCCGCAGCCGGCTCGCCGCCGCCGACGGCACCAGCCGCGGCCACCGGCCACGTCGAGATCATCGATGCTCCCGCGACCGGCGACGTCGCCAGCTACGTCGCGGGCGAGCTCGGTATCGCCGCGCGCGACAAGCTGCCGGTGCTCGTCTACGTCGGCGCGACGTGGTGCGAGCCGTGTCGCGATTTCCACGCCGCCGCCGATCGCGGCGAGCTCGATCCCCAGCTCGGCGCCCTACGCTTGCTCGAGTTCGACCTCGATCGCGATGCCGATCGCCTCGAGGCCGCCGGCTACAAGTCGTCGCTCGTGCCGCTGTTCGCGAAGCCCGGTGCCGATGGCCGCGCCTCGGGCCAGCAGACCGACGGCGTCAAGACCGGAGGCCGGTACGTCGAGCAGCTCGTGCCGCGCGTCAAGGCGCTCGCAGGCCCGTGAACGACGACGGCGGCTGCGACGTCAGCCCGTCGACACACGCGATCTGCGTGAGGCACATCGCGAGGCCAGCGCCCTGCTCGCCGCACTCCGCCTGCACGCAGGCGTCGACATCCATCACCTGCTGAGCGCTGCAATCGGCAAGGTCGGTCGAGCACGCGGAGACGCAGCCCGCCGGCGTGGTCATGGCGAGACACTCGCCGATACGATCGCACATGTGCGTGCACGCGGCCGTGATCTCGTTCGACGGCACCGACGCGTCCGGGTGGGCGTCGATCACGTGCGCATCGACCGCGGCGTCGATGATGATGATCGTCGGGTGACCATCGTCACCACCACACCCACACCAGAGCGCCGTCATCACGATCCACTGTGCCGAGATCTTCATGGGCCGGATACGACATCGATCGTGCCGTTGCCGTTGCCCGGCGCTCACCTGCGAGCCTGGCAATCGGCGGCAATGGCCGAGCTACTTCTTCGGGCGCATCACGCCGAGCACGTAGCTCTTCGCGTCGAAGAAATGCTTCGCGCTCGCCTTGATGTTGTCGCTCGTCACGCGCTTCAGCATCGCGTCGATGTCGCTCGACGCCTCGAGGTCATCGCCGAAGTAGTAGGTGTCGTGGAGCTGGCCCATCCACCAGTTGTTGTCCTTGAGGTCGACCTCGTGCTGGCGGCGCAGCTGCTCGGTGACCTTCTCGATGTACGTCGGCCCGATGCCCTCCTTGGCGATCTTGCCGACCTCGTCGAACACCGCGGCCTTCAGCTTGTCGACGTTGTCTGGGTTGCAGCCGAAGAACACGCGGAAGCCGCGGCGCTGCGTCGGCTCGCGGGTGATCGACGCGCCGACCGACACACCGTAGACGCCGCCCATGTCCTCGCGCAGCACCTCGCGCAGACGGATGCGCAGCACCATCGACAGGATCCGCGCGTCGCGCTCGAGATCGCGCGACCACCTGTCGGGCGCGCTCATCGTCAGCGACACGAAGCTCTTCGGCTCGGTGCCGGCGACGATCTCCTTCGTGATCTTCGTCGTCGGATACTTGATGCCGATGTTCTTCCACTTCTCGGTGCGACCCTTGCTCGGCAGGCTGCCGAGGTAGGTCTCGACGAGCGGCTGGAGCGTCGCCGGGTCGATGTTTCCGACGAAGATGAACGTGTAGCCGTTCGCATCGGCGAAGCGCTGCTTGAAGATCTCGAGCGCCTTCTTCGGATCGACCGACTCGATGTCCTTCGTGGTCGTCGGCCGCCGGCGCAGGTGGTTGTTCGTGGAGACCGCGGTCATCGCGTCGAAGAAGCTGACCTCGGGGATCACGGTGCGGTTCTTCACCCACTCGAGCTGGTCGACCTTCCACGCCTTGAACGCGCGGTCGTCGATTCGCGGCTCCGTCACGCGCAGGTACGCGAGCTGGAGTGCGGTCTCGAGGTCGGCGGGGCGGGCGCGGCCCGAGATGTTCTGCGTCTGCTCGCCGATCGAGACGTATGCGTACGCGACCTTGCCGGCGAGGATCTTGCGGAGTGCGATCGGATCGTGATCGCCCACGCCCGACTGGCCGACGATCGAGCCTGCATGGTCCGCGTTGATGAAGTCCTTGTCGGGAACGAGCGAGGACCCGCCGAGCTGCCAGCCGTTGAACCTGACCTCGTCGTTCTGGAACGTCGTCGGCTTCACGACGACGCGCACGCCGTTCGATAGCGTCCAGGTCGTCGTGCCGGCCTCGGCGTCGATCTTCGTCGACACGACCTTGCCCGGCGCCGGCTTCTGCGCGAGCAGTGGCCTGTCACCGCCGCCGTCGTTCCACGGCTCGATCGCGCCGGTCGTCGCCTTCCCGATCTGCGCACGGATCTCGGCCTCGGTCGGCAGCTTCGCCTTCGCGGGGCCGCTGACCGCGACGACACGGCCGCGATCGCTGCCCCACGTGCGCGCGAGGTGGTTGAGCTCGTCGAGCGTGATCGCGGGCATGAGCTCGCGGTTGAACGCGAGCTCGACCGGACGACCCGGCATCTGCTCGTGCTCGAGGAAGTGGCGGGTCATCTCGTCGACGATCTCCTCGCTCGGCGTCTTCTCCCACTCGGCGGCGGAGTTCTCGGCCGAGCTGATCGCGGCCTTGCGCGCACGCTCGAGCTCGGAGGCGGTGAACCCGTGACGCTCGACGCGTGCGATCTCGCGGAACAGCACGGCGAGCGCGTCGCTGATCCGGCCTTCCTTGGCCTGCGCGCTGCGGATGAACAGGTCGCTCGATCGCGCGAACGATCCGGTCGACGACCCGGCATAGAGGAACGGTGCGTCGGGATCGAGGCCGAGCTCCTCGAACCGAGCGTTCAGCATCGAGTGGTAGAGGTTCTCGACGAGGAACCGGCGATAGTCCGCCTTCGTCGCCTCGGAGCGGCGGTCCATCTTGTCGTAGACGGTGACCGACGTGAACGGCATCTCCGGGTCGGTCGCGGTCGTCACCAGGGTCTCGTGGTCGTGCGGGACCGGCACGGCGGTGCGCGGTCGCTCGCCGGGCGGGTTCGCGAGCGAACCGAACCGTGCCTGGATCGCCTTCTCGATCTCGGCCGGATCGAAGTCGCCGACGGCCATCACCGCCATCAGGTCCGGGCGGTACCAGTCCTTGTAGAAGCGCGCGAGCGTGTCGCGCTTCGCGGTCTTCAGGATCTCGGGCGCCCCGATCGGCAGCCGCGAGCCGTACTTGCTCCCGGAGAAGATGATCGGCCACTGCTTGTCGTCGATTCGCGCGAACGCACCGCGGCCGAGGCGCCACTCCTCGAGCACGACCCCTCGCTCCTTGTCGACCTCGGCGGGATCGAACGCGACCTCGCCGGCCCACTCGCGCAGGATGTCGAGGCCGGTCAGCATCACCGCCTTGTCGTCGGTCGGGACCAGCAGCTGGTAGACCGTCTGATCGAACGACGTGTACGCGTTGACGTCGGGACCGAACGTCATGCCGACCTTCTCGACGTAGTCGACGATCGCCTGCTTCGGGTACTTCTTCGTCCCGTTGAACGCCATGTGCTCGACGAAGTGTGCGAGCCCGCGCTGGTCGTCGTCCTCGAGCACCGAGCCGGCATCGACCGCGAGCCACAGCGCGGCGCGCTGCTCGGGCTTCTCGTGCTTCATCACGTAGTACGTGAGCCCGTTGGCGAGCTTGCCGACCTTGATCTGCGGATCGATCGGCGTGATCTCCTGCATCGGATCGCGCGGCGACCCGACGACCGCAGGTGTTGCAGCGGCGACGGCAGGTGCGGCCGGCGCAGGCGCGACGGCCTGCCGTGCCGGTGTTCCGCAGGCGGTGAGTAGGCCGACGAGGACGAGCGGTAGACGTTTCATGATTTCCCTTCCGACACCCGGCGCGCGAAGCGCGTTGCAATGGCAACGCCGAGTGTAACCGCGCGACAGCGCGTGCACGTGATGTGCAGCGACGTGTCAGCGAGTCGCGAGCAACCGACGTCGGTGCCGGACTGTCACTCGACGGGCGCGCGCGGCGCGAGCGCGTCGAGCACCGCCGGGATGATGACGGCGCTGACGAGGCCGATCGCGGCGGCGGGGATCATGAGGCCGCCCTGACCGGCGGCGAAGTCGGCGGCGAATGGCGAGGCGGGAGCGGACGCGACGATCGCCGCGGCGGGCTCGGTCGCCTTGCCGGTCACGATCTCGTTGCCGGTGATCGCGCTGATCCTCGACACGACCTCCGGCGGATTCGACCACGCGGTGCGCAGGTAGCCGCGGAGCTTCACGCCGGTGCCCTCGACCTTGACCGCCGCGCCGAGCTCGTTGACGAGCGCGATCGCGTGGATGCCGATCGCGACCTCGGCCGGCACGTCCTGCGTCGCCGGTGCGATGCCCGCGAGGTTCAGCATCGTGCCGCGGCCCCAGAACGCCGCGCTCCAGTCACCGGCCGCGAGCTCGGTCCCGATCGGCGTCATCGCGCCCGGCTTGCCCGCCGGTGGCGCGCCCTTGCGCGCCCCGAGGCGCAGCTCGTTGCCCTCGACCCACATGTCGAGCGCGAGCGAGTTCGTGCCCTGCAGCACGATGCGGCATGCGCCGGGTGACTGATCGCTCGCGAGCTCGAAGAACGTCCCGAGATCCGGACAGTGCTCGACGATCTGCTGCGCGGGCGCCGGATCCGCGAGGGTCGCACGCACCTGGAGATCGACCGAGCCCGCCGGGATCACGGCGCTGATCGGTCCCTGCATGCTCCGGCCGAGCGCGTCGAGCGTCACGCCACCGGCGAGCGGCAGCGCCGGCGCCTGCGCGAGCAGCGGCGCGATGTTCAAGGCGACGAAGCCCGACGCGTTTGCGGTCTGCGCGTGCGGCGCCGCGGTGCCGACGAGCTTGCCGAGCAGGCCGCTCGGCGTGCCGGTCCACCGCCCGGTGATGTCGACGATGCCGGGCTCGAGCTTCGCCGCGAGCACGAGGTCGCCGGTCGAATCGCCGAGCAGCCGCGTGTCGGTCAGGTAGACCTCGATGTCGCCGCGCGTGCCGGCGTCGAGCTTGCCGGCGAGCGAGCCCTTGCCGAGGTGAGCGAACATCTCGCGCGTCGACGCGCACACGTAGAGGCCGCGCAGCTCCTTGCACACGTTGCCGCCGATCGAGTCCTCGGCCTCGGCACCCGAGCCGCGCGTGCCGTGCTTGGACTGGATGAACTTGTCGCGATCGGCGACGGGCATGATCCCGAGCAGGCCGTCCTTCGTCGCGAACATCGCGAACCCACGATCGGTGGCGAAGCCCGCATCGCTCGCCGTCGCGGTCGGGCTGCCGAACACGCCGGTCGCGACGAGGTCGATCTGCGGCTTCACCGGCCCGAGGTCGGGCAGGGCGGCGATCTCGCGGACGGCGTCGACGGCGCGGATCAGGAGCCCGACCGCGCGAGGCGACGCGACGATCGCGAGCTGCGTGCCGTCGGGGGCGAGCCCCCACAGCGCGTCGACGCCCTTGCCGCGGTCGTCGTCGAGCTTGGACTTGTTGCCACAGCCCGAATGGGCAGTGGCGACGGCGGCGACGAGGAGGGCGGCCCGTTTCATGTCGCGGTTCTAGCCCGGCCTCCATGCTATGCACCACCGGTGAGCGCGCCCTACGTCGATCCGCCTGACGGGCCGGGCGAGCCACCGCGCGACAAGCGTCGACTCGCGGTGCTGTGGCGGCTGACCGTGCTGATGCGGCCGTACCGCTGCCGATTCATGTTCGCGGTCATCATGCTGCTCGCCGCGTCGGGCCTGACGCTCGTCTACCCGCAGGCCGCGAAGTACGCGGTCGACGTCGGCATGAAGAACACGACGACCGCGAAGCTCGACTGGATCGTCGTCGGCATGCTCGCGCTGTTCGTCGTCAACGCGCTGTTCGTGTGGCTCCGCCACTACAGCCTGTCGTGGCTCGGCGAGCGCGTCGTCACCGATCTGCGCGGGCTCGTGTTCGATCGCCTGCTCCTCCTGCCGCTCGCGTGGTTTCACGAGCGCCGCAGCGGCGAGCTTGTCGGCCGGCTCGCGTCGGACGTCACGGTCATCGAAGGCGTCGTCGGCAGCGAGCTGTCGATCGCGATGCGCAACGGCGTGCAGATCATCGGCGCGCTGATCCTCTTGTTCATCATCGACGTCAAGCTGACCCTCCTCATGCTCGGCATCGTCCCGCCGATCGTCCTGACGACGATCTACTTCGGCCGCAAGATCCGCGCGATGTCGCGGGCGGTCCAGGACCAGCTCGCGAAGGTCTCGGGCCAGGTCCAGGAGTCGATCGGCGCGATCTCGACCGTGCAGTCCTTCGTTCGCGAGCGCTACGAGGCGCAGCGCTACCGCACCGGCATCGAGGGCGCGTTCCAGAAGACCCTCCACCTCGTGCGCTGGCGTGCGTCGTTCTTCGCGACCGCGATGAGCGCCGGCTACGCGGGCGTCGCCGCGGTGATCTGGCTCGGCGGCCGGGCGCTCATCAACCACGAGCTCACGCCGGGCGATCTGACCTCGTTCTTCCTCTACACGTTCATCGTCGCCGGCGCGCTCGCCGATCTCGCGAGCGTGTGGGCGGGCCTGCAGCGCGCGGCGGGCGCGACCGATCGCCTGTTCGCCGTCGTCGACACGATCCCCGACATCCGCGAGCCCGACGCGCCGCTCCCGCTGCCCGCCGGCGCCGGCTCGATCAAGCTCGAGGGCGTCAGCTTCGCGTACCCCGCGCGCCGCACCCAGCCGGTGCTCGAGAACGTCGACCTCGAGATCCATCCGGGCGAGGTCGTCGCGCTCGTCGGTCCGTCGGGCGCCGGCAAGTCGACCGTCCTCTCGCTGCTCTATCGCTTCTACGACGTCGATGCCGGCCGCGTGCTCTACGAGGGCGTCGACGTCCGCGCGCTGTCGCTCGGCGAGCTTCGCCGGTCCCTCGCGATCGTGTCGCAGGAACCGGTCCTGTGGGCCGGCACGATCCGCGACAACATCGCGTACGGCCGCGAGGGCGTCACCGACGACGAGATCCACGCCGCGGCGCGCGACGCGTACGCGCACGACTTCATCGAGCACTTCCCCGACGGCTACAACACGATCATCGGCGAGCGCGGCACGAAGCTCTCCGGCGGCCAGAAGCAGCGCATCGCGCTCGCCCGCGCGCTCGTCGCGAACCCTCGGGTCCTCATCCTCGACGAGGCGACGTCGAACCTCGACGCCGAGTCCGAGGCCGCGGTCCAGGCCGCGCTGCTCCGCGTCCGCGCCGGCCGCACCACGATCATCGTCGCTCACCGCCTCAGCACCGTCCGGGACGCCGACCGCATCGTCGTGATCGACGGCGCCCGCGTGGTCGAGCAGGGCGGCCACGACGACCTCATGGCACGGCGTGGCACGTACCGCCGCCTCGTCGAGCACCAGCTCGTCGCGGATCGCGCCGCATCGTAGTCCGTCTGCTCCCCCCACGGGAATTTGTGTACAGTGCCCGGCCATGAAGCGTGGATGGGTGCTCGTAGCTCTGCTGGGTGTCGTCGGTTGCAAGGACAAGGCGAAGAACGCGCCGCCACCGTCGCCGGTCGAGAAGACCGCGAAGGAGGCCGCGGCGCCGCTCGACCGCACGCCGACGAAGATCGACGGTCCCGCCGTCTCTCCCGTGATCACGAGCTCGGTGACGTTCTTCGTGCCGAAGGATGCGGCCTGGTGGGGCGAGATGGCGTTCTCCTGCTACGCGTCCGCGATCAAGCTGCAGGCGGGCGCCCAGCCCGCCGAGGCGTTCACGAAGGTCAGCCCGATGATCGAGCCCGCGCTCCGGCTGGCCGACATCGATCTCAACACCGACCTGCAGGCGATCGGCCTGTTCGGCTGCGGCGACGGCGCGTGCGCGTACCTCGCGCTCACGCTGCGCGATCCGAACAAGCTCGGCACGATGCTGTCCTCGATCGTCCCGGGCACCGAGGCGAAGTCCGTCGGCAAGCTCAGCTGGACGCTCGAGGCTCCGGGCGTCAATGGCGCGCGCACGATCCACGTCCAGGCGCTGCCGATCCAGTGGCCCGCGAAGACGCCCGGCGACATCTGGTCGCGCGATGCCGCGAAGGCGACGCACGTCGTGTTCCTCTCCGGTCTGTTCGGCAAGTCGACCGAGCTCGCCGACGCGCTCACCGTCGCCGCCGATGCCCCGGCCGCCGCCGCGAAGGTCGCCGACATCGAGTCGCTCGTCGGTGGTGCGAGCGGTCGCTGCGTCTTCGGCGAGGTCGGCAAGCATGACTTCCAGCCCGGCTACCAGCTCGACCGCGCGCGCTTCGCGATGGTCGCGCCCGAGGGCAAGGGCGATCCGCTCACCTCGCTCATGGGCTCGCTCCGCTCGCTCGATCTCGAGATCGATCTCGTGCTGACACCCGCGGCCACCGAGAAGAAGGTCACCGACTGGATCAACCAGGCGCGCGCGTGGACCCGCAACACGCTCGAGCCGGTCCGCGTGCAGTTCGCCGGACAGGGCCCGATCGTCGACGTCATGTTCGAGGTCGGCGGCCTGCTCGGCAAGAGCGGCTTCCGCCACACCCTGAAGGACAAGTCGCTGCTCCTCTCGTTCCGCACCGATCGCATCACCGCCGCCGAGCTCGCGACCGTCGAGTCCAAGCTCGAGTCGGCGATGAAGGACATGGGCTACACGCCGTAGCCCGTGGATCGCGTCACCCTCGATCTCCCGGCGGGTACGTTTCACGCGCTCGCGAGCGGCGACGGCGCGCGGCCGCTCCTGTTCCTCCACGGCTTCCCGGATCACCCGCCGACCGCCGAGTCGTTCCTGACCGAGCTCGCGTCGCGCGGTCACCGCGTGCTCGCGCCGTGGCTGCGCGGCTACGCTCCGTCGCCGACGCCGGCAACCTTCGCGTTCGCGGATCTCGTCGACGACGTGATCGCGATGATCGATCGCTGGTCTCCGGACGAGCCGGTCGATCTCGTCGGCCACGACTGGGGCGCGGTCCTCACGTACGCCGTCTGCTCGCGCGCGCCGCAAAAGATCTCGCGTGCCGTCACGCTCGCGGTTCCGCATCCGCTGACGTTCCTGCGCCGGCTTCGCTCGCCCGCGCAGCTGCGCGCGAGCTGGTACATGGGCCTGTTCCAGGCACCCGGTGCCGAGTACTTCGCGTCCGCGCGCGACTTCCGCCTGATCGATCGCCTGTGGGGGCGCTGGTCACCGAGCTTCCAGCTCTCGGCAGTCCAGCGCGCCGAGCTGCACGACATGCTGCGCGCGAGCATGCCCGCGCCGATCCACTACTACCGCGCCGCCGCGCGCGTCGGACGCGAGGCGCTGCGCGAGCTCGCAGAACCGATCACAACGCCGCTGCTGTACCTGCACGGCGCCGATGACGGCTGCATCCTGCCGGCGCCGATCGATGATCGCCGCCGCTTCGCGGGCGAGTACGGCCGCGACGTGATCGCCGGTGCGGGCCACTTCCTGCATCTCGAGCATCCGGCCGACATCGCGGGCCGCATCTCGACGTGGCTCTCAGCCTAGCGGCAGCTGCGCCGACTCGACCAGCAGGTGACCGAACGCCGCGTTGAAGCCGTCGTGCGTGTAGTGGCTCTTCATGATCGGCTTCGTCGTGCCGTACACCGCAACGCCCAGCACGCGCGCCAGCCGCTGCATCGTTCGCTGGCCCGGCGGCAGTGTCGCGGTCGAGCAGCCGAGCAGGCGCAGCGACGTCACGCCGAGCCGCGCGAGCACGCGATCCGCGACGAGCTGCCGGAAGAACGCGTCGACCTTCGCGTCGAACATGTCGATCACCGTCTGATCGAGCCGCAGCATCCGCGCCGGGCGCGTCGAGTGGCCGACGAGATCGAGCGCGACCGGCCCCGTGCCGTCGGGCAGCCCATCGAGCACCGCGCGCAGCTCGGCGAGCGTGCCCGCGCGATGCACGAGGTGGCACCGGTCGATCATGCCCTGCACGGTGCTGTCGTTGTCGCGGCCGGCGATCGTGATCGATGCCATCAGCCCACGGTGCCGGCGATCAGGAACACCGGCCCCTCGGTGACGCCGTCTCTGCCGAGCCTCGTCACGCTGTGCGGCCCGGCGTCGCACTCGTCGGGCGATGTCAGATCGATCCACAGCAGCATCGGCTTCGCGCCCGGCCGGTCCGACGTCGTCGGCGGAAAGATCGCGACGCGCGCGACGCCACCCTGCTGTGCGACGATCGTGCCGTGGTGGCCCGCGTAGCGCTTGCCCGCGCGCGGGTCGTCGGTGCCGGGCCAGTACACGACGGAGTGGAACTCGTAGTCGCGGCCGTGCACGCCGCTCGGCGGACACGGTGGTCGCAGCGCGTCGGGCAACGCGTCACGAAACTTCTGCTCGAGACAGACGAGGCCGGCCAGCTGCATCTCCGGCCAGCCGGGACCGAGGGTCGTGCCCATCAGGTTGCCGGTCGGGCCGGGGAAGCAGTCGTCGACCTGCACGTCGCTCCAGGCGATCGAGCCGGCGACCGCGGCACTCGGCGTGTTCGCCAGATCGATCTCGATCAGGCGAGTCGCGTCGAAGTCGTGGTCGACCGGGTCGTCCACCCAGAACGAGCAACGGGTAGCGCCCGCGATGCGGCCCAGAAATCCTGGCGTGCTCACGAACACGGAGCGCATACCCGTCGTCGCCTCAGTCGCCCGCTGAGTGCGGCGCCTTTGCGGCGGCCACGCCGAGCGTGAGCACGGTGACGAGCGAGGCCGCCACCGGCGAGTAGAGCAGCGCAGCGAGGTTGCGCTTGGGCTTGTCCTGTTTCTTCATATATACAACCACCCTTCTTGCGGCGAGAGAGCCGCATGGTGGAAGCGTCCAAAACCATCAGCTCGCAGTCAACGCGATCGCGGGCCGAGATCACCAATTCACGAACAACACGCGTGTTCGCGCACTTGGTGTGCCGCAGAATGTTGCACCCCACATGGATAGTGTCCATCGCAACGGACAGTGGGCATGCGGGAGTGTCCTTGTCTGCGGACACCGTCGTATCGTTCTCTGATGTCAGGTGGACAGGTTCGCGAGGAGGCCCTCGCGCATGAGCGAGACTTCTATCGAAGGCTCCTCGACCTCGGTAGCGAGCACGAGATCGAGCCTCTTCTGGATCAATCGCTCGCGCTCATCTGCGACGTCACCGGCGCGCGCACCGGATACCTCGAGCTCTACTCTGAAGACGCGAGCCGCCCGCGGTTCTGGAAGGGCTACCACTGCACCGACCAAGACCTCGAGACGATCCGCGCGTCTATCTCGCGCGGCATCATTGCGCGCGCGATCACCGAGGGAACCACGGTCGAGACGGCGTCCGCGCTCGACGACGCTCGGTTCGCGGATCTCGGCAGCGTCCGCCAGCACGACATCCAGGCGGTGCTCTGTGCGCCCGTTGGAACGGAGCCACCGATCGGGGTCGTGTACCTGCAGGGTCGCGCGAAGTTCCAGCCGATCGATCGCGAGCGCGCCGAGCTGTTCGCGCGGCAGCTCGCACCGCTCGCCGACCATTTGGTTCGACGCGACGACTTCGAGCGGTTCGACCACACGGCGGACATCCGCGGCCGGATGCGGTGTACCGAGGTCATCGGTCGCTCCAGAGCCTTGGCTCACCTCCTGCAGTCCGCTGCGACGGTGGCGCCGCTCGACGTCGATGTCCTCATCACGGGACCGTCGGGTAGTGGCAAGTCCATGCTGGCACGAACGATCGCGAACAACAGTCCTCGGGCGAACGGTCCGTTCGTCGAGCTCAACTGCGCCGCGATCCCGGAGACGCTGATCGAGAGCGAGCTGTTCGGCGCGGAGCGCGGCGCGCACTCGACGGCGACGCGCAAGGTGCAGGGCAAGGTGGCGGCGGCGGAGGGCGGCACGCTGTTCCTCGACGAGGTCGGCGAGCTGTCCGCGAGCGCGCAGGCAAAGCTCCTCCAGCTGATCTCGGCGCGCGAGTATCACCCGCTCGGCTCGTCGTCGGCGATCAGGGCCGATGTACGGATCCTGTCGGCGACGAACGCAGACCTCGCCGCGAAGGTCGCGAAGAAGCAGTTCCGCGAGGACCTCTACTACCGCATGCACGTCGTCCCGCTCGAGGTGCCCGGCCTCGAGCAGCGCCGCGATGACATCCCCGAGCTCGTCGAGCACTTCTGCGCCGAGGCCTGCAAGCGCCACAAGCTGCCGGCGCTCGCGGTCTCGCGCCGCGTGCTGTCCGCATGTCGCGAGGCTTCGTGGCCGGGTCACACGCGCCAGCTCGCGCACGCGATCGAGGCCGCGGTGATCCGCGCACACGGCGAGCGCGCGACGACGCTGCAGGAGCACCACGTGTTTCCCAAGGCACAGCGCGAGACCGAGGCGCAGACGCTGTCCGAGGCGACCAAGCAGTTCCAGCGCCGCTTCGTGCTCGAGACGCTCGAGCGCAACGAATGGAACGTCAGCGAGACGGCGCGTCAGCTCGATCTGGCGCGCTCGCACCTCTACAACCTGATCAACGATTTCGAGCTCAAACGGGGGAGTGCAGGCGGGGGCAGTAACACCAAGACGTGAGGAGGATCGATGACCCGCTCCGTGTTCTATGGCTTCGGTGCATTTGTCGGATCGCTGACTGGACCCATGATCTGCCGCTTCTGGGCCGACGAACCCGATCAGCTCGGGTGGGACCCATCGGCTCTGATTCCCGTCGATCTCGGCAAGAACCCCGAAGCCGTACGGCGCGGATTGATCACGGTCGCCGATATCCAGGCGGATGACTACGCGGGCTACGCGTTCGGCGGCCTCACGCAGATCGGACCGATGTGGCCCGGCGGCCGGATGAACGGCGCGGTCTGGCTCGAATCCAATTACTGGAACACTCTCGGCACCAGGCAGCCCTCCCGCATTCCGCCGGGCGCGTATGCGCGACCGTACGAGTTCTGTTCTGTCCTGTACTGGGACGGTCCGCTCGCCGGTCGACGCTTCAACGGCGTGTACGGCGAGATCCGGCAACAGCAGGGTCCGCGCGCCGCGGTCGCGCTCTGGGAGCGCGGCGCATCGCTCGTACCGGGACGGCCCCCGTTCGGCACGTTCTGGCTCGACTTCCAGAATGATGTCCTTCCTCCCGAGCCCGGCTTCACGGAGGTCGGTCCCGCGAACGCGCCCTCGAGTGGCGCGCTGTTCGTCGACTCGCGCGTGCTCGGTGCGGCGGCTGTTCCCCTGACCAAGACCCCGCGTGCACAAGGTGGCGCGACTGTGCCGAGGAAGCGCCGCACATGATCGATCGCCCTGTCCTGCTAGCACGACCGAACCTGTCGATCATCACCCGCGGCCCGGACCCCGATCTCGAGGAGATCGCCGCACGGATCGAGCACACGATCCTCGTGGAGGACCGCCATGAGCTCGAGGCAGTCATCGGTCATCTGCTCGCGTCCAACGTCGCTCCGACCGAGAAGACGCTCGATCTGATCGGCCACTCGACGGCCGATAAGTCGTTGCTCGTCCTCGGCGATTGGGTGATCGACGCTGCCAGTCCGACGGTCACGTCGTTCTTTCGCGGCCTCCGCGACGAGGACGTGTTCGCGCGTCTCGGCATCACCGCGATCCGACTCCTCGGCTGCCTGACGGCGGATTCGGGTCACGGTCGGGCGACGATCTGCGCGCTCTCGGACATCACCGGCGTCGAGGTATACGGAACTCGCGACCTCGTATTCGCCCGCCACTACGAGTGCGGCGGCTTCGCGTGCGAACGCCGCTACCTGCTCGTGAACGCGACCGAGCTTCGAAAGGACACCGTCGATCCGCGATCGATCACCGCCGGTGAACCATACGAGCGCGTGCTCGATCTAGATGCGCTACCGACCGTGCTGCACGGTATCAATACGACCGCCTGGCCGCTTCGCATCGCGTCGCGCGGTGACGCTAGCGCCTTGCTCAGGCTCGTTCGCCGGCGCGCGGGCGCGTCGATGCCGGGCCTCCTCACGTCGCCGTGCTGCGAAGTTGCATTGCCCAGCACGGAGCCAGATCGATATCACCGCGCGCAGATCCTCCTCGCTGGCGAGCTGATCCGCGTGTTTCCGGACGGACTGGATCGTCCCGGGATCGTGTATCCAGTCGACGACGCGACCGCACTCATGCGGCTCGTCGACAATCTGCCGCTCGCGTCGACCGCGCGCCCGCAGCCGGACTAGTCCTCGACGTACGCGCAGCGCAGACCGAGGTCCATGAACGAATACGTGGCGACACGAGGGTTCTCGGGGCCCATCATGTTCAACAGGGCTTCGTACGACTCGGTGGAAAACACACCGCCACCGCGGACCAGGCGGAAACCGTCGCCCGCTTTCGTATCGGTCCATTCGAGCACGTTCCCGGCAAGATCGAGCACCCCGTCGGGAGCGCGGTCCTCTGGATACGAACCGACGGTCGCTGTGCCGGGGTCTGCGGTATTCTGGAGGCGCGCGGGCGGCGGCCGCCGATCGTCGCCCCACGGGAGATTGCGGCGGGGATGTGGGTTGGGAGAGCCGTCGCGCAGCGTTTCGCCGCCGCGGAGGGCTCGCACCCACTGTTGCGAGGTCGGCAGCCGCTTGCCGAGCCACCGGCAATACGCTCGGGCATCGCTCCAGGTGACGAACGTGACCGGGTGACGTGGGCCACCTGGATCGCCAAGTCCGACTGCGCTCGGGTAGTTCGGGAACTTGATTCCGGTGATCGCAGACATCTCGCTGAAGACGCTGAACGCAGTGTTCGTGACCTCGGTGCGGTCGATCCAGAATCGGGGAAGCGTGATTCGACTCTCGATCGCGATCGACGGGTCGAGCACAGCGTCGGGCGCAGGTGGCTCTCCGGAGCCGCCGTAGATGAACGGACCTGGGGCGATCTCGATCGTGCCTGCACGCGACGCCGTGCACGTGGGCACGAGGATGCGAAGGACCTGTTCCTTCGCGCGCACCGCAAAACCCGGCAGTGTGAGCGGAATGATTGCGCTCGTACAGCGTTCCTTACCAACGCCGCGTCCGGTGATCTCGAGCACGGCACGCCCACCCTGCGCCTCGACGAGCCGGCGATGCGTGGCGCCGACCGCCTCGGATCCGATCACGAGGTGGCGCGGATCGAACGGTTTCCCGCGTTCGCTCGGGTCCGACGCATCGGGGTAATACAGGTGCCAGTCGAGATGCTTGAGGTCGGTTGCCGCGATAGGGACCGCGTGCAATGCGTCTGGATCCCAGTCGAATGGCGCCAGCTCGATCGTGAACCGGCCCATATCGCGATCGAACAACGATTGCTCGCGCGCACGGGCGGCCGCATCGATCCGGTTGCGGATCACCGCAAAACCCGTGACTGCGAGCGCGGCGACGAGCGCGCTGCCGAACAGCAGCGCACGTCGTCGCAATACAGTGCGCGAGTACCTGACAAGCCGGAGCGGCGTCCACTCGATCGAACCGCGCGTTGCACGCCACTCCGCATCGAGCTCGGCGATCGCCGCCTCGTACGGCCGCAGCTCGCGCAGCTCCTTGCGATCGAGCAAGCTCGGCGAGTCGGGCTGCGAGTGGCGCAGGTGATGGCGCACGAGCTCGATCGCGCGGCGGCGCGCGAGGTCCTTGCGATCGATCCATGCGAGCACGCGCGGCACGAGGCTATCGTGCACGAGCTCCCAGCTCGGCTCGCCGTCGCCGCGGACACGAAGCAGCAGACCGCGCTGGCGCAGGATCTCGAGCACCGCGCTCACCTGATGTGGCTCGTGCCTCGCACCGACGATCGCGAGCAGCTCGGTCTCGGGCCGCACCGCGCGCTCGTGCGCGCTCGTCACGAGTGCGACGAACAGGTCGCGCGCGATCACGTCGCGGCCATCTGCGAGCTCGACATCGAGCACGCGCTCGAGGTGCTCGCCGACGATCGCGGCAAAGCCGCCGAGCCGCTTGTAGTGCGCGAGCGTCAGCGTCGCCTCGCCCGAACCGAGCGCCTCGAACAGCAGCGAGCACGCGAGCTGGAGGTGCGGCGGGTAGACCGCGTTTGCCGCGTCGCCCCAGCCCATCTCCGGCGCGAGCGCGGTCGCGGCATCGCGCAGGTCGGCGAGCAGTGCGTCGAGGAGCTCGGGTTCGATCGCGAGGCGAGCCTCGGTGAGCGGGGCGGTGATCGCGGTGCGCGCGCCCTCGACGGTGAGCGGCGGCAGGCGGAGCAGCGGAATGCCGGGCTCGATCCTCTGCGTGCGCGCGACGAGCCGCGCGAGGTGATCCTCGCGGATCGACAGCACGACGGAGACGTCCGCGGTCGGTGGCCAGTGCGCGGAGTCGAGCGCGGACTCGACGAGATCGCCATCGGCGAGCGCGGCCTCGAGCTGGTCGAGCACGAGCACGAGCTTGCCGGCGCGCTGGGCGTGATGGCGCGCGACCGCATCGGCGACGGACGTGACCTCGGAGAGTGTCGCGTCCGGTGCGATCTTGGCGACGAGCGAGGTCGACGCGGCGTTGCGACAGCGCAGGTAGACGACGGTCATGCCGAGCGTCTCGAGGCGCGGCACGAGGCCGGCGCGCAGGAGCGACGTCTTGCCGGTGCCCGAGGGCGCCGTGTAGATCACGCTGCGGCGGTAGAGGACGTGCTCGGTGAGCGTCGCGACGTCGAGCTCGCGGCCGTGCAGGCGCCCGCGGTCCTCCTCGGTCAGCGGCGCGAACAGGCGGAACGGCAGCGGCGCCGGCGCCGGTGGGTTGCTCTCGGGCTGCTCGAGCTTCTGCTGGGCGAGCGCGGCGGCGAGCTCGCGCGCGGTCTGGTAGCGCGCGCCCGGATCGATCGCGAGCGCCTTCGCGAGCACGTCGCGCAGCTCCTTGTCGGTGATGCCGTCGAGCGGCGGCACGATCATCTGCGCGTTCGCCCGGCGCCAGCCGGTGAGGAGGTTGACGAGCACGAGCGCGACCGAGAACAGATCGCTGCGCGCGTCGACGCGGCCCTCCTGGAGCTGCTCGGGCGCCATGAACGCGGGCGTGCCACCGGCGGACTCGGCGGCGCGGTCGGGGTTGCGCAGGCGAGCGAGGCCGAAATCGACGAGCACGACGCGCTCGGCACCGTCGCGCTCGACGACGATCGCGTTCGCGGGCTTGACGTCGGCGTGGACGAGGCCCGCCTCGTGCGCGGCGCCGAGACCGGCGAGCAGCTGGCCCACGAGCTTGACGGCGCGCGCCTGCGGCAGCGGACCTCCGGCGACGAGCGCCTGCAGGTCGCGGCCATCGAGCAGCTCCATCGCGTAGAACAGCCTGCCGTCGGCGGTGATGTCGGCCTGATGAATGCGCACGACGTGCGGGTGATCGATGCGGCCGACGGCGCGGACCTCGTGCACGAACAGGCGGCCGTCCTCGGAGACCGGATCGATGTCCGCGTGCAGGACCTTGATCGCGACGTCGCGCTCGACCGACAGCTGGTGCGCGCGATAGACGGTGCCGAACGTGCCGCGTGCGACGACACCATCGAGCCGGAACCTGCCGGGCAGCACGGTGCCGGTCAGGTCGTCGTGCTCGCCGGTCGCCGGCTTCTTGCGCGCGCGCTGCGTGCCGACGAGCGAGAGCTGCGAGCGGCGCACGTCCCACAAGC
>JAEWJO010000639.1 GCA_023386455.1 Pseudomonadota bacterium | reverse complement strand
CATCCCGGCTGCGAGCCGGATCAGGGACCAGGATCAGATGCCCGGATTATGCCGCGTAGAGAACCTGCGTCTTCGTCGGGGCCGAGGGCCTACGCGGCATAACCACGTAGTCGGCATAATGCTCGGGTCACCACCGCGCGCTACACGATGGCCTCCTCTCGATCACCGGCCGTGCCGGCACGCGCGAGGAGCTCGTGATCCGTTGGACCTATCGTCCGCCCTGGACTCCCGAGGAGGCCGCGGCACTCGACCAGGAAATCGCCGACGAAGAGCGTCTCGCCTATTTGCTCCGCGAGCGCAAGCCGAGACGGCGGCGGGTCGATATTGTTCGCGACCTGCCACCGGCGGTCTCCCACGTGGGACGTCGCGTGGTGGCGTACGACGGTGCCAGACCGCCGACAGAACCGGATCAGCCGCTGAAAGAAGCGGTGAGCGCACACGGCGTATCCGTGACGAAACAAAGCGTCGGTGTGCCGCACGCAGAGACAGGAACGTGATCGCAATGCGCCGTGCGCCTGGGTCGAGGGGCCAACCGCGGCGCGCTCGGGCTCGAGGCCGATTGGCGACGTCCCACGTGGAACGCGGCGAAGCGAGCTTCACATCGCAATGGGCGACCCCTTGTACGCCGTCGCGGCCGCCTTGAACTGCCCGCCGTCGGTCGCGAGGTTTGTCTGCGCGCCCGCGCCCGTCCCGAACGTCATCCCCGCGATGCCTGCATCGATCAGATCATTCACGTGCCCGAAGAAGTAGTGCACGCGGTTGTCGCGATAGTGCTCGTTCGTCCCACCGCACGTCGTCGACGGCACGCCGAGCGGCGTCTGCCACTCGAGCGCCGGTCGCTGCAGCCGCTCCGTGAGCGCCTTCACCCACCGCAGGTGCTGGCTGAAGTTCGGCAGCCCGACGTTCGCCTCGTCCCAGTACACGGCACCGCGCGTCCCGCCCGTCACCGAGCACGTCGCGCCGCCGCCATTCGTCTCCCAGAACCCTGCATCGCGATCGAGCGTCTCGACGCTGACGAAGTCCGTCTCCCCGCCACCGACCGAGTTCAAGAAGTCCGCGACCGCCCGGCCCGAGGCCTCGACGTCCGCCGCCGGATCGAGCGCGTCGTACCAGCTGCCCCACATCGATGCGTGAAATCCGACGCGCGCCATCGGCGCATTCGCGCGCGCGATCGCGACGAGGCAGCGCGCCAGGCCCGCCGCGTTCTCCGGCAAGCTCGCGCACTCGGGCACATCGGCGTGGTGCACCTTCGCGGGAATCATGTCCGGCGGTGTGCCCATCGCCGCGCGCTGCATCAGGTAGCCGAAGAAGTCCGGCTCGAAGTTCACCGCCGCCGGCATCCCGTGCTCCGCGATCTTGCTGAACAGCAGCTTCACGTCGACGAGGTACTGGTGCATCCGCGCCGTGTCCATCAGCACCGCGTCGTTCGTGTTCTCGAGCTCGAGCGCGAGCTGGTAGTACGTGAACATGCCGGTCGCGCCGTGCATCGTCGCCGTGCGCTCGAAGAACAACGGATAGTCGCCGCCCGCGTTCCAGGTCGGCCAGCCCGTCCCGTCGCCGTAGCCGACGAGATACGCGTAGTGCAGATCGATCGGCACGTCGTTGTCGTACGGCCCCTGGTTGTCGTTGCCGATGCCGATCATGAAGTTCGGCGAGCCGCGTAGATCCATCGCGAGCTTCCGCTGTCGCTCGCGCAGTGTCAGCTCGCCGCTCCCGCCGCCGCCGCCGTCCGGATCCGCCGTATCGTCGCCGCCACCACCGCCGCCGCCACCACCGCCTCCGCCACACGCACACAGCACGAGCGCGATCGCGATGGCCCTCATTCCTCGATGCTTTCACACATCGAGGCGAAATCGGGCGAGAAACCGCCGCACCGATGCGTAGCCGTACAGCCGCACGGGCACGCGCTCGAGCAGTGGCAGTGCCGCGACGTGCACCGCGAGCAGTGCCGCTGCGGCCTCGGGATGCCGGTCGACCTGCGCGACGCCGATCGCGATCGCCGACAGCTCCGCGACCTCGAGCGCGCGCCGCAGCTGCGCACCGGCGAGGATCGCGCCCGGCGCGTCATCCTCTGCGAGCGCCTGGCGAAGACTCGCGATCGCCGCCTCGACGTTCTCGATCCGCTCCTCGAATGTCCCCTCCGCCTCCCAGTCGCGCGCTTCCATGGCGATCGTATCGACCGACCTCCGACGAAGTTTCGCGAATTCGTCCCGCCCTGGCGGCGAGGTCAGCCGCCTTACGCCCGGGTCTTCCGGAACACGGTGAAGTGCAGGACCAGCAAGCCGACGTTCACTCCCGCGATCAGCAGGCCGTGGCCGACGACCCAGTGCGGCAGGCCACACACACACGCGATCATCCAGATGAACACGAACGTGTCGCGGCGGCCGAACGATCGCAGCCACGTCGTGATCGCCTTCGGATCGTAGACGTCGTCCGCGGTCGCCTTGCCGCTCTCGAACCACCAGCGAAACGCGAACACGTCGCCGGTTCCCGTCCGCCGGTACACGTCGAGATACGTCACGAGCGACACGAGCACGCGCCCGCTCGCCGCGGCGATGCCGAGCCACTGCCACACGCCACCGATGCCAACACCGCACGCGACGATGAACAGGTTGTCGACGATGTCATCCGACAGGTTGTCGAGCCACTGGCCGAGCTTGCTGTACTGGTAGCGCAGGCGCGCGAGCTCGCCGTCGCACGAGTCGAGGATCGAGTTGAACTCGAGCAGCACGCCGGCGAGCGCGAAGCTCCAGTAGTGCCCACGGCTCGCGAGAAACGACGCGAACAGGCCGATGAGGATCGCGGTGATCGTGATGTGGTTCGGCGTGACCGCGAGCGAGCGATGCGACAGCACGCGCGTGATCCGCATCGAGAAGCGCCAGTTGATCAGCGCGTCGACGGGTCCTTCGAACGACTTGTTCATGCGCCGGATGAGCGCCCACTCGGCCTTGCCGCGTGCAGCGTCGTCGACGAGCTCGACACCCGCGATCACGTCGGCGCGCTCGATGCGCGCACCTGACGGCGCTGGCGTGCCCGGCGCGACGTACTCGACGGGAATCGGCAGCGGCCGCGCGATGTCGACCGGAGCCGCTGCGACGACGGCACGCGTGGCGCCGGCCTTCGCGACCTCGCGAATGCGCCGCTCGAGAGCGGTCAGGCCGCCGACGACCTGGGTGTGTCGGTCACCCGTGGTCTCGAGGAACGCGACGGTCTCCACGACCGTCGTCTACCACGTCCGATCAGTTCAGGGGGCCGGGGAGGATGTTCGTTGCCGTGATCGTACCGGGCGCCGTGGCATTGGCCTTCTTGTGCGCCATGACGGTGTGAACAGGGAACGTCATGTTGTCGAACGTCACCGTCACGTCCGTTGCGCCGTCGGGGACGTTGAACACGAAGAACGCGCCAGCGACGAACGCGCCGAGGTCAAACACGTCGCCGACCTCGGTGTTGCCCTGCTTGACCGAGAGCGTGGCGCCCTCGAGCGGCGTCGGCTGCGCGACACTGCAGTCCGTGACTGCGATCAACAGCGAGCCGTTAACGTCGTCGTCCTGGGTGACGTTTGCCCCCATGGTGGCGATGAGGTCGAAGATTTGCTCGGTGATCACGATGGCTGGAACACCCGCGATGCTCGCGCGGACCGGATCTGACGGATACAGGTACGTCGTCCGATAGGTCGCCTTGCTCGCGACGAGGTGCTCGAGCGCCGTCCCGCCGGTCGCGACGTTCGTTAGCGTGAAGTTGCCTTGCGCATCGCTCGTCGTGCTCGCCGCGGCGGTGGCACCGCCGACCTTGAACACGCTCACTGCCACCGCGCCGACAGGAGCCTGCCCCGACATCGAGAATGTCGACGTGCTGCCCGAGATGGTGATCGGATCCGCGACGTTCGTACCCGCCGTCGCGCCGTAGCAGGAGAGGTCGTACGTCGGTCCCGGAGGGGCATCCATCCAGACCTTCGCGTCGATCGCCGCGTCCTTCGTCACGATGATCTGTGCGTCGGCGGTGCCACCGTGGTCGCTACCGCAGGCTGCGAGCGCGAGCATAGAAAGAGCGCGGTAATTCCCCATGGCGGCGTTCGTACACCAATTGAACGTTCGTTCCAACGGTCATGTGGTGTCAGCCCTGTGACCCGGAAGCCTCGGTCTACAGGCCGCGGCCAGATCACAGCAACCGCTAGTTCACCGGGCCGATAGACCGACCATGAACCAGTACACAGCCCGCTTCAGTTATTGTGACTGTATGGGAAGGTTGGCGTTCTCCTCGTTGTTCGCCATTTGCATTCTTGCCGGCTGTACCGAGCCGAATCCGTCGGCGACCTGCGCCACTGGAACGTGCATCGACCCGGCATTTCCGTACTGCGATGCCGACGGGCTCGTCTCCGGCACGCCAGGCGTCTGCGTCGACGTCTCTTGCACGCCCGGCGAGGTTCACAGCTGCTCGGCTGGAGCGGCGATCACCTGTAACGCAACGGGCAACGGTTACGAGAAAGTGTCGTGCGCATTGGACTGCCTCAGCATGCCCAAGCCGCATTGCGCCTCGATCGAACCAAGATACACGCCGGACATTTGCGACTCCTTGGTATCGACAGAGTTAACACTCTCAGGCAGCGCCTCCTTTGATCCGAATCTCGATTCCAACTGCACGGGCGGCGTCATCCAACAAACTGGCGGTCCCGAACTTTGCGTGGTCCACGCTCGAACCATCACTGTTGCCGAAGGCGCAATGATCACCATCACCGGCAAACCTCAAGGACGTGCGCTGGCGCTTGTTGGCGACGAGTCGGTCTCGATCGACGGTTTTCTCGACGTTTCAGCGCACGGATTCATGGATGGACCCGGCGGAGGATTCACGACCTCCGGAGGCACCAATACCGTCAATAACGGCGGCGGAGGCGCGGGGGGAAAGACACCCGGAGGTTCGGGCGGCAATGGCACCACGGACGGTGGTGCTGCGAATGGAGGTGCCGCTGTTCCAGATCCCGCGCTGCTCATCGCGCTCGTCGGGGGGGCATCGGCGTACGACCTCCAAACTTCTGAGGACGGCCCGTTTGCAGGAGGCGGCGGAGGCGGAGCCCTCAGCTTAGTGTCGTGCCGGGGTTCTGTTTCTGTCTCGGGGACCATCAACGCGGGCGGCGGTGGTGGTCGAGGAGGATTCACGTTCGGCGTATCAGTTGCGCTGCACGGCATGGCTGGCGGAGCCGGTGGTTACGTGGTCCTTCAAGCAGCGAACGTGTCGATTGTCGGTCGCGTATTCGCGAATGGAGGGGCTGGCGGAAGTGGCCGTAGAGCCAACGGACAAACGGGACCGATGGGGCAGGACGGCTCGCTGTCAGCGACAATGCCAGCTATCGCGGCTCAGGTTCAGGACGGTGAAGGACGCGGAGGCCAAGGAGCCATCGAAGGCTCCCCACCGTTTTCAGGGAATCATCCGACAGTTAGTGGGGCCACGTCGGGCGCTGGCGGCGGCAGCGTCGGCTTCCTCCAGATCTACACACCCCGCGGTGTGACGCCGACGGTGAGCTCGTCGAACATCTCGCCGGCATTCCAGCCGCACGCGAACGTGCCGCTGCGCTAGGCGCGCCGAAGCAGCACGATGTGCTCGGCCTTCGGCCTCTCGGCGAACGCGCGTCGCTCGCCGGCACCGAGCATCGGGCGCTCCTGCGAGGCCCACGCCTCGATGATCATGTCGCCGGGGAGCGCGTCGCGCAGGTCGTCGAGGGCGTACATCGCGCGGCCCTTTGCGACGGAGTCGCCGATGACGATCGCCGCCGCGCCGCCGCGGACGAGCGCCGCGCCGATGGTCTCGATGGTGCCCGCGAGCGCCTTCTTCCAGCGCCGGTTGGCCTCCTCGGGATCGGCCTCGAACGAGCGGCGCGAGCCGAGCTCGCCGGCATCGAGCTCGCGGTGGCGCAGGCCGAGGAAGTCGAAGCGCAGGCGCTGGTGCTCGGCGTAGTCGTAGGTGCCGGCATACGGAGGTGAGGTGACCACGGCGGCGACGCTGCCGTCGGGGACGACGGTCGAGAGCTTGCGGATGTCGAGCTCGTGGACCTCGGCGAGCGGGCCGTGGACCTTCGAGAGATCCTCGAGGCCGGCGACGAGGAGCTCGATGCGCTGGCCGAACAGGCGAGCGGCCTGGCCGCGGGAGACGTTGCGAGCAGTCCACGTCGCGTCGGTGTCGGACGTCCGCGACGAGACCTTGTAGAGGACGGCGGACAGGCACGCGGTGAGGATGCCGGCGAGCTCGGCGTCGTCCTCGGCGAGGTCGTCGAGGCGCGCGGCGAGATCCTCGAGCTCGCGGCGGACGTGGGGGGCGAACCAGGAGGCGAGTCGGCGGTTGCGCGCGTTGGGGTCGAAGCCGGCGGGCTTGCGGAGCGGGGCGGCTTCACCACCGGAGGAGCGACGTGCGGCCTTGCCGGCAGCGAGGGCAGCGGTGGCGATCGCGTGGCCGACGGAGCGGAGCTGGTTGCGCCGCTTGGGCGGGACGGTCCAGGTCTTCGCGCGTGCGATGAGCGTGGCGAGCGGGTTCAGGTCGGTGCCGATGGCGCGCAGGCCGTTGGCGCGCGCCTCGACGAGGACGGTGCCCGAGCCGCAGAACGGGTCGAGGATGGCCTGGTTGCGCGTCGCCTCCTCGCCGACGAACTCGACGAGGATCTTGGCGGTGGCGGGGTGGAGGCGCGCGGGATAGGTGTGGAACGGGTGCGTGAAGGTATCGGCGGTTTCCTTGTCCTTCTGCGCGGCCTCGAGGGCCTCGACGAGGACGGTGGCCGAGGAGGTCAGGCCATCGCGGTGAATGCGGCCCGCGGTGCGAGGCATCGAGAGCGAGCGGCGTTGGCGCGTTGGCACGGCGCGAAGATGGGGCAACGGCTCGGCCAGGGCAAGGGCAAGTGGTATAGGGGCGGCATGCCAATGCCTCTCGAGATCATCGGCCTCGGCAAGCGCGAGGTGCGGTTTGTCTGGGACGAGGGAGTCGAGGATGTCTGGCCGGCGCGCGAGCTGCGGATCATGTGCACCTGCGCGAATTGCCAGAGCGAGGCGACGGGCGAGCGGCTGCTGGATCCGAAGACGATTCCCGAGGATATCTCGGTGACGGACATGCACCTCGTCGGGAACTACGGTGTCGGGATCCACTTCTCCGACGGACACACGACGGGGATCTTTCGGTTCAAGGTGCTCGCGAGGCCGCGGTGATCGAGCTCGAGGGGCTGTGGAAGGAGCGGGCGAGCATGCGCGCGTTCCGGCCCGAGCCGATCGCGCGCGAGGAGCTGGTCGCGCTGTTCGGCGCGGCGCAGCGAGCACCGAGCTGGTGCAACGTGCAGCCGTGGCGGGTCGTCGTGACCGAGCCGCCGAAGACGGCCGAGCTCGCAAAGGCGATGGTCGCGGCGGCGACGTCGGGGCTGCCGCGGGCCGAGGTGCCGTTCCCGCTCGACTATCCGCCGCCGTACAAGCAGCACCGGATCGCGTGCGGCGCGGCGCTGTACACGGCGATGGGGATCGCGCGCGAGGACAAGGCCGGGCGCTACGACGCGTGGCTGCGGAACTACGGGTTCTTCGACGCGCCGCATGTGGCCATCGTCGCGTGTGACCGGCGCCTCGGGCCGTACGTGTACATCGACGTCGGCGTGTGGCTCGGCTATCTGGTGACGGCCGCGCAGGCGATGGGCATCGACACGTGCCCGATGGCGTCGGTGGCGGCGTATCCGGATGCCCTGCGGGCGAGCCTGCCGATCGCGGACAGGGACGTGATCCTGTTCGGGATCGCGCTCGGCCACGCGGACCGGGACGCCCCGGCCAACCGCACCCGGACGACCCGCGAGCCCGTCGAGGCGAACGTCACATTCGTCGGCGCGTAGCGGTCCTGGCTTCACAATTCCGGACGGGTAGTCGTGCTACGATGGCGTCCTGTTTGGGGTGAGAAGACTATGAAATTACGCGTGCTATTCGCGATCATGTTCGCGATCGCCGCGGCCACGTCCCCTGCTTGGGGACAGTCGGCCGATGCGCTGAAGAAGGCCCAGGCGTCGTTCGATACGGCGCAGACAGCGTACTTGCAGGGCAAGTACGACGAGGCGGCCGCCGGCTTCCAGGAGGCGTATGCGTCCCGGCCGTTCCCGCAGTTCCTCTACAACGTGGGCGCGAGCTACCACATGAAGGGGAAGAAGGCCTCGGACGTACCTTCATACGAGAAGGCGGTCGAGTTCTACACGCGGTACCTCAAGGAGGAGCCGAACGCGACCGACAAGGCGAAGGTCGAGAAGACGATCGGCGTGCTCCAGGCCGAGATCCAGCGCCTGAAGGATCTCGCGACCGGCGCGAGCGCGGGGTCGGGCAGCGCGGCACCGCCGGTGACCGCGTCGGCCGAGGTCGAGAACCTCGGTGAAGTGAAGGTCCGCGGCCTCGTCGTCATCGTGACCGAGCCGCAGAACGCGACGATCTATCTCGACGACAAGAAGAAGGGCAAGTTCGCCGAGACGCCGTGGTCGGGCTCGATCGACGGCGAGCACAAGCTGATCATCGAGAAGCGCGGCTACAAGCCGATCGAGACGACGATCGCGGCGGACCCGACGAAGCTCGTCCAGGTCGTGTCGGTGATGTCGCAGGAGGACTACCTCGCGTGGATCGAGGTGACGTCGAACGTGCCGGGCGCGTCGATCTTCATCGACGACAAGAGCATCGGCGCCGTCGGCAAGACACCGCTCGTTCCCGGCCAGAACATCAAGCCGGGCAAGCACACGTTCTGGATCACCGCAGAGGGCTACGACGAGTACACCGAGTCGATCGACATCGCCCCCGGCGAGACCAAGACGGTGAAGGCGACGCTGAAGGGCGCGCCGGTCGGCCGCCTCGTCGTCACCGGCCTCGGCATCGAGGACTCGCAGATCTTCGTCGACGGGATCATGGCCTGCCAGGTCGGCCCGTGTCTGAAGAGCGTGCCGGAGGGCAGCCACCTCGTCGAGGTGAAGCGCGACGGCTACAAGCCGTACTCCAAGCGCATCCAGATCGTCGCGAAGACCGAGACGACCATCAAGATCTCGCAGGCGAAGAAGCCCGGCCATGGCGACGCGATCGTCGCGTATGTCATCGCCGGCATCTTCGGCGGCGGCGGCATCTACCTCGGCCTGCAGGCGAAGGATCTGAAGGACCAGCTGCAGAAGGACATCGACGCGGGCATGCCGCCCGTCGACAACAACGACCCGCGGTTCTTGCGCGGCAAGATCTACTCGATCGCGGCGGACGGCGCGTTTGCCGTCGGCGGCATCGCCCTCATCACCGCGGTGATCTACACGATCCGCGACAAGGGGCCGGCGACACGCGGCTCGATCGAGGCGCGCACGCTCGCGCTGCAGCCGGTGGTCGGCTCGGACATGGCCGGTCTCACCCTCGGAGGGAGCTTCTGATGCGGACCTCCATGCGACTCTCGATCTGCGCCCTGGTCACACTCGCTTTCGGCGGCGGCTGCAAGTGGACGGACTTCGACGACCTCTCCGATCAGACGTGGGTGCGGTCGACGGAGAAGCCGAGCATCGGCTCGACCGACTACGCGACGGCGATCGTCGGGGTCACGACGAGCAGCTCCGGTGGCCAGCTCGCCGTGATCAGCAACGACACGCCGAACTACTCGACGCTCGACTACAAGCCCGACGGCGCCGCCGCGGTCGGTGCGAACGCGCAGAAGCTCGGCATCCACTTCATCGCGACGCTCAGCGAGCCGCCGATCTTCGTGACCGACGGTAACGGCAAGATCGCGCTCGTCGAGCGCGCGATCGACGCCGGCAACATCGCGGTCGTGATGGGCCCGGCGGGTGCGGTCACCGACGCGCCGTTCGCGTCGATGTTCAACCCGGACTCGGCGACGTTCGCGGGCGCGAACCTCGAGGTCGCGGCCGGGGCGACGATCTACACGCTGACCGGCACCGGTGCACCGACGCCGTGTGCGTCGACGGACGCGATGTTCCGCGCGGCGGCGATGGCGAGCGACGGCACGACGCTGTGGACGTGGAGCACCGCCGGCGTGTTCTCCGGCGTACCGGTCGCGGCACTCGCGCCGTGCGCCGGCGGCAACCTGCCGAACGCGGGCTCGGAGCTCACGACGACGGGCTTCATGCCGGGCACCGGGGCGCGCATCCACCTCGTCGGCCAGTACGCGATCCTCGCGGCACACGCGGGCAGCTCGCGTATGGGCCAGGTGTTCGTCATCGACACGACGACCATGGCGCAGGTCGGCACGACGCTGAACGTCGAGGGCCTGCGCAGCTCGACGGTCGGCGTGTTCGACGGCACGACGTACCTCGCGGTCGGCGTTCCCGATCGCGCGGTCGACGATGTCGTCAGCGGCGGCGTCGACGTCTACGAGCTCGATACGGCGACCGGCATGCTCGGGGCCGGACCGGCGCTCGTGCTCGCCGACGCGCAGCCGGAGTCGGGCGAGCTGTTCGGCCGCACGCTCACGACGATGAAGTTCAACGACAAGAACATCCTCGTCGTCGGGGCGAACAGCGAGGTCTTCGCGTACTACAAGACCTCGCTCTACGACGCGCTGCCCTGAATGATCTACCAGTGCCCGGCGTGTCAGCGACCGTTCGCCGAGCCGGGCTTCTGTCCGTTCGACGGTAAGCCGCTGGTCGAGACCGCCGAGGCCGCGCTCGCCAACCACCCGACGGTGCTGTCGGCGAGCATGAAGGCGCAGGCGGACGCCGAGACCCAGCTCGGCATCGCCAAGCACACGACGAAGCAGGGCGTCGGATCCGGTGCGGGCGGCGTCGTCGCGGCGCCGGCGGCCGGCGAGAACACGAACAAGCTGAACGCGGTGTCGGCGCACGAGGGCCACGCCAGCGCGCTCGGCATGATGCGCAAGAAGGGCGACAACGAGTACGACGCGCTGATCGGCCAGACGCTCGACGGCCGCTACCGCGTGCAGCGCAAGATCGGCGAGGGCGGCATGGGCGTCGTGTTCGCCGTCCGGCACGCGGTCATCGAGCGGCCCCTCGCGATCAAGGTGCTGAAGCGCGAGGTCATGCGCGACAAGGCGACGATCCAGCGCTTCATCCAGGAAGCGAAGGCCGCGTCGCGCATCGGCCATCCGAACATCGTCGACGTCACCGACTTCGGCCAGACGCCCGACGGCATGACGTACTCGGTGATGGAGTACGTCGACGGTACGACGCTGTCGCGGACGATCAAGCATGCCGCGCCGCTGCCGGCCGAGCGCATGCTGCGGATCGCGTCGCAGATCGCGCGCGCGCTCGCGGCCGCGCATGGCAAGGGCATCGTCCATCGCGACCTCAAGCCCGAGAACGTGTTCCTCGTCGATCGCGACGGCCGGCCGGACTTCGTCAAGATCGTCGACTTCGGCATCGCGAAGGTCCAGCCCGTCGAGGGCACGCAGGCCGGGCCACGCCTGACGCGCCAGGGTGCCGTGTTCGGCACGCCCGAGTACATGGCGCCGGAGCAGGCCGCCGGCCGCAACGACACCGATCACCGCGTCGACATCTACGCGCTCGGCACGATCATGTACGAGATGCTCGTCGGCCGCGTGCCGCACAAGGGCGACTCGATGATCCGGACGATCGCGATGCAGATGCTCGATCCGATCGTGCCGCCGACGACGGCGAACCCGGCGCTCGACATCGCGCCGAGCCTCGAGGCGGTCGTGATGAAGGCGCTCGAGAAGAAGCGCGAGGACCGCTACGACTCGATGGCGGATCTGCTCGTCGCGCTCGAGAACCAGGCCGCGCGCATCGCCGCGTCGCCGACGCAGATGGGCACGCTGCCGGCGCTCAACGATCCGAACGCGGTGCCGGTCACCGGCTTGCCCGCACTGCCGCCGGGCGCCGACCTCGGCATCGAGTCCTCGCCCGGGATGCCGATCGTGTCGACCGACGCGACGCGGCCGCGACGCGCGAAGCCGGCGACCCGCCCGCTGCACGAGCCCGAGTTCGTCGCGCCGGGACAGCCGCTGTCGTTCAGCCACGTCTACGACGAGCCCGCGGTCGAGCCCGAGCGGCCGTCGCGCGTGCCGATGATCCTCGCCGGCATGCTCGTGCTGCTGCTCGGCGCGGGCGCGACGATCTTCGTGATCTCCCGGATGTCGAAGGATGACGAGCGCGTCGTCGAGACGCCGCAGGACGCCGCGCTCGTCGTCGAGAACCTCGCGGATGCCGGCGTCGTCGAGGCGCCGGACGATGCGATGGTCGTGATCGATCTACCGCCCGACGCGGGCACGCGCGTGACGACCGGCCGCACCGACGCCGGTGTCATGACCGGGCGGCCGCCCGGCAAGGGCATGGTCACGATCGAGGTGCTGACGCGCCCCGGTGACGCCGAGGTGTTCATCGGCCGCAACTTCCGCGGGCCGAGCGGCACGCGCATCACCGACCGGCTGGGCACGAAGGTGAAGATCGAGTGCAAGACCGATCGGATGAAGGGCAGCGTCGAGGTCGTGTTCGACGGCAAGCTCAGCGCCGTCATGTGCACGGCAACGCGCGATCGGTTCTGCGTGGCGGGCCTCAAGAACCCGTACGACGACTGCGAAGAAGATCCGAACCTGCAGTGACCGGACCGTCCCGCTAGCGGACGGGGCGCGCGAAGTGATCGCCGGGGAACGGATCCGCGGTCTCGCGCAGCATGATCTCGCCCTCGTCGGGCATCGGCGCGACGGGGATGCCGAGCGCGGCCAGGCCGCCCAGATCGTTGTAGCGGAGCTCCGCGATCGCGACGGGGCGGCCCGCCGAGCGGACGAAGCGGGTGTAGCTCGCGGCGGAGTAACGCGACTCGCCGAACTCGGTGCCGAGACCGGGGCGGTTGGTGCGCGGCGCCGTCGTCGTCGTGGGCGGCTCGTAGTACGCCTCGTCGGCATCACCGTCGTCGTGCGGCGGCGGCGGCGGGCGCGGCATCACGCGCGCGGGCGCACCGGTGCCGACGCCTCCGCCGTAGTCACCGCCGGCGGGCGCCTTCTCGGCCTGGGCTTCCCGCTTCGCGGCGACGCGATCGCTTCCGCGGCGCGCGCGCGACTCGGTCGGAGCCGGGCCCGCATCCTCGGCCTCGTCGAGGTTCATGCGGAAGTCGCGATCGTGGCGGGCGTCGCCGAGGATGATCTCCTGCTCGGGCGGCGGAGCGGCCTCCTCGAAGATCGCGACGGCGATCACGCCGACGTTGCGCGCCTTGCCCTTCTTGCCCGCGTACGAGTCGTCGACCGACGAGAACCGGAACGTCGCGACGTCGGCGAGCGACGTGCGGAAGCCCTCGATGTTGACCTCGCCATATGCCGGCACGATGTAGCCGCGCTTGCGCAGATCGCCCGCCTCGCCATCGACGACGTCGAGACCATCGACGGTGACGACGGCCTCGACGCGGTGACCGGTCGGGTTCTTGACCTTGATCGTGTAGCGCTGGTTCGCGTTGCCCTGGACGTAGAACCGATCGCGCAGCGCGTAGGTCGGTGCGACCTCGCCGCTCTCGGTGACGACCTGGACGTCGTACGGTGCTCGCGTTCTGTCCGGCGCGATCCCGATCGCGATGCGCGGTCCGGGCGGCTGCGGAATGGCGACCTGATCGGCGTAAGCGCTCGAGCAGGCCGTCGAGAACAGAAGCGACGCGAAGAGGAGGCGCATGGTGAATCAAACGCCCGAGCACCGTCGGCGATCTAACAAAAACGCACTGTCGTTTCATAGATTTACGCAGTTTCCGTATATAGTCCGCGCCATGGCTGCGTCGAAGAACACCGTCAAGGCCAAGCAGGGCAAGACGAAAGCGAAGCCCGCGGCGAAGAAGCCGGCCTCCAACGGCAAGCAGGTGGCGCCGAAGAGCAAGCGCGTCGCCGCCGATGTCGCGTTCGCCGATCCGGCGCTGTTCGATCCGCTGACGCCGGGCGAGACCGCCGATGCGCTCCGCACGCTGATCGAGGATCGCCGGCTCGCGTCGATGGCGAAGGTCGGCCGCTACCGCGTGATCTGCACCGAGCCGCTCGTCGTCAAGCCGCCGCACTGGATGGCCGGTCATCGGCTCGCGCGCGTCGTCGCCTACGACTACGCCGCCGACCGCGCGGTCGATGCGTGCGTCGATCTCGATGCCGGCGTCGTCGCGCACCTCGAGCTCAACAAGGGCCAGCCGATGCTGTCGCGCGACGAGGAAGCGATCGCGATCTCGGTCGCGCTCACCGACGATCGCGTGCGCCAGAAGCTCCAGATGGGCGACGCCGCGCAGTCGGTCATGCACTACTGGGGACGCACGCAGGCCGAGCTCGCGTTCGCGCGCCGTTCGGCAGCCGTCATCTTCGGGCGCGGCGGTGGTCACGCGTCGCTGATCGCCGTCGTCGACCTCATCGATCAACAGGTGACCCAGGTGGTCCCGGCGGAGCTGTGGTGATGAGCAACGTCATCGAGGAAGCGAACTGGAAGTTCCACTGGCGGCTCACCGAGTCGGCCGGGATCATGGTCTATCTCGCCGACTACAAGGGCAAGCGCGTCCTGTGGGAGGGCTCGCTGCCGTACGTCACCGTCGATCACCAGCGCGAGACGCTCGACGTCGAGAGCGACTCGACCGAGGTCCACGGTCAGTGGTGGACGCCGCTCGGGACGCGCACGCTGCAGGGTCCGGTTCGCGTGCAGTCGTTCCGCGGCGGCGTCGAGCTGTCGGCGACGTTCGCGACGGGTCCGTACCAGTACACGCAGCTGTGGCGGTTCCACGACGACGGCCGCCTGTGCCCGTGGCTGACGATCTACGGCCCCGGCGTCCACGACCAGCACACGTATCACCCGCACTTCCGGTTCGACTTCGATCTCGACGGTGCGAAGGAAGACGCGTTCGAGCGCTACGAGGACGGTCGCTGGCAGCGCGTCGAGCAGGAGGGCTGGTTCCCCTACTCCGGCGAGGCCGACGAGGCGGGCAACGTGTGGCGCCAGATCGACGTCGGCTCGCGCACCGCGATCAACGTGCGCCCGCACAGCTGGGACGACGCGGAGATGTTCGCGATCCGCTACCACGACGGCGAGTGGGCACCGTTCTCGCCGCGCAGCGCGGCCGGCTCGCAGCCGTTCCCGGCCGCCTACGTCGGTGCCGAGGATCTCGACGGCGAGGACCTGTCGCTGTGGTACGTCGCGCACGTCCACTTCGACCAGTCGTTCCCGTACACCGCGGGTCCGTGGATCCGCGTCGCGGGCTTCGGGAAGTAAGCGCTACTTCGCCGGCTTCGGCGGCGGCGGAGGCGCGGCCTTCTCCGGAAACCGGATCGGCCCCTTCGAGGCGAGCTGTGCGAACGGCGGGCCAGCGTCGGCCCACGTCGCGCCTTCCTCGACGGGTGCGGCGCCGTTCTCGCCGAACATCACGGGGACGAACGTCACCGCGGGCTGCTGGATCGCGTACGCGACGAGCTCGAGCGGATCCGGATCGACGTCGCAGTTGCAGCTGCCGGCGTCCACCGCCAGCTTCTTCACGAAGTCGGCGTCGACCGTCGACTGCTTCGCGAGCTCCGCGAGATCGACGGCGAAGGCGGGACACGCCCGCGACGCTTCCTTGGCCGCCGCGGGGCCGACCTCGGCCAGATCGATCGGCTCGGGTGCGTCCGGCGGCGGCGTCGCCGACTTCAGGCGATAGGCAACGCGCAGCTTGCCGAGGCGATCCTTCTGCGCGACGCGCAGGAAGTTCATCGCGACCGTGCGCGGCAGATCCGATGCGAACCACATCACGATCGGCTCGTCGGGAATGACCTCGCCGGGAAGCGCCGCTCGCTCGGCATCGGGATCGACCTGCGCGTCCCAGTTGACGTCGATCAGCGCGCCGCGCGTGGCGAGCATGCCGCCGGTCTTGCCGACCATGATGATCTTGAGCCCGCGCGGATCGATCGGCGTGCCCTCCGCGAGCGCGACGAGGTTCTCGCGGCCGGCGTGCAGATCGAGCGCACCCTGCGCCTCCGTCTCGTGCATCGGCGACGCCTTCAGCGTGCTCGCGGTGTCCTCGAACACCTTCTGCAGCGCGCCGCGCTTGGCGGCACAGGCCTTGTCGACCGGCGCTCCCGCGGAGCCCGCCTTGTCCGCCTTGTCGCCCTTGCCGCAGGCGGCGAGCAGCAATGCGATCGCGAGCGCGCGCCTCATGCGGCTTCGCCGTGGCACTTCTTGAACTTCTTGCCGCTGCCGCACGGACACGGCTCGTTGCGGCCGACCTTCTCGGCGGCGACGATCGTGCCCTGTCGCTCGCCGGGACGGCGCCCCGAGAGCGCGGCGTCGAATGCCTCGACGACGACCTCGGTCGGCTTGATGATCGTGCCGGCCGTCTCCGCGGTCATCGCTGCTTCCTTGACGTCCTCGGAGAGGAGCTCGGCGAGCTTGGCGTAGATGAACGGCTGCGTCTCTACGAGGTCCGGCGACACGCGCTCGTGCGGCGGCTTGTCGGCGAGACCCTCGACCTTCGACAGCGCCTCGGTGACGACCTTGTCGGCCTCGGCGAGGTTCTGCGCGGTGAGGCGCGGCAGCGTGCCCTGATCGCCGCGATCGAACATCGCCCACACGAGCGTCGCGTAGAACACCGCGGCCTCGCCGACGGCATCCCCGTGCTCGGTGCGAACGGCCGCCGCGTGCTGCAGGAGGAACGGCTGCTCCTTCTGGAGTCGCTGGGCCAGCTTGTTCATCGCCTTCTTGTCGCCGCGCTTGTCGAGGCGCGTGAAGGCGGTGATCGTTTTCTCGACGTCGTCAGAACTAACCACGTTCGCGGGCATGAGTCGCAGATCTTCCTCGGATTGGCAGTGTCGTCAAGCTATTGGCCCGACGGTGTTTGCGTCGGTGCCGGCGCGGGTTCGGGCGTGCTCGGTGGCGGTGCGGCCGGTTCGGTCGGCGGCGCGGCCGGTTCGCTCGGCGGCGCGGCCGGTGGCGCGGGGAGCGTCTTCGGATCGAGCTCCAGCGGCGGCGCCACCATGTCGACGCAGCCGCCC
>JAEWJO010000595.1 GCA_023386455.1 Pseudomonadota bacterium | reverse complement strand
GCCGATCATCCGCCACCTCTCGCATCGCGCCGATGAGGTCGAGTCGCTCCAGGCGATCGTCAACGGCACCTGTAACTTCGTCATCACGCGCCTCGAGCAGGACGAGCTGACGCTCGATCGCGGGATCGCGGAGGCCCAGGCGCTCGGGCTCGCCGAGGCCGATCCGTCGGCGGACATCGACGGTCACGATGCCGCCGCGAAGCTCTCGATCCTCGCGTACCGCGCGTTCGGCGCGTGGATCCCACCCGACCAGCTGCCCGTTCGCGGCATCGGCGAGCTGTGGCCCGCCGACTGCGACCTCGCCGAATCGATGGGCTTCCGGATCCGTCTGCTCGCGCACGCCGCGCGCACCGGTGGCGCGCTCACCGCCGGCGTCGAGCCGGTGCTCCTCCCCGACTGGCACCTGCTCGCGTCCGTCGAGGAGGAATACAACGCCGTCTACATGAGGACCGCGGCCTCGGGCGATCTGTCGCTGTTCGGCAAGGGCGCCGGCGCGCTGCCGACCGCCTCCGCCGTGCTCGGCGACCTGATCGATCTCGCGCAGGACAACTCGGTCCAGTGGCCCGCGCCGCGCGACATCCCGTTCGTCCCCGCCCCGCCGCGCCGCCACTACGTGCGGATCTCGGCCGAGCCCCACCCGGGTCTCGTTCGCCGGGTCGACTCGATCGTGCGCCGCGCGGGCCTGACCGTACAGAACCGCGCCGCGCGCGGTGAGCCGCTCGTCACGCACCACGGCTTCCTCATCTCGCCGTCCGACGACGCGACGATCGCCGGCGTCGTCGACCAGCTGCGCGAGCTCGGCCGCGTCGAGCAGACGCTGTGGCTCGGAGTCGCGGAATGACCGCGCTCGCCGACTGGCTTGACCCGTCGCGTGCGCCGGCCGAGCGTCCGCCGCGCAGCGCGATGAGCGCCGCGACGCGCGAGCTCCACGACGCCGTCGACGCCAATGCACCGTTTCTCCATCCCGAGCGGCGCACGATCCAGCGCGACCTCGGCGACTCGCGCAATGTCGTCGCCTGGCAGGAAGCAAAGGCCGCGTTCATCGTCACCGGTGACGGCGCGTGGTCCGAGCTCCCTCACCTCTACGCCCGCTACGGTACGCCCGGCACCGCCGAGCTGATCGCCATGCTTCGCGAGCTCGAGCACGCCGCCTGCGCGTTCGTCACGGACTGCGGCATGCAGGCCGTCGCGCTCGTCGCCGACGTGTCGATCAGCAGCGGCAGCCACGCGATCGCGATGCGGCAGGTCTACAACAAGACGCGCAGCTTCTTCGAGTCGACCGCGAAGCGCGTCGGCGCGACGATCACGCTCGTCGACGACGGAGACCACGCCGCGCTCGCCGCCGCGCTCCGGCCCGAGACCCGCTTCGTGTTCGCCGAGACCTACACGAACCCGCTCGGCCGCGCGCAGGATGTCCCCGCGCTCGTCGAGCTCGTCCATCGCGTGCCGGGCGCGCGCCTCGTCATCGACTCGACGATCGCGACGCCGTGGGGCATCCGCACGCCGCTCCTCGATCAGGGCGTCGACGTCGTCACCGGCGCGATGACGAAGGCGATCGGCGGCCAGGATGCCGCGATGGGCGGCTACATCGCGACGAACCACGCCGAGCTCGGCAACCAGATCATGGATCTCATCGCGATGCGTGGCGGGATCCTCGACGACGATCGCGCCCGACGCGTCGTCGCGCACCTGCCCGCCGCGAAGGAGAAGCACGCGCGCCGCTGCGCGACCGCCGCGAAGGTCGGCGCGTTCCTCGCGTCGCACCCGCGGATCGAGCGCGTGTTTCACCCGTCCCGCCCCGACCATCCCGATGCCGGCGTCATCGCGCGCGACTACGTCCGCACCGGCTCGCTGCTCGCGTTCCGCGTGCGCGATCTCGACGAGGCCGGCCACGGCAAGCTCGCCGATGCGCTCGTCTCGTGCGGCGTGCTGCGCTACGCGCTGTCGTTCGATGGCCTCGTGACGAAGGTGAACCACCACCGCACCGTCTCGGAGTACTTCACGCCGCCGGAGGTTGTCGCGCGCCTCGGCATCGATCGGCTGATCCGCCTCGGCATCGGCCTCGAGGATCCCGACGATCTGATCGCCTGCCTCAACTGGACGCTGCACAACGCCTAAGCTATTGCGTGGCCCCCTACGCCGATCACCTCGAGAAGGAGGCCCGCGCGCGTGCGGAGCTGGCCAACGCGGGGTGTTCAGACGCTTCGGTCATCCGGGCGATCCTCGAACCTCCCGCACCGTAGGCAGGTCCAGCTTCAGGGCCCGAGCACGCGCGTATGGAAGGTGCCGCCAAACACCCGCTCGGGATCGAGCTCGTCACGCAGGGCGAGGAACCTCGGCAGCTCGGGCCACAGCGCGCGCACCTCGTCGGCGGTGTGATCGAGCTCCTTGCCCCAGTGCGGCCGCACGCCGCCCAGCTCCCGCATCTCGCGCCAGAACGCCGCGAAGTACGGCGTCGCGCGCGCTCCGTGGCAGTACGCGCCGAGCTGGCAGGTATCGACACCGTGCGCCGGGCTCACCCAGCCACCGTCCGCCTTCACGAACCGGATCTCGGTGATGAAGTTGACCGTCAGCTTGTCTCGCTCGATCAGCCGGATCGTGCGATCGACAGCCTCGGGCGCGCGTGACATCGGCATCGCGCCCTCGGTCTCGCGATGCTTCGCGGGCATCGGCGTCGACAGCATAAGTGTGCTCGGCCCGACGCGGCGCGGCTGCATCAGGGTGCCTGCGACGCGCCGGCTGATCGGCGCCGTGAGGCCGAGCAGCCCGCCGGCGCGTAGCACGAACGGAAACACCCAGGCGTGCATGATGTTGTCGTCGATCCAGCGCTGGCGCGCAGGGTTCGGCTTGCGCGTCATGGCCTCGGTGCAGCGCTCGTGGCGAAAGATGTAGGCCCAGCGCGTGTGGGGCATCCACCAGACCTTCACGAACTCGGCACTCGCGGCGATCGCATCCAGGTTCTTCGCCAGCTCGTCGACCGGCACGCGCTCGACGGTCTCGGCGAGCGAGAACCTCGGCACGATGCGCAGCCGGACCTGCGCGACCACGCCGAGCGCGCCGAGGTGGACGCGCGCGCCGTCGAGCGTCTCGCCCGCCAACTCGACGACGTTGCCGCGGCCGTCGATCAGCCGCATGCGGTCGATACCGCTTGCGATGTTGCCGTGGACGAGGCTCGAGCCGTGCGTGCCGGTCGCCGCGAGACCTGCGATCGACTGCACGGCGATCGAGCCGAGGATCGGCAACGCGAAGCCCGCAGCGTCGAGCGCGGCGTTGAGATCGCGCAGGCGCGTGCCAGCGCGTACGGAGACACGAAGGTTCGCCTCGTCGAGCTCGACAAGGCCCGCGTGCCGATCGAGCGTCACGCCGATCTGCTCCGGCGCGGCGATCGCCGACCACGAGTGGCCGGCACCGACGACGCGCACGTGCTGGTGGTCACGTGCCGCGGCTCGTACGAGCTCGATGATCTCGTCCTCGCTCGCCGGCGCGTGCCAGGCCGACGGTCGGGTCTTGACCGTCTTGCCCCAGTTCACGAAAGGACGCACCACGTCGCGATCCTAGCCGAGGATGCGGCCCAGCCGCGGATTCGCGCGGCGGCGCCACAGGAACGCGTCGAGGACGTAGTGCGTCAGCTGCGGCACCGCGAGCAGCGGCGCGAGGATCAGGGCGCCACCGTCACCGATATCAAAGCCCGAACCGAACAGCCACTCGCGGTCGTGCCACAGGCCGCGATCCCAGACGAGCTCCTCGGCGTACGCGATGAACCACAGCGTCGACAAGAAGATCACGAGGCCGCGCGCCTTCGTCAGGATCTTCGCGTTGACCCCACCGCGCGCCTCGGGCTCGCGGGCCGCGTTGCGCGCGTAGAGGTACACGAGCGCCATGTACGGCACGCCGTGGATGAACACGTTCGTGACAGTGAACGTGAAGTCAGTGTTCGTCGAGACGATGCCGACGTACCAGCAGGCCGAGGTCGTCGCGACGACGAGGTGCTTGCCCCACGACACCGGCCGTCGCGTCGCGAGCTGATGAACGGCGCGCGCGATATAGATCGCGAGGAGCGCGACGTAGACGACACCCGCGGCGTCTGCGAGCCACGGCGGGACACCGGTGACGAAGTCGCCCGGCTTCATCCACGCGAAGCCCCGCGGCAGCTGTGCGTGCCACCACACGAGCGGATAGATCGTCGCCATGTAGACGGTCGCACCGTCGATCCACCGGCCGAGCCGGTCGCGCTCGCCATTGCGCGCCCGGTAGAGCATCACCCAGCCGTACTGCTGGCGGACGAAGTGAAACACCGCGAGGTACGCGATCGCGCGCCAGAACGCGTCGGCACCCCACGCGTAGAGCGCGATGCCGACGCCGAACATCGCGAGCGGCGTCAGCGCATAGAGTGCGGGCCGGCGCCGCCACTCGACGGGATCGAGGTAGACGACGAACGACGTCGACCACACGTGCGCGACATCGACGAGCAGCACGCCGGTGATCCACGACCACTCCGGCGTGTCGTTGCCGATGCCGAGCATCGGTGCGAGCGCGACGAGCGCCAGCGCGATCGCCGCAGTGCCGCCGAACACGGCGAGATCGATCGGCGCAGAGAACAGCCAGCGCTTGCGAGCGTCTGCCGTTTTGCTCGAGCTCATCGCCTCGCTCCCACGAGATCCCGGGAAGCACGCGAGGTGTCTTTCCGGATCCGGTTCGAACCGTTCGAACCGAGGCCCGGAGTCGCGGTGCTCGAGCTCATCGCCTCGCTCCCACGAGATCCCGGGAAGCACGCGAGGTGTCTTTCCGGATCCGGTTCGAACCGTTCGAACCGAGGCACGGAGTCAGGGTGCTCGAGCGCATTCGCTGCGGACCCGGCAACCAGGTGCGCGCGTCGTTCGAACGTGTCAAACCGAGGCCCAGAGTCGCGGTGCT
>JAEWJO010000514.1 GCA_023386455.1 Pseudomonadota bacterium | reverse complement strand
TGCGACAGCATCTCGGCGGCGACGAGGCGTGCCGCACGCGAGCGGGCGGTCGCCGGCATCGCGACGCGGAGCTGGACCTGTGCGAGGTCCTCGATCTTCGCGATCGACGTCGCCTGGAGCGAGGCGCGCGGTGCGCGGCGAGGCTGCGCGCGACCTTCCCAGTCGGTGAACAGGTAGTCGATCCAGCGATCGGCGAGCGCGGCGTCGAACCGACCGGCGATCACGAGCGTCGCGTTGTCGGGCGTGTAGTACGCCGCGCGGAATGCCGCCGCATCGTCGGCCGCGAGCGTCCTGCTGCCGTGGCGCGCGAGGCCAGCCTGGACATACGGGTGAGCGGCACCGAACACGGCGGTGCGCCATGCATCGGTGAACGGACCGTCGTCGTCGCGCTTCTTGCGGGCTCTACGCTGCGCGTCGACGACCGTGTCGACACTCTCGTCGTACGTGCCCTCGCGGACCCAGCGGCGCAGGCCGGCGAGCAAGAAGTCGAGGTTCATGTCGACGCCGTGCGCCGCGAACGTCGTGCGATCGAGGCCGACGTCGACGAGCTTCGTGCCGCCGACTGCGGCGAACAGCATCAGGTCCTTCAGGTACCGCATGTCCCACGACAGCGCGTTCGCCGCGACCTGGGCGACACCGCGCTTGCCGGCCGGCTCGTCGGACGTGCCGACGCCGAACACGAGGCGCATCTCGACGGTCGGCACGCTCGTCGACGGCAACAGCACGACGCGCAGGCCATTCGGCAGGGTCCGCGTCTTCATCGCGAGCTCGTGCTGCGCGATGCCGGAGGTCGCGGCGCGCTTCGCGTCGGCGACGTCGGGGACGTGCCGGCGCTGGCCGAGGTCGTGGATCGCCGCGGCGAGCGCGACCTTGTTGCCGCGCTTCTTCCCGGGGGCCGCGTCGAGCACGACGACCTTGGCGGTCTGCAGCGTCAGGTACGTGCGCGCGATGCCCGCGGCGTCGTACGCGTTCAGGTCACGGAGCGCGTCGAGCTCGTCCTGGAACACGGTGCGCGGGTCACCGCCGGCGAGCATGTAGCTCGCGAGTCGCGTGTCGCGGTCGCCGCCGTCCTCGAGGGTCGCGTACAGCTGATAGATCGCGCTCTGCTGGATCCGGTCGAACGCCAGCTCGCCGAACGACGCGGAGTCGGACTGATCGAGCACGCCCGCCAGCCGCGCGACGCCGCGCTCCATCCCATCGCGCGCGTGCTGGAACGTCTCGCTGGGCGCGGGGAAGATCGCGATGCCGATCATCGGCGACCTCGTGTCGCCGAGGTCGATCGGCGTCACCGAACCGGCGATCTCGTTGTCGATCAGCGAGGCCATCGCGACGACGAACGCGCGCACCTTGGCGCGCATCGCCGGGTCGGTCGGCACCGGCCAGACGACGAGCAGGGCGTCGTCGTCGATCGGCACGGGCGTCGACACGAACCACGGCTGGAACGGTACCTGGTAGACGGGCACCGCCGTCGCGATCGCGCGCTTGGGTACCTGCGCGACGTGCCTGGTGAAGATCGTCTGCTCCTGCGCCGGCGTGATGTTGCCGGAGACGACGAGCACCGCATTGTTCGGCGCGTAGTGCGCGTCGGCGAACGCGCAGGCCTGGTCGCGGGTGATCGCGGTGACGCTGTCGATCGTGCCGCCGACGTTGCGGCGATATGGATGACCGGTCGGGTAGAGCGCCTGCGCGATCGAGCCGAGGATCTCGGTCGCCTGATCGCGCTGGCGCAGCTCGTTGACGACGACCTCGCGCTCGCGCGCGAACGCAGACGCCGTGATCGACGCGCACCGCAGCTGCACGCGCGATGCCTCGAACGCCAGCAGGTCGTCGAGGTGGTCGCCGCCCGCGCGCGTGACGTACGTCGTCGCGTCGTGCGTCGTCGTCGCGTTGAAGAACGTCGAGACGTCCTCGTACTTCGCGAGCAGCGACTCGCCGTCGATCACCTGCTCGTACATGAGGTGCTCGACGAGGTGAGCCATCCCGGGATGCTCCGCCGGATCGTCGACCGCGCCGACCTGGTACCGCATCGTCACCTGGATCTCGGGCGCGTGCGGGTCATTCACGACGACCATCTTCAGGCCGTTCGCGAGGAGATAGCTGCTGATCGAGAGCCCGAGGCTTGCTTGCCGTGGGGGCGATGCAGGCACGCGCGGAACGGCCAGACACCCACACAGCAAGAGCCCGGCGACGACGGACGCGCGTACTGCTCTCACCCGGGCAAGTATCACCGGCCCGGGGAGAGCGGTTCAATCGCTACAGCCGGCCCGTGAGCGCGAGCACGATGAGGATCACGACGATCAGCGCCGCCGGAGACATGCCCGCCGCGCCGAAGCGTCCATAACCGAGACCGCCGCCGAGCAGAGCCAGAAGAAGTAGGACGATGAGTAGGGTGATCATGCCTTCTGGTAGTGCAAAGGTGTTGCCAGCGGAATTGGTGCTGGTTCCGGCACGTTCCATCGCGCGATCCTCGCGCGGTGTGCGCGCCGCGCTCGCGACACTGCTACAGCGCGCTCGCGAGCTGGTAGAGCGCGAATGTCAGCTCGGCGCCGCCGGCGACGAGCGTGTCGTGGAGCGCGCGGTCACCCTCGACGGTCAACCGGATGTAGTCGAAGCGGGCGAGGTCGGCGTGGGCATGGCACGCCCTCAGCAGCGCGCCGGCGAGATCCGGCCGGAGCGTGAGGAACGGATACGCGCCGGGATACGCCGGCGAGAACGCCGAGAACGCGACCGGGCCGCCGCCGTCGGGTGCGTGGACCGCGACGAGGATCGAGCCTTCCCGCGAGCGCAGCACGGCGATGCGCTCGAGCTCGAGCCCGAAGCGGGCGGCGATCGCCGCGTCCTCCTCGGGCCGGACGAGCGCCTTCGCGAGACCCGGGTCGTAGGGCAGCGCGAGCGCGGCACGCCACGGGATCGACAGCGCCCAGCTCTCCTTGTCGAGGGCAAAGCCGCACCGCTCGTAGAGCCGGAGCGCAGGCGTGTTGGTCGCCTTGACGTTCAGGTACCAGCGCGTGCAACCGGCGGCCTTCGCGAGGCCGCGCACGCGCTCGAGCAGGAGCTCGCCGATGCGGCGGCCGCGCCATGCCGGATCGACGGCGACGTTCGGCACGTGCACCGTCGCACCGTACGCGCGCCAGGTGATGTAGCCGACGACGTCGTCGCCGGCGTGCGCGACGAGCATGTGCGGCACGAGGCGCACGACGAACGAGTCGACGCTCGGCACCGGGTCCGGGATGCCGAGCTCGCCGAACAGGCGCACGAAGGCCGCGTAGTCCGTCTCGACCGCCGCTCTCGTTCCGATCTCCATGGCCACCTCCTCAACGCTTCTTCTTGCGAGCGATCCGGGCCTCGAACCCATCGAGGATCGCCTCGAGCCCGACGTCGAACCGGCTCTCGTCGCCCATCCACTTCGCGATCCGATAGAACGCGTCGAGCGGCTCCTTGTCGCCGATCATCGATGCGATCAGCGGGAACTCACCCGTCGCGATCTGCGAGATCGTGAACTTCGTGATCGAGCGGGCGGCGCGGGGATCGGAGATCGAGGCGATCAGCGGGTCGGACATGCGGAGCGCATGACCGAACACGAAGTCGTCGACGATCGCGAGCAGCTCCATCTTGCCGTGCTCGTCGAGCGGCAGGTTCTCGACCGCGCGCATCGACTGCTCCATGTGTCGCATGCCGTTCGGGCCGATGCCGAAGCCGATCATCTGGAGCGACCACGGATGGCGAATGAAGGCATCGCGGCTCGAGCGTGCGATCGCCGTGACGGCGGCGCGCCAGTCCTTCGGCAGCTTGGTCGCGGGCACGATGGTCTCCGCCATGAGCTCGTCGTCCATCAGCGACAGCAGGTCGTTCTTCGTCCGGACGTAGTAGTAGAGCGTCATCGTGCCGACGCCGAGCTCGTCGGCAACCCGGCGCATCGAGACGGCGTCGATGCCCTCGGCGTCGGCGATCGCGAACGCCGCCTGCGCGATCTGCTCCCGCGTCACCTTCGTGCGGCGCCGCCCCGGTTCGGGCTCCGTCCAGATCGGCGCGGAGACTCGCTTCCGGTCGCCACCGCGGTTCGGTCTTGCCATTTCGTACAGCGTACGCTACGGCTATTCGTATGGTGTACGAAAACACGGTACGGCGTACGAACGACTCGCCAGGGGTCCGCGTGGAGGGGCTCGGCAAGCGGTTCGGCGAGCTGTGGGCGCTCCGCGATGTCACCTTCGAGGTCCCGGCCGGCGCCCTGCTCGGCCTCCACGGCCACAACGGCGCCGGCAAGACCCCCCCG
>JAEWJO010000480.1 GCA_023386455.1 Pseudomonadota bacterium | reverse complement strand
TGGACCGGCAACGGCCTCGCGCTCGGCCTCGTCGCGAAGGACCCGACAGGTGAGAAGGCCATCGCGACCGGCGCGGCACCGGCGAACGACCCGAACCTCATCGTCCTCGGCGTGCTCCCGCTCGGAGGAAGCGGCGCCGTCCCGCGGCCGTAGTACAACTAGCCCCGTGCGCCCGCTCTACGATCTCCAGAGTGTGTTCGCCTCGCAGATCCAGCTCGCGGAGCTCGAGTCGGACCGCGTCTTCGAGCCCGTGATCGGGCTCGTCACCGACAACAAGGACCCGCAGAAGCTCGGCCGGGTGAAGGTGAAGTTCCCGACCGTCTCCGACAAGGACACGTCGTGGTGGGCGCCGATCATCATGGTCGGCGCGGGCAAGAACCGCGGCTGGTTCTTCATCCCCGAGGTCGACGACGAGGTGCTCTGCCTGTTCGAGCATGGCGAGTTCGAGCGCCCGCTCGTCGTCGGTGCGCTGTGGAACGGCAAGGACAAGCCGGCCGACAAGAATCCCGGCGGCAACCCGCGGCGCGTGATCCGCTCGCGCGCCGGCTCGAAGATCACGTTCGACGACGATCAGATGAAGCTCGTGATCGAGGACGGCACCGGGAAGGGCAAGATCACGTTCGACGCGAACGGCAACAAGGTCATCATCGAGGCGCTCGAGGGCGACGTCTGCTTCCAGTCACCCGCCGGCGACATGACGATCGTCGCGAAGTCGATCGAGCTGACTGCGAGCGCGAACCTCGAGATCCACGCGGGCGACAAGATGCAGCTCGGCACCGACGGCAGCGCGAAGGTCGACGGTGGCTCGGGTGTGACGATGTCGGGCGCGAAGGTGAATCTCAACTGCGGCAATGCGCAGTCTCCTTCCTCTCCCTCGGCAAGCCCCGTTGATGTCGCCGACCCCTACAACTCGTAGGCGTAGGCGTAGGCGTAAGCGATCCGGGTCCGGGTCCGGACCTGGACAGAGCTACTGCGTCAGAACAACGCGATCCTTGTTGAAGTCCTCCGCCTTCGGCGCCTTCAGCGGATGCAGATCCTTCTCCTTCGGCATCGGCGTCGCCGGATCCGGGTTCGTGCCGCGGCGGATGTACTCCGTCACCGGCTTGTACTGGACGACCCACTTCTGCTCGCGGACCATCTTCTTGCCGTTGTAGAAGCGGCGGTAGCGCTTCATCTTGTAGCCGTTGAAGCCCTGCTGATCGAGCGTCGTCACGCCCTCGGGAATCTCTTCGTCGAGGCGCTCCTCGGTGCCGTACGGCGTCTCCTCGAGGACCTCGCGCGCGAACTCGACCTTCGTCCACGGCCGCTTCTTGCCGAGGATCTCGACGTGCGCCTCGCCGTTCGCGACGCGGTACAGCACCGCGACCGGGAAGTCGTACGGGTTCTTGAGCACGAGGTCGGTGTTCGGCCACACGACCGTCGCGTCGAACGCGAGCGGCGTGTACACGCTCGGCCGCGAGTGATTGATCGTCTTCACGATGTCGAGGCCGGCGAAGAACGAGGCGCCGAACAGCGTCGTCGAGATCTGACACGTGCCGCCCGCCAGGCCGTCGACCATCTCGCCGGCAGTGATGACGTGCGCGACCTTGTAGCCCGTCGCCTGCGAGCGCTCGCCGACCGAGCCGTTGAACGACCACTCCTCGCCGGGCTTCAGCACCGCGCCGTTGATCTTCGACGCGGCGAGCTTGAGGTTGAAGTTGCGATCCTTGTCGGAGACCGAGAACTTCGTCGAGTACTGGCCGAGCACGTGCGAGATGTCCTCGATGCCGAGGCCCGCGCGCGTGACGTTCGCGGGCACCGCGACCGAGACGAGCTCGATCGACGGCGCGTTCTGGCGCGCGGCCGCCGCGATGCGCGGCAGCGACGCCCAGATGTCGATGCCCTGCCCCGGTGCGTCGTCGTAGATCTTGCGCTCCTCGAGATCGAGGTATGCGTTGATCGCGCCCTTGTCGTACTGGCCCTTCAGCTGGAGCAGCGCCTTCACGCCCTTGTCGCGATCGAGGCGGACCGGGATCGATCCCTTCGCGCCGAGCGCGGAGAGATCGGCAGAGCCGACGCGCGCGAGCTCGTCGGGATCGACCTCGACGCCGAGCTCCGCCCACGACAGCGAGGCCATCGCACCGCCGGTCTTGATCTCGACCTTCTTCGCGAGCAGCTCGTCGAGCGCCTTCGTGCTGGGCGCGGCGGTCTTCACCTGCTCGCGCTTGGGCGAGATGGTTGCCGCGCGCGCCTCGCTGCGCGTCGCGACGACGTAGTAGCCACCGGCGAGTCCGCCGGCGGCGACCAGCAAGCTGCCCGCGAGGCCGAAGAGGACTGCACCGTGCTGACCGAGTCGATTCGACATCTAGCTCCTTCTTATCATGCTCCCGAGGACAACCTGGAGTTTGCAGACGGCGAGCCAGGGCAACTCAGTGGTGCCACAGACCGTGTGTCCGCGGAGCCGCGCTCGTCGTGGGCGCGTTGACACACTCGTTTGACAGACCCTAATCCATGGTGCAGCCTCCAGAAGTGAGCTCCCTGGTCCAGCGCAACAAGGTGGTAGCCAAGCGCAAAGGGACGATCGCCGCGGCGACGGCCGCGGGCGCCGGTGTCGCAGCCATCGCCGGAGCCCCGGTGATCGCGGTGCTCGGCGTCGCAGGCGCAGCGTATCTCGCGTGGGACTGGTTCTCGTTCCGCGTCAAGAACGGCATGCGATTCTAGTCACGTAGGGATGAGTGGCGACGAGAGCTTCGCAGCCGGTCTCGTAGGGATCGTTCTCGACGAGCGCTATCGCCTCGATGCGCTCCTGGGTGAAGGAGGGATGGGCGCGGTGTATCGCGCACATCACCTCGCGATGGACCGCAAGGTCGCCATCAAGCTCCTGAAGCCGCACCTCACGTCCGATGACACGGCGCTCCAGCGGTTCGCGCGCGAGGCCCGCTCGACGATGAAGGTCGACTCGGACCACGCGGTGAAGGTCCTCGACTTCGGGATCACGCCGCACCGCGACTACTACATGGTGCTCGAGTACCTCGACGGCCGCACGGTGCAGCGCGAGCTCGATGTCGATGGACCGTTCACGCCGGCGCGCGTCGTCCACATCGCGAAGCAGGCGCTGCGCGCGCTCGGCGCCGCCCACAGCAAGGGCCTCATCCATCGCGACATCAAGCCCGACAACATCCTGCTGATGCGCGTCGGCGACGATCCCGACTTCGCGAAGGTGCTCGACTTCGGCGTCGCGAAGCTGATGGAGGGCGCGGCGAGCTCGCCGAAGTCGATGCTCGCGCTCACGCAGACCGGCATGGTGTTCGGCACGCCCGAGTTCATGTCGCCGGAGCAAGCGTGCGGGCAGTCGCTCGATCCGCGCAGCGATCTTTACTCGCTCGCCGCGACGATGTTCGCGATGGTCACCGGCTGCGGCATGTACGACGCGAAGTCGCCGATCGAGTGGCTGATCGCGCACGCGCGCACGCCGCCGCCGCACCTCGCCGACGGTCTGCCCGCGCTCGCGACGTACACCGCGCTCGATCGGGCACTCCAGACGTGCCTCGCGAAGCGGCGCGAGGATCGGCCCGCGAATGCCGGCGCGATGATCGCGCTGCTCGAGTCCGTCGAGCCGACGCTGCGCGATGGCGCGCCGGTGGAGATCGATCTGAACGCCGCGTCGACCGCGCGCGGTCGCCACCTTCGCGTGTCGCCGTCGAGCTACATCGAGGCGATCGATCCGAACGCGACGCTCTTGCCGGGCGCGACGCCCGTGCCGTCGGCGCGCGCCGGTGAGGCGACGCTGCCACCGCCGACGACGCTCGATCCCGCACCGGGTCCGCGCGCGGGCAACGCGATGCTCCTGCCTCCGAGCACGTCGCCGTTCGCGCAGACGATGCTGCCGATGGAGACCGGCGTCGTCACACCCGTCTCGGGTAAGCGCGGCCTCTGGCTCG
>JAEWJO010000476.1 GCA_023386455.1 Pseudomonadota bacterium | reverse complement strand
TATCTCCGCTCTCCGCTCGCGATCCGGGCTCGCTGCGAGAACATCCTCGAGGCCGGTCTGCGCGGAAAGCTCTCGCACTTCTCGATCGAGCTCGGCGCGTTGCCCGGCGTCGTCGACGAGGTCGTCGCGGTGACGCGCACGCAGTATCCGACGCTCGACATCCCGGTCCACGGCCGCATCAATCACTTCCGTGCCGCGGGCATCGACCGCGTCGCCCAGCTCGACGCGAAGCTCGCGAGCCTGCCCGCCGACGAGCAGTCGCGCGCGTGGATCGATCTCGTGATGGTGTCGGTGCTCCTCGACGCGGGCGCCGGCGATGTGTGGCGGTTCACCGAGCCGGGGACCGGGCTCTCGATCGGACGCTCCGAGGGGCTCGCCGTCGCGAGCTTCCACGCGTTCGAGGCCGGGCTGTTCTCGACGGATCCCGGACAGCCGCTGCGCGTCGACGCCGCGGCGCTGAAGACGCTCGAGCCGCGCACGCTCGCCGATGCGTTCCAGGTCAGCGACGCGAATCCGCTCGTCGGCGTCGAGGGCCGCATCGATCTCGTGCGCTCGCTCGGCGACGCGATGCTGAACGCGCCGATGATCTTTCCGCAGGAGCGTCCGGGCTCGCTGCTCGATCACCTGCTGTGGATCGCCGCCGAGAAGAAGGCTCCCGGCGCGTCGTACAGCTTCCACGGCATCTCGACGCCGATCGAGGCGCCCGCGATCCTCGGCGCGCTGCTCGACGGGCTCGGGCCGATCTGGCCGGGCCGCATCGAGCTCGCCGGCGTCAACATGGGCGACGTCTGGCGACATCCGTTCGCCGGTGGCACCGGCTCGTCGGCGGGGCTCGTCCCGTTCCACAAGCTGAGTCAGTGGCTCGCCTACTCGCTGTTCGAGCCGCTCCAGCGCGCGGGACACACGATCGCGCAGCCCGGCGCGCTGACCGGATTGCCGGAGTACCGCAACGGCGGCCTGCTCGTCGATCTCGGCGTGCTCGTGCCGAAGCACGACGACGTCCGCGGCCAGGTGCACGCACCGGGCGACGAGGTGATCGTCGAGTGGCGCGCGCTCACCGTCGCCCTGCTCGACCGCGTCGCCGAGCGCGTGCGCGACAAGCTCGGCAAGACGCCGGCTCAGCTGCCGCTCGCGAACATCCTCGAGGGTGGAACGTGGGCCGCGGGCCGCGCCGTCGCCAGGCGGCTGCGCGATGGCGGTGGTCCGCCGATCCGGATCGCGTCCGACGGAACCGTGTTCTGAGATCGACGGGGCGACTGCCCCTGCGACAACGCGTGCGACAGTCGCGGCTGCTCGCGATCATCGCTAACTGCTCGCAGCGATTCGCTCGCGAGATGGCATCACTCGTGAACATGGGCTCCTTCGTCCGCAGCCAAGGAGTCCATGATGAACACCCGCCTCGACACGATCGTTTCTCGCCAGCGCAAGTCGCGCGTTCGTGACCTCGCGTTCGCCGCGCTCGTCGTGCTCGCGGGGGCGCTCTCGATCACCACCGTCAGCGTCGCCGCTCACGCCTCGCAGGCCGAGATCGCGAAGCGCTGATCACTGCGCGCGTCCCCGCCGCTGCGACTGCGGCCGGGACCGCGACAGTGGGTGCGACAGGGCAAGAGCTCTTCACCGCACCATAACCCTCTGAATTCTCACATGAAGGCCGTGGCATCCCGCTCGCAATACCGGCCTCTCGAAAGGACAGAAGTCATGAACACCCGCCTCGACACCATCGCGACCCGCCAGAGCAAGAACCGCGTCCGCGACGCCTTCTTCGCCGCATGCGTCGCGCTCGCCGCGACGGTTTCGGTCGTCACCGTCTCGACCGCCTCGCACGTCGCGTCGGCGCAGGTCGCGCAGCGCTAGTGCTACCGTAGCCGGTGCAGATGCCCGGCAAGGTTCACGTCATCGATCATCCGCTGGTCCAACACAAGCTCACGCTGATGCGGTCGAAGGAGACTTCGACCAGCACGTTCAGAAACCTGCTTCGCGAGATCAGCATGCTCCTGGCCTACGAAGTGTGCCGGGACCTGCCGACGACGAAGATCAAGATCGAGACGCCGATCGCGACAACCTACGCGCCGGTGCTCGACGGCAAGAAGACCGTCTTGATCTCGATCCTCCGCGCGGGCAACGGGATCCTCGACGGCATGCTCGACATCCTGCCGTCGGCGCGCGTCGGCCACATCGGCCTGTACCGCGACCCGAAGACGCTCGTCGCGGTCGAGTACTACTACAAGGTCCCCGACAACATGGGCGACCGCGACGCGATCGTCGTCGACCCGATGCTCGCGACCGGCAACAGCGCCGTCGCCGCGATCGATCGGCTGAAGGAGAGCGGCCCGCGCTCGATCAAGTTCGTCTGCCTGCTCACGTGCCCCGAGGGCATTCGCGTATTCCACGCGACGCATCCCGACGTACCGATCTACACGGCTGCGGTCGACGACGCGCTCAACGAGAAGAGCTACATCGTCCCCGGCCTCGGCGACGCCGGCGACCGGCTGTTCGGCACCAAATAGGTTTTGCGAGCCGGTTACCTCCCGGAAACATGCTCCCGGTCAAAGTCGGTCCTATATGGCCGATGGCGACACCGTATGGCTCCTGATCTCCGCCGCGCTGGTCATGCTGATGACGCCGGCGCTGGCGCTGTTCTACGGCGGCATGGTGCAGGGCAAGAACGTCCTCTCGACGTTCATGCACAGCTTCTTCTCGCTCGGCCTCATCACGGTCCAGTACGCGCTGATCGGCTACTCGCTGTCGTTTGGCGATAGCTGGCACGGCATCATCGGCGGCCTGAACTTCGTCGGTCTCGACGGCATCACCGAGACGTCGATGCACGGCAGTGTCCCGCACCTCGCGTTCTTCGCGTACCAGTGCATGTTCGCCGTCATCGCGCCGGCGCTGATCTCCGGCGCGTATGCCGAGCGCCTCAAGTTCTCGGCGTACGTCCTGTTCTCGCTGGGCTGGGCGACGCTCGTCTACGATCCGATCGCGCACTGGTCGTGGGCGCCGGGCGGCTGGCTGATGAAGCTCGGCGCGATCGACTACGCCGGCGGCACGGTCGTCCACCTGTCGTCGGGCATCTCGGCGCTCGTCGTCGCGCTCGTGCTCGGCAAGCGCCGCGGCTATCCGTCGGTGCGCCACCCGCCGCACGATCTGACGATGACGACGATCGGCGCCGGCCTGCTGTGGTTTGGCTGGTTCGGCTTCAACGCGGGTGGCGCCGGGGCCAACGGCACCGCCGCGCTCGCACTCGTCAACACGCAGCTCGCCGCGGGCGCCGCCGCGCTGACGTGGGTCATCGTCGAAGGTGCGCGCATCAAGAAGGCGACGATGCTCGGGTTCGCGTCCGGTCTCGTCGCGGGTCTCGTCGCGATCACGCCGGCGGCCGGGTTCGTGTCGCCGATGGTCGCGATCGCGATCGGCATCGCCGCGGGCGCGATCTGCTACGGCGCGGTGCTCGCGAAGGCCAGGCTCGGCTACGACGACGCGCTCGACGCATTCGGTGTCCACGGCGTCGGCGGCGCGACCGGCGCGCTCCTCACCGGCGTGTTCGCCCGTGCGGCACTCAACGGAGGCAACAGCGGCGGGCTCTCGCTCCTGGGCAAGCAGGCGATCGGTATCGCCGCGGCCGGCGCGTGGGCCGCGGTCGTCACGTTCATCCTGCTGAAGGTCATCGACCTGACGGTCGGCCTGCGCGTCGACCAGGAGACCGAGCACGACGGCCTCGATGGCGCACTCCACGGCGAGTCGGCCTACGGCGGGCCGGGCAGCGTGGCGCACGGCAGCTGAGCTTCGTACGGCGAAGCACGTAGGCGATTCACCTCGTTGTTTCGCCAGGTTGGCAGTTCGTCCGTGAAAACAGATTGACCGTATCCGCTGTAGCGGATACAAATCTAGTCATGAGTCGCTCCGCCGTTGCCTCGAACATCGTGAGCCTCGACGAGTACCGTCGTACGCGCGGTGCTCGATCGACGATGGCGCCGCGCCCGAACCCGGCCCCCGTCGCCCCGGCAGCACCTGCCGTGTGGGTATACTGGGTCCCGGTTTGGGTCTGGTGAAGAAGAAGAAAGCGTCAGGAACCAACGTGGCTAGCCAACGGGTGGAGAAGGCTTCGCGTCCAGAAGAGGCTGTTCCGCCGGCTGCGGCTGCACCTGCTGCGGCGCCTGGCGAGGCAACGGATCTCGCGCCGGTCGTCGGCGCCAACCTTCGCCGGCTGCGCACGCGCCGCGGGCTCTCGCTCGAGCGCCTCGCCCAGATCTCGGGCGTGTCGCGCGCGATGCTCGGCCAGATCGAGCTCGGCCAGAGCGCACCGACGATCAACGTGCTGTGGAAGATCGCGCGCGCACTCGAGGTCACGTTCTCCGCGCTGATCAGCGCGCGCACCCAGTCGGGCGCGCTCGTGTTGCGCTCGGCCGACTCGAAGATCCTCACGAGCAAGGACCGCTCGTTCTCGTCGCGTGCGCTGTTCCCGTTCGACGAGCCCCGCCGCGTCGAGTTCTACGAGCTCCGCCTCGCGGGCGGCAGCACCGAGGATGCCGACGCGCACCCACCGGGCACGACCGAGAACCTCGTCATCACCGCCGGCACGATCGAGATCGATGTCGCCGGCGACACCCATCGCCTCGACGCGGGCGACTCGATCCTGTTCGAGGCCGACACGCCGCACGCCTACCGCAATCCCGGCAAGGTCGAGGCGGTGATGTACCTCGTGATGACGTACGCCGAAGAGATCGGCTGATCGTCCAGCGCGTCGCCATCCGGCCTGTCAGAAGCGGCCGAGAACCGCGAGGCCGCTGCTCTCGGGCGTGACCCAGCCGGTCAACGCCGGCGAGGACGACGGACCTCGCGTCGCGTACCACAGCGCACCGACCGCGACGAACGCGCCACCCGCCGCGAGGCCGATGACTCCGAGGCGGCCATGCGATCGCGCCCTGTCGTCGAGCGTCTCGAACTCGTCGTACGTGCCTGCGCTCGCCTTGTCGGCCTCGGCCGCGCGCGCCTGGACGAGGAACACGGCGCCGACCCCGACGCCGACCAGTCCAATCCCGACGAGCGCACCACCGACCGGATCCTTCCACCACGCACGACCCTCGCTCGACGCCTGCACCCTCAGTGGCTCCTGCGCGGGCGACGAGGACGCCGACTCGCTCGACGACGACGGCATCGTCGCGGGCTCCGGGTCGCGCACCGGCTCCGGCTCGGGCTCGCGCACCGGCTCGGGCTCCGGCTCGGGCTTCTGTGCGGCGAGGATCGCCTTGCACTCGTCGACCTGCACCCTCACCGCCTGCTTGTTCGCGGCCGGCAGGTTCATCCGCAGGAGCTTCGTGTAGAGCTCGATCGCGCGATCGCAGTGGTCGAGCTTGCGCTCGGTCTGCGCCCACGCGAACAGCGTCTCGGCATCCGCCTCGAGCTTGAACGACTTCGCGAGCGCCGCCGACGCGGCCGCGTAGTTTCCTTTCGTGTACGCCGCGACGCCGCGGTCGAACTCCTTCTTCGCGGCCGGCTTTCTCGGAGCGGCGAACGCACTCGTCGAGGACAGGAGCGCGACGGCGATGACGCCCGCGAGCGCCCGCTTCCTGGAGCCGGCGCCGGTCACTTCGTGCGCACGGGCATGAACGGCGAGTCCGCGTTCCATGTCGGCTCCTTCTTCTCGGTCTTCGGTTCGGGCTTCGTCTTCACCGCAGGCTTCTTCACGATCTTCGCCGTTTTCTTCTCGATCGGTTTGGCGACGGGCTTCGGCTCGTGCTTCGGCTCGGTCCTCGATACGACCTTTGGCTCGGGTGCGGGTGCGGGCTTCGTCCTTGGCGTCGTCTCGCCCGGCAGCTCGATCTTCGTCGCCGTCCTCGGTTCCATCGGAGCCGGCTCGACGGCAGGGCTCGACGGTTCGACGGTCTCGGCGGCAGCCTCGTCGATCGGAGCTCGCTCGACCGGCGTCGACGGCGTCTCGCCCGGCGCGGTTGTGGGCGCGAGCGACGCGTGCCCCGGTCGCAGCGCGATGAACGCCGCGATCCCGCCGGCGATCGCGAGGCCACCGGCGACGAGCAGCAGCGGCTTCTTGCGCGCGGTGACGCCGGTGTGGACG
>JAEWJO010000410.1 GCA_023386455.1 Pseudomonadota bacterium | reverse complement strand
GGCGCCCGGTCCGAGCATCTTGCGCACGCTCCGTGCGCGAACCAGTTCCGAGTACTCCATCATCCGTTTCCGCTCTCGCCCCCCGAAGTGGTCAGGTCGATGCGGCAACTACGCTGACACAGGGGGGTCTTGGGCAGCGAGACGAACGAGCTGTCGCTCCTCGTCCGAGTGTCGCTGATGATTGCTGTCGTTCTGCGCCAATAGCAGAGGCCCGAATGGCGCGCGGTCGGCATCCAACAAGATGTACTGCGTCCGAGACCACGCCTGATGAAGCTGTCCCGTTGCACGGATCCGGCGGACGGGCTTCGGAGTCCGATCGAGTACGTCGACGAACCGACGAATCGCGACGACGGGGTCGACTTGATCAGTCACGACTTCACGACAAAGCTCGACGAGCGTGGTCAGCGCTTGACGATCCTCCAACGCTGGGTCCCAGGACAGCTCGTCGTAGTTGAGCCCCAGCTTCTGACGAGCGTCGTCGGACGCCCTGGCTGACCGCATCGCGGCATCGATCGTCAGAACGTCACAGTCCGCTGATCGCGGCCAGTGTGCGTCGCCGACTTGGCCAGCGACAGCGATCTCGAGGCTGCGCGAGCCGTGGATCCCCCAGCGTCCCGAGCTGCCCCACCATCGCACAGCGTTTGCCCCGATCAGCGCCTCGTCGCATATCTGCTGGTATTGCTCGAGGTCGGAGTCCGAGGAAATCGTCGACACACTCGGTTCGCACATATCGAGCCCGACGATCTGCACGCTCGCATCGCCGTGCCAACGCGCTCAGGAGGGACCAACCGTCAATGCAACAGACCGAGTCGAATGAGACCCACGCGCAGTTTTCGACAATGGTTCGGAAGACGAACTCCGGCAGCGTGCCAGAAGCGAAGACCGCACCGTAAGCTTCATCGAGGTCCATCGCTTCGCCATCATCCAATCGATCCGCTGACTCGCACCACGTTTGGCACCGATACAAGCAACCCTGGAAGCGCGCGATCCGCCGCACCAGCAGTATAGCAGCCGACATCGGCAGCGCCGCGCAGCGTCGCCGAGGCCAAGCACGCTTCCAACGAAGCTGGCTAGTACCGGTTCACAGAGGTTTTGATCGGTTGGAGTGCGGGTAGTTCGGCGACGGGAATGGCGACCTCGATGCTGCGAGGTTGCCGAGGCACACGCCGAATCAGGCCGCGTCGTTCGAGCTCGACGATCATGCTGTGGACGCTGGGCGGCGTAACGCCGAAGAAGCGTTGCATGTCAGCCTCGGCGGGCGGCCGGCCATTGACGAGCGCGTACATGTAGGTGAACGCGAGGTACTGGCCCTGCTTCTCGGTGAAGCGTGGCTGCTCGACAGTGCTGGACATGACGCCGCCGATTTGATCAAAGGCTCTGCGAAGGAGCCACCATGAACGTCCGTTATCGCGTAACCCTCGACACACCCGAGCGCGCCCAACTCGTCTCGATGGTGCTTGGCGGCACCGCGCCGGTCCGTCGCCTCAAGCGCGCGCAGATCCTGCTTGCCGCGGATGCGGGCTCGACCGATGAGGCAATTGCACGGAACGTCTCGGTCGGAACGTCGACGGTGTATCGGGTCAAGCAGCGCTTCGTCGAGCACGGGCTGGCGCGCGCGTTGAGCGAGGCGGCTCGGCCAGGTGCCGAGAGAAAGCTCGACGTCACCGATGAATCGCTGCTGATCGCGGTGACCTGTTCGAAGCCGCCGGAGGGCCGCGCTCGTTGAACGCTTCAGCTTCTGGCCGACGAGATGGTTCGACTCACGGCGCACACGACGGTTTCGATCGAGACCATCCGCCGGTGACTCGGCGAAATGGACCTCAAGCCCTGGCGCGAAAAGATGTGGGTGCATCCCCAGCATCAGCAGCGAGTTCGTCGCCCGCATGGAAGACGTGCTGGCACTCTACGAAGTGCCTGCGAATGAGCGTCGACCGGTGGTGTGTTTTGACGAAACCCCGCGTCAGCTCATCGGCGAAGCGCGGATCCCGATCCCCGCCGAGCCCGGCAGGCGCGTCCGTTACGACTACGAGTACGTCCGGAACGGCACGGCGAACATCTTCATGTTCGTCGACGTCAACCGACCTTGGCGGCACGCGAAGGTCACGGACCAACGCACGGGAGCTGACTTCGCGGACTGCATGCGCGAACTCGTCGACGAGCATTACCCCGAAGCCGAGTGCATCCGCGTCGTCCTCGACAACTTGTCGTCGGTTAGTCAGCGAGTTGTGGTCAATCTCGCGTCTTGGACGGTCTTGGGCGTTGAATCCTGGCAGAATGCTTCTTCGAAACAACCTCATCGACGCTGCGAACCAGGAGAACCTTTGGAACTTCCTCGAAGACTTCGACTACAAGGCCTTGGCCCTGCTCGGAGACGGCGATCCCAAGATTGAGGACCTCTTCCCCGTAGATTCGAATGGCTGATGAGTTCGCAATGTCCCGACGGCCCGAGCGTCTCTTTTGGGGCGACTCGCTAGTTCCGTGGCCAGCGGATGTCGTCGCGGAGATGGCACTTGCTGAACTCGATGCTGTGTACCTGCGAGACGTGGGGCTGCCGGTTGGAATCGACTGGACTCTGGTTGTGACTCCTCCGCTGCCCGGTAGTCGACCGCCGATGCATGACGGCGAATGGATTCTTGCTGTCGACGATACGGTTCCGATCTGTATCGAGCGCGATGGCCGTATCGTGGCAGCCGCTCCCTCAGGCAGGCTTCACGTGAACGCGAACCTGCGCGCACTCGGAGCGTTCCTCTTTCTCTATCAAGACTATCGACTGCGTGTGCGAGGGCTCAGCGAGACCGAATCACAGCTGCTAATCGACGCGACCGAAGCGAAAATGCGCAGCGCGGATCCGGCCGCACTGGAGAACGCCGACGCCTACTGGTCAGTCATCATAGAACAGATGAGGAACGGTTTACTCTGATCGAGACCGCCGCCGGAAAACCTTGTCCCAGGCGCGAGGCCCCTGCCGGCTGGGTTCAGATTGGAACCCATCGACCATCTTCGGTGATGCGAGTGATCCGCTTCAACCGGTCCACTGCGGCTGTCTTACGCGGATCCGTGCGTGCCACGACGAGCCACGCCTCCGCGCCGCGGCAGATGGCCTCGCAGAGACTCTTCAGACCCACGAAGTACGCGAGCTCGCGGGTGCCGTTGAGACTCGGGACGAGCTCGCTGTTGTCGACGACGAAGAGCGCCACTTCACCCACGACCCCGCCGTTGAACTTCGGTATCCGCTGTGTGAACCCCACGTGGCGTGAGCGCTCGTGGACGTCGTAGGGTCGGTGGTTCAGCCCGCGGGCGTCGGCGCGGCAGACGAGGCGGACGGGATCGTGATGTGAGACAGCGGGCGTTCGATCTCGCCCGGATCGAGCCGTGCGCGGGTCGCGAGCCAGTCTGTGGCGCGAGCTCGAGGTAACGATCCTGCGGCCAGTACGGCAGGACGCGCAGGACCTCGTCGAAGTACACGAACGGATCGATGGCGTGCAATCGGCAGGTCGCGATGATGCTGAAGATCGCCGCGGCAGCTTCGGCGTGCGTGTCGGTGCCGTAGAACAGCCAGTTCTTGCGACCGACGACGATATTTCTGAGCGCGCGCTCGGCACGCGTGTTGTCGAGCGGGATGTTGCCGTCGCGCAGCACATTGCGCAGCTCGGCCTCCTGGTTGAGCGCGTAGCCGAGCGCCTTGGTCGCGAGGTTGCGCCCGGGCGTGAGGTCTCGAGCCGAGGCCGCCCACACGAAGAAGTCGTCGAGGAGCGGACGCAGATGGGTGGCCCGAAACGCCGTGCGCTCGTCGCGTGGCAGGCGGCGTCCCGCCGCATCGACGGCGTACATCGCGCGGATCCTCATCAAGCCCTGCACGCCGGCGGGATGTCGGCACAGCGCCGCCTCGAAGAAGTAGCGTCGGCAGTGTGCCCAACACGCGACGAGGGTGATGCCGTCGTCCGTGTCGGGTGGGCGACCGCGCGCCAAGATCGCGTAGACCGAGCTCGCATCGGCTTGGAGCAGACCGCGAAACTCGCCGAAGATCGCCTTCACCGCTTCGCTGGTGTGTCGCTCGATGTACGCGAACAGCACCGCCTCGGCGTCGACCACCGCGGTGAAGAAGTGTCCCTTCTTGCACGCGAGCGACTTGCCGACCTTGGCCTTGGTCGGCTGGATCGCCGCGCCGGTCGCGTCGGTCGAGATCATCTGGCCGTTCGCGATCGCGTCCCGCCACATCGCCGCCACGACCGTCGCGCCGAGCGTGTTGCCGGCGTGCTCGACGTAGCGGCTCATCAGCCCGCGATCGAGACGCATGCCCTGGTCGAGGAGGTCGCGCTCGAGACGGTAGTGCGGCACGCCGAGCGCGAACTTCGACGTGAGGATGTGCGCCACGGTCGAGGTGTGCAACAGCGCCTTGGGGAAACAGCGTCTCGGGCGAAGCCGCCGGCACCACGGTCGCCACCTTCTCCTGGATCACCTCGTACTGCGCGACGCGCTTGACCACGATGAAGAAACCGCCGCGCCGAAACGCGATCTGGCTCGAGTCCTCGAACCGAATCAGCCGCGCGCCCTGCGCTTCGAGGGCCGGATCGCGGATCTCGACGGGGACGCGTTGCAGCTTGCTCGCATCCAGATTGCGGCGACCATGCGGGCGTGACTTGCCTTTCTTCTCGGACGGGTCCGGATCGGGAGCTGCATCGTTCGCTCCCTCGACGGACGCGTCGAGGTCGGCTTTCAGCTTCGCCTCGACCGCGAGCAAATCCCCGAGCGCGAGCTGGAGCTCGCTGGTCTGGAGCCGCTCGGTCTTCGAGCCGAACAGCCGCCGCTTGAGCAGCGCGTTCTCGTGCGCGAGGTCGGTCAGGCTCTCCTCGAGCGCCGCGACCTTGGCAGCATGCGCGGCCTCCTTCGCCGCGATCTCCGCCTGGAGCGCCGCGATCCTCGCCGCCATCGCATTGGGCGACATCGCGTCGGGATGCTCTGCGCTCGACGACACGACTCCACTCGTACACGTCGCGATCTGATCGCGCAAGCACGAACCACGCGTCGCCGATCAGTGAAAGCGAGGTCGTGGCGTCCGCGGCGTCAACGCGACGCCCTTGTGGATGACACGAGTGCGGCGTCACGAAGCTCGACCAGCACCTGCTCTCGAACCACGCATTCGGTGGACGCGATGTGCACGACGACTACGTCCGCCAGGCGTTCTCACATCTGAAGCAGCTCGTCGACAAATCGACGCGGCGATGTGGTCGCGGCTACGCCCATAGTGATCGCTCGGACAGGTTCGGCGTCAGTCGCGTGCTTCCATGCAGCGACGTCGTTCACGAGCGTCAGCGTAGCAAGCGTTCACCGAATTCTTCGAGCGTTCCGGCCCACGAGTCTGCACCCCACGATTCGCCGGGTTTGATCGTAATCCGTGCTTGGTACGCGATGAATATGCCGCCCATGCGCGCGCGGCGCGGCGCGCGTTCGGAGTGAACTGCTCGCCGCGCGCGGTTTCATAGTCGGCGATGAAGCCGACCACGTCGTCGTACGTTGGCGTGTTTCTCGTGCTTGATTGCGACCAATCCGCGACGTGGCCATGCGTATCGATCCGACGATCCGCGTTTCGGGCAGTACGGCGAGTGATGACCATGTACCACCGCGACTGACTGCTGCGTTCTGCGGCACCCCCATCCACATCGCGCGGCGTAATATCGGGTACCGTCCAACCACAATGCGTGCAATGCGGTGGGGTGTGTTCGTGCTGCTCGCGGTCGGCTGCGGTCCGCGCGAAGCGCAACCGACGGCACCGCCGCGTCCCGTCGAGCCGCTGGTTGCGATCGCCGATGCGGCGCTCGCGCCCGCGAAGCCGGATTGCGCACCGGACATCGTCCGGATCCGCGATGTCGAGGCGCTGCGAACCGCGGTCGCCGACTGCAACGGCAACGCGTTCGATGGCCGGCGCACGGCGCTCATGGCCGCCGCCGAACGCGGAGACGACGCGGCGGTCGAGGTGTTGTTGCGAGCAGGTGCGGACCCGAACGTGCCGCTCGAGTCCGGCGGCAGCCTCGAGTTCGGCAAGACGGCGCTGTGGTTTGCGATCTCGGCGGGAAGCGCCGGCGTCGTGAAGCAGCTGCTCGCCGCGGGCGCCGATCCGAACCTCCACCCTGCGGAGGGCCTGCCGTTGCTCGTGCTCGCCGTCCTGAAGGACAACGTCCCGATCGCCCGGCTCCTCGTCCACGCTGGCATCGATACCCGGCAAACGACGGCGCGTGGGGCCACGCCGATGACCTACAATAACGGTCCGAGCGCCGCGATGTTCGCCTACCTGACGAGCGCCGGCGTGTCGAGCGAGGGCATGACCCGCGAGCAGATCGAGAGCCTACGCTGGGAGCTCGAGCACGCGCCACCGGCCGGCGCCGGTCCCGATGAAGTCGTGCGGTTCGCCGTGGAGGTCATCGCCAAGACGCGGTCGGCGCGCGCACGCGAGAGTGCGATCGCGAGGATCGCGAACGCCGGACCGGCCGCGCGCGTTGCAGTACCCGCGCTCGTCGACGTCGTTCGCGGAGCGCCGCTCGCTCCGACCGACTGGAGCCGCGTTCGCGCCGTCGACGCGTTGGCGGGGATCGGCTGGGGCACCGAGCTCGACCGCGAGCTGCCGCGTCTGCTCAGCGCCGTTCCAGGCGCAGCTGAACAGGTGCGGCTCGCGCTGGTTGACCTGCTCGCGGCGGCGCCGGCCGAGACGAAGCGCACGGCGATCCGGCAGCTGCGCGCAATGGCCAAGAAGTCCCGAGACCGCGCTGCGATCGAGGAGACGGCGGCCGCGATCGAGAAGCGGAAGGCACCATGAGCACCCGCGCGCGTCCACCGCGACGGACGCTCATGCGCGCGTGCTGCATTCTGCGGCACCCCGATCCACATCGCGCGGCGTAATATCGGGTACCGTCGCCACCGCGATGCGGTGGGGTGTGTTCGTGGTGCGCGCGGTTGGTTGCGGCCGTCGCGAAGGGCAACCGACGGCACTGCCGCGTCCCTTCGAGCCGCACGTTGCGATCGCCGACGCTTCGCTCGCGCCGGCGAAGCCGGATTGCACAACGGACATCGTCCCGATCCGCGACGTCGAGGCGCTGCGCACCGGGGCCGCCGACTGCAACGGGAACGCGTTCGAGGCGACGGCGGCCGCGATCGAGAAGCGGAAGGCACCATGAGCACCCGCGGGAAGGATCTGTTCGAGGCGCGAATCGAGTACCCCCTCAAGCCGAAGCCGACGCCGAAGACGAAGGACTACATCTTCTACTTCGTGCCGGCCACGGACCCCTATGGCGGCAGCGCGCGCAAGTTCCTCTCGAAGTTCTACGCGGCTCACGTCGCCACGTCGGTGTCGAGCATCGAGGAGATGATTGGGTATCTCCACGATCAGGTCGCGGTGGGCGTCGATCACATCCACGAGGTCGTCATCGTCGCGCACGCGAATCCGCGAAGGATGGTCCTCAAGCTTCTCGAGGATGCGAGCGAGACGCGGAATTCCGAATACCAATACGTGACATTCGAGTCGCTCGCGATCCTTCAGAAGGACTTTGCCGAAGAAAAGTTCGCCACGTTCAAGAGGAACCGCGCGCGCGTCATCGAGCACCTGACGGACGCATCGTGGGTCACGATCCGCGGCTGCCGGTTCGGTCAGGGCACCGAGGCGATGTACGCACTCTATGCGTTCTTCGGCGGTCGCGCGAACGTCTACGCTCCACGCTACTACCAGTTCTTCGGCTGGCAAGAGATCGGCTGGACGGCCGGCGAAGATGCGAAGAAGCGTGGTCGTCCCATTGGGGAGCGGCCGCCGCGTAAGTTCGAGAATCGCCTCGACGCGCACGACCACCTCGTCCGGCAGCGGTTCTTCCCCAAGGACCTCCACACCGACGAGCGCAAGGACGCGGTCGTGCAGTCCCTCGCGGACCCGGGGATGTTCAGCGAGACGATCGCGCTCGCGTCCGCGACGAACCCAGCGACCGACTCGACGTACACGAAGCTGATCGCCGATCTCGACGCAAAGCGCATCCCTGAGACCGTCACGACGAAGCTCGCGGCGGTCGACCACGTGCTCACCGAGCGAGCCATTGTCGAGGTCGTTCGCGAGCACACGTTCTGGAAGATCCATGACCAGGTAACGCATTGCGTGCGTTAAGTACCCCGTCGAGTACGAGGTCTGGGAGGACCCGAGCGGCGGAGGCGGGCACGTCGCGGTTCAGGCGGCGGCGAGGCTCATCGTGCGCAGCACCGGAGAGACGCTGCCGTTCCAGTCGTTCTTCTACGAGAGCGAGAACGACATCTGGCGCGGCAAGCTGCTCACGCTCGCCAGTTACACCGAGGATCCGCTCGGGAATCCGCCGTTCGAGGCCGACGAGAAAGCGGCGTTCGAGCAGGCGATCGTAGTGCTCGATGGCGGGCGGCTCGTCTCCGGTTCGACCGACCTCACACCGCCTTTCAATAGGAAAGGCCTCAATGTCACGGAGGCCGCGCGGGTGACACACGGTAGCGCACCGGCGGGCAAGGGACCGTGGACCGTCGCGGAGGGCGCCGACTCCTGTGCGGCGCTGGCGTTTATCGTGTCTATCCGCTCGACGCGCTCGGCGAGCAGCTCGGCGACGAGCACGTCGCACGCTGGGACTCACGACGTCGTCGTGGCGTGAGTCTCCGCTCAACGCCGCAATGGATCCGATGATCACGCTGCGCCCCGAGCGAAGCGCCACGGTAGCGGCACCTGGGTCGGATCTTCGGTTCGCGCTCGAAACGATGGCGCAGATGATGCGAACGAACAGCGACGCGCTGCGCCTCGTGGCGGAGTCGCAAGTGGACCTCGCGAAGACGATCGCATCCGTGAAGGGACTGCCGCGCAACGCGGCCATGTTCTTGCCGCAAACGCCGCCCGCGAATGTGTCCATCGACGAAGATGATGACGACGAGGAAGAAGCCGACGACGAGAGCCAGCCCGCGCCGACGACCTACCTCGATCTGTTGATGCCGTTCTCGGAAGCGCTTGCAGGCAAGGTCGCGGACAGGGTCCCCGGCCTCCTGAGATGGAGGCCGCGCAGCTCGCGATGCTGCTCGATGGCATCGACCTCAACGCGAAGAGACTCGCGCGCTGGAACCCGCCCGAAGGGATCGACAGCGATCCCCGATCATGATCCAACAGGGAGGTGGTGGTGCCTCCCGTCGATCATGAATGCTCGCTGCTCGGCATCGTCGCCGAGCTGAGCAATCAGCTCGAGAAGGTCAAGCACGAGCTCGCGCAGCTCAAGAAGGCGCACATCGGCCCGAAGAGCGAGCGGAGCAAGATGCCGCGCGTGCCGAGTAAGCCCGTGACGGCCGAGGACCGGCTGGCGAAGCGCCGTGAACCGCCCCGGGATCTCCGGAGACTCGTGGTCTTGAGTCAGGCAGCCATCGCCTGACTCTGCTGTTGATAGTACGCCGCTTCGAACTCCGCGGGTGGCACGTAGCCGAGCGGTT
>JAEWJO010000409.1 GCA_023386455.1 Pseudomonadota bacterium | reverse complement strand
CAGCGAGACCGCGGCCGGTGTCGAAGCCGAGCGCGGCGAGCTTGAACGCGATCGCGTACAGCGCGTGGTTATCGGGGTTCTCTTCGGTGAACGCGAACGCCTCGCCGCTCGACATGCGAGGCAGGTGCTCGGTGACGAACGCGGCGAGCGGTCCCGTGCCGAGGACGGCAGCGGCGAGCACGACGAGCGCCGCGATCGCGACGAGGGTCGCCGCGAGGTCGCGCCACTGCCGGCGCATCGCGAGGTGCACGAGCAAGAGGCCCGGAAAGATCTTCGTTGTCGTCGCGAACGCGAGGAGCACGGCGCCGGTGATCGTGCGGCCGCGCGCGAACGACAGCATCGCGGCGACCGACGCGGCGAGCACGACCACGTGCGCCTGGCCCCACTGGAGCGCGAACATGAGAGGGTACGAGATCGCGATCGCGGGCAAGAGCAGCAGTGCCGTGCTGCCGGCACGGCCCCGGATCCACAGCGCGAGCGCGAGGTACGCGAGCAAGAACCCGACGGCGCTGATTCCGAACCACGCGACGCGGATCAGCTCGTAGTTGTCGGTGAGCGCGAGCGCGGCGCGCGGCGCGACCACGAACGTCGGCGGGTACTCGTACGGGTCGGCGAGGTACGTCTGCATGCCGTCGATGGCCGAGGTCTGGCCCTCGGCGTAGTCGGCATAGCGCCACAGGTCGTGGTGACCGGCGGCGGCCAGCTCGCCGGCGCGCACGTACGCGGCGAGGCACTGGTGCTCCCCGCTCTCCGGCATCACCGGGAACGCCGAGGCCCAGAGCTGCGACGGATCGGCGACGAACAGCGCGAGGCGCGCGGTGTTCGCGATCGCGAGGATCGCCGACGCGAGCCACAGCCAGCGGAGCTTGCGTCGGCGCTCGTACCAGCCGTCGAGCTCGTCGGGGAGCTGCGGCGCGAGCCGGCGGGCAAAGCCGACGCACGCACCGACCGCACCGACGAGGACACCCGCGGCTGCGGGACCGAGCGTCGCGATGCCGAGCGCCCGAGCGACGACCGCGGCAACGGCAGCGCCGGCACAGCTACCGATCAGTGCGAGACAGACGACCGCGACAACCCTGCGTTCCCTGGAGACCATCACCGCGGCGCATCGTACACGCGAGCGAGACGCTAGCGTGCGCCCCGAGCCACCGGCACTCGCGCCGGCGCCGCCGGCACTGGACGGGCGCGAACGATACTCGCGGGGGCCGCCGTTCGCGCTGGTGGGATCGGCGCCTTCGCGTGCGCGGTCTTGCCGAACCGGCCGCTGTTCGTGTTGACCCGCTGCTCCTTCAGCGACGGCTCGACGTACGGCTGCGGGACGAGCTGCTCGAAGCCGCGGTAGGCGCCGACGAGGCGCGCGCGCCGGATCAGCGAGCTCATCGCCCACCGCAGATAGTCGACCATCGGGTCGTCGAACGTCTTTGCCTCCTCGAGCACGCGCACGTGCTGGTTCGCCGTCATCAGCACGTGGCGCAGCGTGATCCCGGCGCGGGCGAGGGCGATGTCCCTCTCGAGCGGCGGCAGCGACTTGTCGCGGAGGACCGCGAGGTAGGCCGGCAGCACCGTCGACTTCAACGCCTCGATCTCGCGCTCCGCCGATCCGACCGTGCTCGCGTAGCGGTCGATCGGCAGCGCGGCGAGCGACTCGGTGAGCGCGCGACGCCCCGGCGTGCCGCGCACGGGCTCGGGGTAGCGGGCGTGCGAGGTGGCGGGAGCGGCGCGTTCCTTTCCCCGGCGAGCGTGCTGCAACATGTGACGGCGCGTATCGGCACGGGCCTCCAGCGGTTGCGTGTGCGCAATGCCTGGCGCCGCGCGCACTTACGGTCCCGGGTCGTGCTACCAAACGGCGCATGGAAGGCATCGTCCACGTCTGCAACGGCGACACGACCGCCGACCTCCTGTCGCTCGCCGACCTGCCCGGTGACATCCGTGTGTGGGCCGACGCCCTCGATCGCGGTCCGGTGCTCCCCGTCTCCGACGCCGAGAGCTACAAGGTCCGCGCCGCGTTCTGGGCACAGCACGGTTACCCCGAGGCCGCCCAGAAGCTGCCCGAGTACGACCGTCAGCTCGACGAGGCCGCGACCGCCGAGGAGGTCATCCTCTGGTACGAGCACGACCTGTTCGATCAGCTCGCGCTCGTCCGCATCCTCGCGCGTCTCGCACGCCGCGGGTTGCCCGCGCAGCTGACGATGGTGTCGATCGATCGCCATCCCGACGTGCCGAACTTCCTCGGACTCGGTCAGCTCGAGCCAACGCAGCTCGCGGAGCTGTGGCCGCGCCGGACGCCGCTCTCGCGCGACGCGATCGACGAGGCCGTCGCCGCGTGGATCGCGGTCACCGCCGCGGATCCGCGCGCGGTGTCGTTCCTCGTGAAGCGCGTCAAGGCGCTGCCGTTCCTCGGCGGTGCGCTCGAGCGCCACCTCGAGGAGTTCCCCGATCCGACGAGCGGCATGTCTCGCACCGAGCGCCAGGTCCTCGCCGCGGTCGCGCGTGGCGAGGGTACGGTCGACGCGCTGATGAAGGCATCGCAGGCGATCGACCCGCGCTACCCGGTCACCGATGACTACCTGATCGATCGGCTCCGCGTGCTGCAGGCGTGCGGCTTCGTCGAGGGCGTGCCCGCCACCGGCACACCGACGCCGGGCATGCTGAAGGAGCTGACCGCGACGGTGACGACGCAGGGTCGTCAGGCGCTCGCCGGCGCGATCGATCGCGTGCGCGAGTGCGGGATCGACGACTGGCGCGGCGGCGTCCACCTCGAGGGCAAGGGCCCGGTGTGGCGCTGGAGCTCGAGCGAGCGCAAGCTCGTCGAGCGTTAGGCGACGACGCCGAGCGGCTCGGCAGCGAGCGCGTCGACGCGCTCGACCTCGGAGTCCATCTCGCCCATGGCGGTCATGCGCCACATGCGCAGGTCGCCGCGCAGCGACCACGCGAACGCCTTGACGCCGCCCCACGAGGCCGGCTTGTTCTTCTCGAACACGAAGTGGCCGATCCACGCGAAGCCGTAGCCCGCGACC
>JAEWJO010000441.1 GCA_023386455.1 Pseudomonadota bacterium | reverse complement strand
GAGGATGGTCGCGCGACCGCAAGAGGCCCGGGGGTCAGGTCTGCTTCGCGAGCTCGAAGCCGATCGTCACGTCGAGCGTCAGCGGCTGCAGCGAGCCGCCGAGCGAGACACCTGCATCGCGTGACTCCGCGACGTTCGCGACCTGCGGGAAGTAGCTCGCGTGCCACATGTAGCCACCCTGGCTCTCGGCGACGGACACGACCCGGCCGAGCCGGATGCCGAGCGCCTTCGCCGTCTGCGCCGCCTTGTCCTTCGCGGCCGCGAGCGCCATGTCGCGCACCTTCTTCTTCAGCTCCGGCAGATCACTGCGCCAGAACTGCGTCGACATCTGGCTCGCTCCCGACGACGCGGCCGCGTCGAGGATGTCGGCGATCTTCGTGAAGTCCTTCGTCGTCGCCGTCACCGTGATCTGCGCGCGGTACGTGTGCACCTTGATCGTCGCCCAGCCGGCGGCGTTCGGCTCGTAGATCGGGTCGAGCTGGAGGTTCGACATCTTGACGTCCGCCGTCTCGACACCGATCGCGCCGAGCGCCGAGATCAATGCCTGCTTCTTGCGCTCGAGCTCCTTCGCCGCCGAGCCCGGCCGGAGGTTGTCGACGGACAGCGTGATCGTCATGTCCGCGCAGTCGGGGCTGACCTCGAGCGTCGCCTGCCCGGTGACCGTCATCTGTCCCGGACGATCGATCTCCGCCGTCTGGGGAATCGCGATCACCTGCGGGCGATCCTGGCAACCGGCGAGCAGGGACGAGGCAAGCAGCAACGAGGCGAGGGTCTTCTTCATCATGGTCAGCTCCTTCATGGAGACAGACGCATCTCGCCCGCGCCGGTATGCACGCCCGGACGCGGCCTTACACAGGCCTTACAGGTCAGGCTCTCGAGGCCGGTTGCTCGGGGGTCGGAGCGACCCCTGCCTCGCCGAGCGTGGCGGCGCTGATCCACGTGCGGACCTTCGCGAGGTGCTCGTCCTCCTCCTCGAGCGCGACGCGGAACTTCGCCGCGAGCTCGTTCTGGCCGAGACCCTCGGCGAGCTCGATCAGCATCGACCAGCCGTCGTTGTCGGCGAGCTCCGCGGTCAGGATGATGTCGAGGCACTGCGTCAGCGTCGTTCGCGGGTCGGTCAACACGTGGACCCAGCCGAGCGACGCGACGCCGACGACATCCGCACATGGGGTCATCGCGGTCGGGTCGGCACCGAGCTGGCGCATGGCATCCCGCACGAGGGCGAAGTGCGCGCGCTCGTCGTCGCGAATGCGCTCGAGCTCCTGGCGCGTCGGCCCGCCGACGTGGACATCCGCGGCGTCGAGCTTCGCGAGCAACGCGTCGTACAGCCGCGAGCCGGTGCGCTCGAACGCGATGCGCTCGCCGAGCTTGTCGATGAACACCGTCGCCTTGTGCCCCTTCAGGCCCTCGATCGCCGTCTTGACGACGCCCTTCAGGGTGCCCGGTGGCGGGACCGTTCCGACGGGAAACGCCTCGCGCGCGAACCGCACGCGTTCCTCCTCGAGGAAGCTGCCATCGGTCGGCATCGGCGCTTCGATCTGCGCGCCCTTCTCGGTGCGGCGCGCGTCGATCGGAGAGGTCGCGATGCCCGTCCGGTTCATTCCGATATCGGTTGGCTTTTGCATGACGCTCTCTCCTAGTGGACCGCCGCGGTGGTCAGGCGGTCGAGCTCGGTACCCGGCGTGAACTGGTAGTCGGTCGTGATGAGCTCCGACGGCGAGCCGTCCGAGTTGATGTGCTGGCGATAGGCGACGGAGAGCGGGCTCTCGTCGTCGAGCGGAACGATCCGCGTTCCGTTCGTGCGGAGGTCCACCTCGTTCGCGAGGGTCTCGCGGACGAAGTCTCGCTGGCTCGCGAACGCCACCGGATCCGGCAGCGTCTCGGGCAGCAGCTCCTCGGGGTCGCGCTTCTCGAGGCGGCGCATCAGATCCATCACGAAGTGCAGCTGGCCGAGCTCGTAGTCGACGAACCGCTCCCACAGCTTCTTGAGGCGGCCGTTGGGCTCCTGCTGCATGCACGACCAGTACGTGTAGACCTCGTTGCACTCGTGCAGCAGCCACTTCTCGAGCCACGTCTCGTCCGGATCGATCAGGCACTCGTACTGCGTGACGTGCTGCTCCTCGATCGCCGCGATCTCGGCGTACAGCATGCGTGCGACCGGATCGGCGAACTGCGGACCGATGTTCATGTAGTAGTCGTGGACCTGGTGCTCGGCCGCGACGATCGTCAGCGCGTTGAGCTTCGTGATCGGCAGCGCCTTCGCGCGCGCGTACGGCTCGCGCAGGTCGTCGTCGGGGGCGCGATGCTCGACGAGCGTCGGCCGGCCAGGCCGCACGTCGGTGTAGCTCTGGAGGATGTTGTTCGAGTCCTGGCCGTACACGCGGTCCATGAGGCCGGAGAACCGGTACAGGTGATCGAAGTCCTCGAGCATCCCGAAGCGGTACACCTGCGCGAGATACGGATCGGGCTCCTGCTGGGCGACCGCGGCTGTCACCTCGATCGCGGTCTGCTCGAACCCGATCGTCGTCTCGAGCGGCGACTGATCTGCGGGATTCAGCCAGTTCACGAGCGTCTGCTGCAGGTGCTCGATCCGGCGGACCCGCGCGAGCGGTCCCTGGAGCTCGCGATTCTTGCGCGCGCATGCGTGGCTGAAGCGGACCGCTTCCGCCTCGATGCCGTTCATCAGGATCACGCGGACGCGCGTGAATGCGTCGTCGTCGAGCTTACTGAATGGTTGTTGGACAAGCTCGCGCCAGGTGAACACCTGACGATCGAGCGAGACGCCCTTCTCTGATCGAATATCCAGCGGCACGGAGAGCTCCTGGTGGATTGAATGACTCCCCGCTGGTGCATGGTCCGCACCACGCCGCGATCACCGTGTCCGCCCGACGAGCGAGGCCCGGTCGCGACAGACCGTTCGCCGTCCGCACACGACGCCGCGTGGCCTGTGCGCGTCGCGCACGAGCCAGTTTTCGCTACAGCAGCTTGTTCCTGCGCATCAGGAGCAGGAGACCCAGGACGATGAGCCCGGCGGAGCCCCAGAAGAACGCATAGCCGTGCGTCCACTTGAGCTCGGGGATGACCGCGAAGTTCATGCCGTACACGCCACACAAGAACGTCAGCGGCAGGAAGATGATGCTGACGACCGTCAGCTTGCTCATCACCTGGTTCGTCTTGTGCGCGACGAGGCTCATGTAGTTGTTGAGCGAGTTGGAGAGAATGTCGCGGTCGACGAGCACGTCCTGGAGCACGCGCTCGATCGTGCCGACCATGTTCCCGAGGTACGGCTGCGTCGCCTCGCTGACGAACGGCGACTTGCGCGTCGACAGATCCGTCAGCACCGCGCGCGCCGGCAGCACGACCTTGCGCAGGTGCAGGAGGTCCGAGCCCAGCTCGCTCGCCTCGGCAAAGATCGCGTCGCGGACCTCGCCGATCAGCTGCTGCTGCACCTGCTCGACGCGCTCCTCGAACTTCTTGTGGACCGTGAGGTAGTTGTCGATCAGGTGGTCCCACAGCTCGTAGAGCAAGAAGCTCGGGCTCTGGGCGAACCGCACGAAGTCGGTGACGTATGACTTGCGGACGGCCTCGAGGAACACCGGCGCGCCCTTGTGGAGCGTCAGCAGGTAGCTCTCGCCCATCATCGCGTCGACGCGCTCGAGATCGAACTTGTGCCCGACGAGCCGGCAGCCCGACAGCACCAGGTGGAGGTAGTCGTCGTAGCGAGCGATCTGGGTCGCCGGCTCGCGCGACATCGCGTCCTCGACGATCTCGGGCTCGCACAGGTTCAGCTTCGTCAGGAGCTGGCGCGCTTCCTCGCTGTGCGCGATGTCGACGTCGATCCAGACGAACTTGCCCGCCTCCATCGACGTCCGGATGTCGTTGATCGAGAGCTTGCGGTGCTGCTTCGTCTTGAAGTCGAGCTCGACGACGGTGAACAGCGGATCGGCCGCCTCCATCCGCGCCTGCGAAGCATCGGTCATCGCGAGCTCTGCCGCCACGTGCCCATACTACGCCAAGGCCGTGCGTCCGAGGCCGTACTGAACGGATTGTCAGAGCCGTGTGCGAGGGTCGGTACATGTCTCAGCCGAGGTTCCAGCTAACGCAGGGCGACGCCGTCGCGTGGCTGCGAACGCTGCCCGCCGCCTCCGTCGACCTCGTGATCACGGACCCGCCCTACGAGTCTCTCGAGAAGCACCGCGCGATCGGCACGACGACGCGGCTCAAGCACAGCAAGGCGTCGAGCAACGACTGGTTCTCGATCTTCCCGAACGATCGATTCCCGGAGCTGTTCGCCGAGGTCTATCGCGTCCTCAAGAAGGACACGCACTTCTATCTGTTCTGCGATCCCGAGACGATGTTCGTCGCGAAGCCGCTCGCCGAGGCCGCTGGCTTCAAGTTCTGGAAGCCAATCGTGTGGGATAAAAAAAAGATTGGTATGGGATACCACTACCGCGCGCGCTACGAGTGCGTGCTGTTCTTCGAGAAGGGCAAGCGCAAGCTCAACGACCTCGGCGTCGCGGACATCATCGAGCAGCCGCGCGTCAACAACGGCTATCCCGCGGAGAAGCCGCCCGAGGTCAGCGAGGTGCTCGTCAAGAACAGCACCGAGCGGGGTCAGCTCGTGATCGATCCATTCATGGGCTCGGGCTCGGCCGGCGTCGCGGCGATCCGCAACGGCCGCAACTTCCGCGGCAACGATCTGTGTGCCGAGGCGATCGACATCGCGCGGTCGCGGCTCGTCGAGGGCGGCGCGCAGGAGGACGCCGCACCGCTTCGTGCGGAGCCGGCGCCGCAGCTGGGGCTGACGCTGTGACGGAGGTGCGCTGATGGTCGCGATCCCCAAGGCGCCGGCGAAGAGCACGAAGGTGTTGCCCGCGGCGGCGAAGGCCGCGCGCGGCATGACGGGCAACGAGTACCGCGATCTGATCGCGAGCTACATCCACCACAACTACGCGTCGCAGGGCCTCGTCGTCTACGTCGAGATCTCGCTCGGCAAGACGGTGATCGGCAAGGACCGCTGCATCGACGTGTTCGTCGTGCGGCCGTCGGATCGCAAGGCGATCGCGATCGAGTGCAAGTACCAGGACTCGCTCGGCACCGTCGACGAAAAGATCCCGTACGCGCTGCAGGACCTCGATGCACTCTGGGTGCCGGGCTGCCTCGTGTACGCGGGCAAGGGCTGGTCGAAGGGCGTGCAGCACTCGCTCGAGGCATCGCGGCTCGCGGCGTCGTGCCTGCCGGACGAGGTGACGCTGTCGCGCAGCAAGCAGACGCGCGAGCTCGACCACATGCTCGCGGCGATCTTCGGGTTCTGGGATCTCGTGCTGCCGGCAGCGAAGAAGTTCAAGCCGAAGTCCTGACGGCGGCGGCGATTGCTGTCCGACGGCTCAGACGTCGCTCTCCAGAACCCGACGGAGGCGCGGTTCGGTGGACGTGTCCTCCTTGAGCTCGAGCAGCGGTAGCAGCTCGTTCCAGATCGTGCGTCGGTCCAGCACGCTGCCCTGCCGCGCTACGATCCCCTCGATGTCGAGCCAGTCCTTCTCCCGCGCGCCGAAGGCTGCTCGACAAAGCCAGATGTCGCGATTCGACCGGCGACCATCTCGGCGATCGCTGCCGCCGACAGCAAGGCCTCGCTCTGCGACACGGCAAGCCCCGGATCGAGACCACTGAGCTCATCGCGCTCGAGCTTGGCGATAGCGGCCGCGCCACGCTCGCGCTGGCGCAACCATGCACGTGCGTGAGATGGCTGGCTCATGAGCCAAGGATAGCAGGTGGTCCATGCTCTCGGGACTGCGAGAGGAGCACCGGCGTGAGTGAGAGTGATACTCTAGAGGGGATGGCTGATGGGGATCGCCATCCGAGCGCTGTACCTGCAGCGGCGGATGCCGGCACTGCAGGGACGCTACCCGGTGTGGCTGCGCCTGCAGGTGGTGCGCTCGTCGCTGGCGCAGAGGTCGCGACGGCAGCAACGCTCGCAGCGCCCGGTGACATCGCGATGGCCGCGACGATCGCGCCGCGTGTTGCGAGCCCCGATGCATCCACCGCCGATGGCCTCGTTGGGCGAGCCGGAGGTACGCAGGCCGATGGTCGCGTCACCCGGCCGCTGGTCGGCGCATCGGCCCGTGCGGCCCGCGGTGACGAAAACGGGGGCGGTGAGACGGCGCCCGGTATCGGAGCAGCCGCGGCGGTGAAGGCGAACGGCAAGGGACGGGCCGCGACGGCGCCCGGT
>JAEWJO010000428.1 GCA_023386455.1 Pseudomonadota bacterium | reverse complement strand
GTTCCACACCGGCCGATCCAGCGGATGACCGCTCATCGCCGCCTCCGGTCGCCAGCCATGCGCCGCTCGAGCGGCTGCTCCGCGAGGCCGTCCTCGATCGCCGCGAGCTGCTCGAGGATCGAGCCCTCGAGGTCGTGGCAGACGTCGCGGACCGCGCGCTCGATCAGCGGCCATGCGGTGCGCTTGCCGGCCGCGACGAGCTTCTTGCCCTCGGCGGTGAGCGTGACCGACTTGCGGCGCTGGTCGTCCTTCGCGGTCGTGATCGCGACGAGGTTTGCCTCCGCGAGCTGCGCGGCCGCACGCGTCGCCGCCGGCTGCGTCACACCGACCGAGTCCGCGAGCTCGCCGATCGTGAGCGCGCCGAGTCGATCGAGCGCGGCGAGGAACGTGAACTGGCCAGCGGGGATCGCGAGCTCGTGTGCCTCGAGGATCCGCTGCGTGTGCGCTTGCAGGCGCTCGCCGATGCGCTTCAGCCGCGACCCGAGCGTCAGGTAGCCGAGCTCGCGGACCACATCCTCGACCGCCGATTTCATATGCGGTGTTATATAACGATGCATGCATCCCGGCAAGCCTCGGTCGAAGCGCGGTCGCGTCGCCGCTACGGCCCGCAGCTGACGGTCGCGGGATCGACGACGAGCGTCTGCTGGTCGGAACAGGCGCCCACCGTCGTCGACAGGCCGAAGATGAACGTCTGGCGCGGCGTCGGGCCGATCGTCGAATCCATCGACACCATGATGTGCGGCACGCCTTCGAACTTCATGCCCGGCATCGGCGGCATCATCGTCAAGAGGCACGTCGATCCAGAATTCGTGATCTCGTAGTGGAACGGCTCGCCGGGCATCCAGTTGACCGCTGCGTCGATCTTCGGATTCTCACACGTCACGCCGCTCGGCAGCACGAGGAAGACCTTGTACGGCTCGGAGCACAGCGCCTGGCTCGGCTTGACGGTCACCGGATAGTCCATGTGCGTGCCGTTCGCGAGCAGCACGCAGTCGAGCAGCTCGCGGGGCGACGCGTCGAGGTCGCACTCTGCACAGACCGGATCGACCGCGCACGAGGTCGGCGAGCACGAGGCGGCCTGGCCGTCCCTGTTCGAGCACGTGCCGATCCGACAGCCGTCGTCGAGCGTGACGCACGCGGACGCGCTCGTGCAGCCCGCGTTGCCGGTGCCATCGCAGTAGCGCAGCGGCTCGCAGTCCGCGGCGGGGTCGTCGCGATCGACGAACGCATCGCAATCGACGTCGTTCCGACGCGTCATCGCGACGAGCGCCGGCTGCGATCCACGGTCGCGCTTCCACCGGATGCAGTCGGCCGTCGGACGTCCCCACAGCTCGATCGCCTCGTTCGCATACGGCACGAGCGACAGCTCGTACTTGTAGACGAGGTCCTCCGCCGGCACCTCGAAGTCGAACAGCTCGGCGATGCCGACGCGCTCCTGGCCCGCGTACGCGATCACGAGCACGTAATCGCCGAGCTTCGCGTTCTGGTCCCCGGGCGGCACGAAGTACGTGAGCGAGCCGCCCTTCGCCGACAGGCTCACGACATCGTCGTCCGCGACGAGGCGCTCGAGGAGGAGGCCCGGCTCGGGCTCGAGCATCGCGTGGCCGGGCGGGACCGGGACCTTCGCGCCGGCCGCCTTGCCGAAGTAGAACTCGACGCGATCAAATGCGATCGCGTCGTGACCGTCGACCACGAAGTACGCACCATAGCGATCGCTGCATGCCGCGAGCAACGCGACCAGTGCGAGCACCAACCTCCCCATCCCTCCATGGTACGCGAGAACAGGCCCCGGAAGACACGGCCATCCGCCGGACTTCTGATCAGTGCGCCGGGCCGAGCACGGCCTCACCGGCGATCGTCTTGCCCGCTCGCGTCGCCTCGATCTTCACCCGGCTCCCGGGCGCGCGGTTCACGAGCAGCACCCACACGCCGCCCGGGCTGAGCTCCGCGACCGACGCGCCGTCGACCGACGTGATCACGTCGCCATCGCTGAAGCCGGCCCTCGCCACGGGACCGCCCGCTCGCACCTGCATGAAGCGCGGCACGATCACGCGGAGGTCGATGTCGGCGCCGAGCCCGCCGAGTGTCCACGGCTGCTCCTTCCACGCGACGACGGGGACGTCGAGCTCGAGACGCTGCGCCGGCGCGAGCGTCGTCGCGCGCAGGCCATCCGAGTACAGCGTCCACAGCCCCCGGCACGACACGGCGATGTCGCCGACCGGCGCGTCGAGCACGAATGCACCCTGCGCGTCGGTGCGAACCTCCGCACCCGCGCCGCCGAGCGCCTGCGTGATGCCGACGCGCGGCTGCGCGTGACACGTCATGCCCTCGACGGGCTTGCCGGAACCATCGCGGACGTGGCCCGTGACGACACCCGAGCCCTTGCTCGCGAGCGTCACGCGCGCCGTACGCCCGCCCGTCACCTCGACGACCGCGCTCGCGCCCTCGCCCGCCGTGCGCGCCGAGACGAGGTAGCTCCCCGGCGACACATTGCGAATGCTCGCGACGTTGCCTTGTACGTTCCCCTGCACCGGCGCACTCCAGCGGTCCGTCGCCGTCGGTAGCGCGCTCACCTGCGGCGACTGCGAGAACCCGACGAGGCTCACGTCGATGGCACCGGGCGACGGCAGCACGAACGTCACGTCGCTGCGGCCCGCGCGAACCCCGAGCAGGGTCGCGAGGCTGCCCGCGGGCGTGCGAGCACGGAGCGCGTACGTGCCGGCGAGTAGCTCGCCGATCGAGAACCGTCCGTCGACGTCGGTCGTGCTGCTCGGCATCACGGCGCCGATGAAGAATCGTGGCTCGGCGTCGCCCTCGACGAGCTCGGCGACCACGCGAACATCGGGCACGGGTGCACCGGCCGCATCGACCACGGTTCCGGCGATCGCCAGCCGATCGAGGCGGACCGCGAGCGTGACGCCGGTGACCGCCGAGGTGCCGTCGGCGAGCGTGACGAGCGGAAACTCGCCGCCTGCCGCGGGTCGAAGGGACGTCCTCGACGGTGCCGCGCTTGCCGTCGCGCTCACGACGGGTCGGTATTGCCCACCACCCGTCATCGTCGCCGCGCGAAAGCTGCCGTCCGACGCCGTCGTCGCCATGCCGACATCGTCGGCCGCAGTGTGAATGAACGCGACGGTCATCCCCGGCACCGGCGCGCCGTTCTGATCGACCACGCGCCCCGAGATCGACGCCGCGAACTTCATGTCGATCGTCACGTCGACCGTCTGACCGCGCGCGAGCTTGACGATCTGGTCAGCGCCACCGAATGCGCCGAGCGTCTGGCTGCCGGCAGCGACGTCCCACGGACCCGCACGCAGCCCGCGCGCGACGAACCGCCCCTGCGCGTCCGTGTGCACCGGATCGAGCTCGTAGGTATTGGGCCCCTTCAGGTACACCGCCGCGCCCGGGACCGGATCGCGGCCGCGCACGACGAGCCCGGTGATCATGCCGAGCGGCTCGACCTCGAGCACGACATTGTCGTGCAGCGGCTGGCTCACCTGCAGGCTCTTTGGCTTCACGACCTCGTAGGGCGACGCCGAGAGCGTCACCTCGCCGCGCGTCACGCCCGTGAGCACGAACGAGCCGTCATCCTGTGACATCGCCGTCCGATGGCCCGCGGCAACGCGCGCGCCCGAAACGGCCTTGTCGCCGTCGACGACGCGACCGCGGATCGTCGAGCCCGCCTCGAGCCGGATCTCGACCTCCGCGCTCGTCTGTCCTGCCTCCACGGACACGGGCACGCCGTACACCGAGTTCGCGAGCCCGTCCGCGCGGGCGAACACGCGATGATTCCCCGGCGCGAGCCTATCGATCCGGAACCGTCCCGCCGCATCGGTGAACGTCGCGCGCCAGCCCGTGCGCTCGACATCGAACGGTCCCGCCGGCACGTACACGTACGCCTGCGCGACCGGTTGCTGCGTGTCCTCGCGGATCACCCGACCGACGATCGTCGCCTCCGGCACGAGCGAGAAGTCGACCTTCACGCGCCCCGGCACGTTCGCCCGGTACACGATCGTTCCATACCCGGCCGCAGACACCTCGACCGTCACCTCCGGTGGCCACCGCGTCTCGACGCACATCTCGTAGCTCCCGCCCTCGTCGGTCATCACCGCCGGCCCACCCGGCACGTCGCCGTGGCTCTCGAGATCCAGCCGCGCGATGCGCGCCTTCGCGATCGCGCCGCCCGATGCATCGCGCACCGTCCCGACCATCGCCGCGTCACATGCACCGAGCACGAGCTCGAGCCGCTCCGACTTCACCGTCGGGTCGCGCAGATCGACATCGATCGTCGCGCTCGATCGTTTGGCCGCCGACGCGCGCACGCTGAGCTCCATCGCCGGCTGCGCACCGAAGTCGAACTCGCCCGCGGCATTCGTCGCCCGACGAGGCGGCACGCCAACACCGCTCTCCGTCGCGAGGCTCGCGAGCTCGACCGTCGCACCCGCGACCGGCTTCCCCGCGAACATCACGCGCCCGGCGACCCGTCGCGGCACGACATCCGGCTGGATCAGCCACGCGGGCCGGTCGGCATCCGCACCGAGCGTGGTCGGAGCCATCCCTGCCCTCGCCACCTTGCCCGTCCCGCCGCCGCCCGCCGACCCCGCATGCCCGGCTTCCGTGTGCCCGCTTCCGCGTTGCCGCACGAGCACGATGCCGCCGACGACGAGCAGCAGCAGCAGCAAGATCAGACCCCCGACAGCCTTCGAATTCTTCGCCACGATCACTCCCTTCGGAATCGCGAGCAGCGGCACGGCCCACGCCTTGCGGCCGCCTGCACCCGCATCGAGCCCATCGCGCAACCGCGCGAGCGCCGTCTTCAGCCGCCACCGCACCGTGCTCGCCGGCACATCCTGCATCCGGGCGATCGTCGCGAGCGCGACACCCTCGCAGAAATGCAGCAGCACCGTCGTCCGGTACGGCTCCTCGAGCCCCAGCACCAGCTCGACCAGCCTCCGCTGCATCTCGGCCCGCGCGACCAGGACATCCTGTGTCGGAACATCCTCGTCGAGCAACAACGTCGCCTGCTCGCGCGCCACCCGCCGGCCATCGCCCCGCGCCCGCATCCGCAGCGTGTTCAGCATCACCTTCGCGAGCCACGACCGCGCCGACTCGCTCCGCTCGGGCACCTTGCGCATCGACGCGACCCACGTCTCCTGCACGAGGTCGTCGGCGACATCCTCGTCGCGCACGATGCGCAGCGCGAGTGCCCGCAGCCATCCTGCGTGCACGAGCAGCTCCTCTGCGCTCCGGTCGCTCATCGCCTCTATCTTGCTTCATGCCGCCGGCGAGCGAACCGACGGCGAAAATCTCAGCTCACGGCAGCGGCGCGAGGTCCGGTGCCACGAACATCGCGCGCGCCTGCAGCGAAAACAGCAGCTCGCGCGAGTAGTACCGCAGCGGCAGCTCCTTCCCGAGGTCGTGCCGCGCGAGAAACGCGCGCGAATCGCCCGCTCGGTCGACCGCCCGTGCCGCCCCGACGAGCACGAGCCACACGCGCGTGATCGTCTCGTGGTATCCGCGCTGCGCCGTCTCGACGAGCGCGTGCGCGGCGTTGAGCCGGATGATCCCGACGCGCATCAGCACGTGCGCCTCGTCGAGCCCGTACCTCGCGAGGTGCAGCCAGGCCATGCGCAGGTGCGCCGCGTGCGTCCAGCTCGCCGCCGACAACCGGCATGAGGCGTCGGTTGCGCGCAGACCATCAAGCGTCTCGGCATCGACAGGCGGATCGAACAGACCGAGCGTTCAATCGTTCCGCTTCCGCTTCTGCGAAGCTCGCCTCCGTGCCGTCGAGGTGCGCGGCGCGTTCGCCGTCCGGGAATCTGCGGCCGAGCGCTCGCGAAACCACGCGGCGATGCCCTTCATGTGCGGCTCGAAGCCACCCGGCGTCGAGAAGTTGAGCATCCCTGCCCGCTTCGCGGTGCGATTCTCGAAGTCGTGCGGCGTGTTGCCGGGCGCGATGACGAGCGAGCCGTTCGGGGCATCGATCCACTTGCCGCCGACGAAGAAGCTCAGCGTGCCCTCGAGCACGTAGAAGACGTCGTCCTCCTCGTGCTGGTGCGCGCCCGGCCCCTTCGTGTACGGCTCGAGCCACCACTCCGAGATCGAGTACTGCCCGCGCGTCTCGGCGCCATCTGCCTTGAACACGGACGCCACCGGTCCCATCGCATACGTGCGGCCAGTGCCCGGTGCCCGGTGGATCGGAGCTCGCTTCTTCATCGCGCGCGACATGGCGCGAGGATACCCGCCTCCGACGCCACCCGGGACGCACGTTCGGGCGAAGGACGCGAGCGGCACGGATGCTCGCGCCGATGGGCGACGAACGCCATTCCGCGCGCGCTGACCTTCTCCACTGTATCGGCGACTCGAATATCAACGAACCACGGTCCTGCAGCCGGCGGAACGCACGTCGTTGCTCGGCCTCGCTCTCGCCGCGACCATCGCGCTGGCCGGCATCGCGCTCCGCGCCCGAGGAGGGTCAGTGACTCCGAACATCCCCGGAGATGACGACGCCGTCGCCCTGGCACACGAGATCGACGACATGCGAGAAGCCCGTGCGCGACTCGACTCGCTCCTTCTCGAGATCGAACAGCTCGACGAGGACATCGATGCGGCGCGCACGTCAGCGCACGTACGTCTGGAGGAGCTGCTGCGAGAACGCGAGAGCTTCATGAAACGCCTGTCGGCTGCTCGTGCGCTGGCTGACCGCGCCGACCTCGTCAAGTGCGTCTGCGTTCCGCGCCAGTGCATCGACAACCCGCTCGCGAAGGACTGCTGGTAGCGCGCTACGGTGTCCCCGATGTCGCTCTCCACCGCGCTCGCGTTCCTGCGCGAGGCTGACAAGCTGAAGTCGATCCTGCGCCAGTCGCGCGTCACGTTCGATCCCGAACGCCGCGAGAACGATGCGGAGCACTCGTGGCACCTCGCGCTGATGGCAGTCGTGCTCGCCGACCACGCCCCGCCCGGCACCGACCTCGTGCACGTGCTGCGCATGGTGCTCGTCCACGACATCGTCGAGATCGACGCCGGAGATACGTTCCTCTACGACGAGGCGCACAATGCATCGAAGGCCGAACGCGAAGGCGCCGCCGCGGACCGCCTGTTCGGCATGCTCGACCCTCCGCTGCGCGGCGAGCTGCGTGGGGCGTGGGAAGAGTTCGAGGCGGGCGAGACGCCGTCCGCCCGGTTCGCGCGCGCGCTCGATCGGTTTCAACCGATGCTGCAGAACCTGTACACCGACGGTGTGTCGTGGCGCGCGAACGGCGTCACCGCGCTTCAGGTCCGCGCGAAGAATGGCCCGCCTATTCGCGACGGTGCGCCCGAGTTGTGGGCCCACGTCGAGGCCATGCTCGAGGATGCCGTGCGGCGCGGCTGGATCCCCGAGCGCTGACGCGTGCCGAGCGCGCAGGATCGGGTAGGCATTGGCGATGAAGCTCTACAACGTCGATGGCTCGCCCAACTGCTTTCGCGTTCGCGTCGTGATCAACGAGCTCGGCCTCGACGTCGAGCGCATCGAGGTCGATCTGTCGGGCAAGACGCCCAAGCCTCCCGGACTGCTCGCTGCGAGCCCGAGCGGCAAGGTCCCTGCCCTCGACGACGACGGCTTCACGCTGTTCGAATCGCGCGCGATCAACACGTACCTCGCGAGCAAGCGACCCGAGCGCGGCCTGTATCCGGATGACCCGAAGCGCCGCGCAGTCGTCGACCAGTGGTCGTACTGGCAAGCGATTCATCTGGGCCCGGCGATGCAGACCGTCACGTTCGAGCGTGTCGCCAAGGCCGCGTTCGGGATGGGCGCGCCGGACGAGGCGGCGATCGTGTCGAAGCTCGCCGAGGTGGAGCGGTTCCTCCCGGTGCTCGAGCGCGGCCTCGAGGGCAAGGAGTGGCTCGCCGGTTCGCTCACGCTCGCCGACTTCGCCGTCGCGTCGACGTTTCCGCTGCGCAAGCCGTCCGGCATCTCGCTCGCGGGCGTTCCAAACGTCGAGCGCTGGATCGAGCGCGTCGAGGCGCTGCCTTCGTGGAAGGACGCGCTGCCGAAGTACTTCGTCGAGGTCCTCGGACGATAGGCACGTGCCTCCGCTGCTCGCGCGTCCCGTGTGATAGCGTCGTTGGTTGCGGTGGGGGACCGGCAAGAAGGAAGCGGAACGATCATCGGTGGTCGCTACGAGCTGGAGAGTCAGCTCGGCGAAGGCGGCCAGGGCCGCGTCTATCGCGTGCGCCACGTCGAGCTCGGCAAACCATTCGCGCTCAAGATCATCTCGCCCGCATTCGCCGACGACGAGAACGCGCGGCTGAGGTTCAACCGCGAGGCCAAGCTCGCGAGCGAGATTCCCCACCCGAACATCGTCTCGGTCGTCGACTACGGTGAGGATCCCGAGCTCGGCGTGTTCATGGTGATGGAGCTCGTCAACGGCGACACGCTGGTCGGGCCCGGACTGCTCCCGATGACGATTCGCGGGGCGATCGACGTGCTTCGTCAGGTCGCAGACGCCCTCGAGCACATCCACAAGCGCGGCATCATTCACGGCGACATCAAGGCCGAGAACGTCGTGCTGACCGAGGAAGCGCAGCACGAGTCCCGACAGCGCAAGCGTCGCGTCGCCCGCCTGCTCGATTTCGGCCTCGCATCCCGGCACGGCCATCAGGACGACGAGGGTGGGATCAACGGGACACCACCGTATCTCGCGCCCGAGCGCGTGATGGGTGCACAGCCGAGCGTCGGAAGTGACATCTACGCGCTCGGCGTCCTCGGGTATCTCGTGCTGACCGGGACGCTGCCGTTCGATGGCGAGGTGATGGCGGTGCTACAGGCACAGGTCCACGACACCGCACCGCCGATGTCGGAACATCGCAAGGAGCAGCTCGATCCCGCGATCGAAGGGCTCATCGCGCGCGCGATGGCGAAGGACCCGACGGCGCGTCATCCGAGCGCCGCTGCGTTTCTCTACGAGCTGAACACGGTCGCAGACATGCTCGGCCTCACCGGCCGTCGGTCGCGCGCGAGCTCGACGCTCTTGTCGGACAACCCGCGGTTGATGGCGATCGCCGGCACGTTCGATTCGTCGCGCATGCCGCAGGCGATCCTGTCGGCCGACGGCGACGTCGTCGCGTGCAATCCGGCGTTCCAGAAGTTCGTCAAGGACGACTGCGACGACGTCGCGATCGAGGAGACGCTACTCGCGCGCTTCGTGCCGCAGCTGAAGGAGGCGATCGCCAGCGTCGGCCGTACGCCGCTCGAGCTGCGAACGCACGTATCGCGCGGCGCTGGTCGCGCATCGCTGCAGCTCACCCTGTGGCTCGTGCCCGTTCAGATCGTCGGACAGGAGATCCACCTGCTCGTCCGCGTCGAGGAGAAGTGAAGCGCGCCTGCAGCACGTTCGCCCCTCTCTCCTGATCTACCGCCCCGGCCGCGCACCGCACGCCTGAAACTCGGCGACGATCGGACCGAACACCTCGCTCGGTGGGATGTTCGGAAAGCTATGCGTCGCACCGGTCGCTGCCCACGGAAAGCCCTCGGAGCGGCACGTCTCGACGAACGGCACGTACCACGCGTGATCCTCGAGCATCGTCGCACGCACGTTGACGAAGCCGTCCATGCCTTCCGGTCGTGTGAACGCCCAGGTCTTGCAGTGCGCACAATGAAAGTGCCGCGACGGCCCGTGCAGACCACCGATCACGGGCTCACCCTCGGTCACCTCGAAGCCACTCGACGTCACGAGGATGCTCAGCGAGAACGCGCTCGCGGACATGCGCTGGCAGCCGGCGCAGTGGCACGCCATGGTCAGGATCGGAGGCTCGCTGATGCGCATGCGTAGCCGTTCGCACCGGCAGCGCGCGGTCCACGGAAGCTTCCAGTCGCTCATGGGGCGACTGTAGCCGCTGGCGTCGTCTCGAGCACGTCGCGAACGATCCAGTACGATACCGGCATGGATCACGGCGTGACGACCACGGACAACCAGCGCATGCATTACGAGCTCACCGGGACGGGCGACCGCGCGCTCGTGTTCGTCCACGGCTGGCTCGGCAACGCGACGTGGTGGAACGTACAACGCGATCACCTGGCCTCCCGCTACACGATCGCGCTGATCGATCTGCCGGGCCACGGCCGATCCGACAAGACGCGTACCCGCTGGTCTGCCGCGCAGTACGCCGACGACATCAAGACTGTCGTCGAAGACCTCGCCGCACGCGACGTCATCCTGATCGGCCACTCGATGTCGGGCGCGTACGTCTGCGAGGCCGCGCCGAAGATCGCCCGTACGCGGGCGGTGATCCTCGTCGATACCCTGAAGAACCTCGACCAGGTGTTGCCGCCCGAGCAGGTCGCGCAGCAGCTCGCACTCTATCGGAGCGACTTCCGCGCGGCCGTCGAGGACGTGCTGCCGCAGTACCTGTTCTCCAGGGATACGCCGCCCGAGGTCCGTGCCCGCATCCAGCGCGAATTCCTCGCCGCCGACCCGGCGCTCGCCGTGCAGCTCATCGAGCCGTTGTACGCGATGGACCTTCGCGAGACCGCGCGCCGCGTCGCCGTACCCGTCCGCGCGATCAACTCCGACGCCTCGCCCACAAACGTCGAGGCGAACCGGCGCGCCTTCGGCGACTTCGCGTACGAGACGATCGCGCGCTCGGGCCACTATCCGATGCTCGAGCGGCCCGAGGAGATGAACCAAGCGCTCGATCGCGTGCTCTCGCAACTCGCGTAGTAACCGGCGCGGACGACTACATCTGCGTGGCTTCGAACAGCGTCGGCTCTTCGGACTCGCAGCCGCCGGGCGTGATCGTCGTGACGAGCTGCTGGCAGCCCTGGATCGGGATCGCACGCCAGCCGGGCAACCGCGGCGGCGGAACCGAGATCGCCGGATCGCCAAATGCCTCGTCGATGCTCTCCCGGACGAGCGCCCGGGTCGCCCACTCGGACGACATGAACAGCGTCAGGCCGTCGTCGGAGATGCCGGTCGCGTTCTCGTAGGTCCCGGCGCGGCCGACGACGGCGACACCCTTGCCAAACGGCGCATCCGGCGCCGGCCGTGCGGCCCTGTAGAGCTCGCCTCGCTCCAGGACATAGGTCAGGAAATACAGCTCGCGATCGTCGCGGGACAGGACGGGCATCATCGCGCGGGTCCCGTCGGTGAGCTGGGTCGCCGTCGTGGCGTCCGCCGGGCCGATGGTCGTGCCGGCGAGCGGGAAGCGGATGAACCCGGGTGCCGACTTGCGCTCGACGAGCAGCGCAGTGCCGTCGCGCGAGATCGTGCAGCAACCTTCGCGGATGACGACGTCGTGCCGCTCGAGCTGCGGCGAGAGATCGAACGACTCGTAGCGATCGCCGACGCGGTCGGCGATGTACAGGTGATCGAGCGCGCAGCGCTGACCGGCGAGATAGAGAATCCGCGCACCGTCGGACGTCGCGCCGCAGAGCGCTTCTTGCCGTCCGGGGACCGCGATGCCGGGAATCGGGCCGACCATGCGGAACGCGCGCGCGTTGCACTCGCCCGTGCATTTGCCTTCGACGCACGGCGAGTACGGGCAGCCACATCCGCGCGGATCGGCGGCGGTGCCGGGCGCCTCCGCCAGCGCGACGTTGTCGCATGCCGCGAGTGGAATCGTGCGGCCCGGCGCGCTCAGGGTCGCCGAAGGATTGCGCAGCCAGCGCGCGAGCTCGACGCGCGCGCGGTCGTAGCACACGGTTCGCGCGGCGCGCCTCTCGACCTCGGCGGGATCCGCCGTCGACGGTGCACGACAGAGCGCGACTCGCGCATCGCGCCAGGCGTTCGCGTAGTGCGCGAGCTGGGCGGCGCGCTGCTCGCCAAGTGCGGCCCGCACGCGCTCGCGCGCTGCATCCGTCCAGTCGGCAAAGATCGCGTTGCCCTCGCGCACGCACGGATCGGC
>JAEWJO010000374.1 GCA_023386455.1 Pseudomonadota bacterium | reverse complement strand
GTGCGCGACGGTCAGACGAGGTTGATCGCACGTGAACACCGCGACCGCGTCGTGACCGACCGCCGACGCCCACGCGACGCCGAGGCGCAGTGACGCGGCCATGCCCTCGCGCCACTCGGGCGCGTGGATGATCGCGACGTCGAGCCCGGCGAGCGCGAGCGCGACCTCGTCTGCCGACGAGCCGAGGACGACGCAGGTCGCGTCGCACGCGGCGCCCGCACGCAGCGCGATCCGGCGCACGAGCGGTTGCCCCGCGATCGACAGCAGCTGCTTGGCCTGGCCGAGCCTGCGCGAACCGCCGGCGGCGAGCACCAGCGCCGCGATCGTCATGGCTCGGTCCCGAGCGAGAGCTCGACCGGTGTATGGATCGGACCGATCCGGTCGCGCAGCCGCGACGCCGGCGCCTCGGCGAGCACGGCCTGGACCTCGGCGACGATCGCGACGGCGATCTCCTCGGGCGTCTCCGCGCCGATCGCGAGGCCGACCGGTGCGTGCATGCGCGCGTCGAGCGTCAGCTCGAGCTCGCCGAGCATGCGCGCCGTGCGGTGACGAGGCCCGAGGACGCCGATGTACAGCGCGTCGCTCGCCGCGAGAGCGCCGAGTGCATCGCGATCCTGCGCGTAGTTGTGGCTCATGATCACCGCGGCCGCGCGATCGCTCTCGCCGATCGCGCGCACGATGTCCGCGGGCGGTCCGAACACGAAGCCGTCTGCCAGGGCGAAGCGCTCGTGCGCGGCGGGGCGCGCATGCGGCATGCACGCGAAGACCTGCCAGCCGGTCGCGCGCGCCATCGTGGCGAGCGGTACCGCGTCGTGGCCGGCACCGAGCACGAACAGCCGCGGCGGCGGGACGAATACCTCGACGAGCACGCGGACGTCGCCGTACGTGGCGATCGAGGTCTGGCGCGCGCGCAGTGCGTTCTTCGCCGACGCGACGATCGCGGTCGTCATCAGATCGTCGCCGATCCCGCCGTACAGCTCGTCGCCGCGGATCGCGAGGCGCGCGCCGATCGGCACGGCATCGCTGCTCGCGATCACGGTCGCGACCACCGCGCAGGTCTGCGTGCGCACGCAGGTCTCGAGCACGTCGAGCGGATCGATCTCGGTCGCGCCGGCGCGCTCGAGCAGCACGTCGACGACGCCGTTGCAGCCGAGCCCGAGTCCCGCGCGCAGCTCGTCGTCGGCCTCGGCGTCGGCATCGACGCGCGAGTCGTACGTCATCACGATCGGGCCCTGGGACGTCCGCCAGAACCCCTTCTGGACGATGTCACCCTCGAGGCAGCCGCCGCTGACCGAGCCGCTGATCCAGCGCTCGCGCGACACGAGCATGCGCGCACCCGGTCGCCGGTACGACGAGCCGCGCACGTCGACGACGGTCGCGATCACGAACTCGTCGCCGCGGGCCTTCAGTCCGCGCCAGCCCTCCAGTAACGCCCTCGTCGTCATGCACGCCCCCTTGGCAGGTCGAGTGCGCAGATCCGGATGCTCGCGCGCCCGGACATCGCGGCCGACATCCCGACGTTCTAGGCGCTTCGGCGGCGCTGGCTCGTCGAGATCGCGTTAGGCGCGCGTGAGCGTGCGGGAGCGAGCGGCTGCGCCCGCCACGCCGTCAGCGTCGCTTGCGGACTGGCTTCTTCGCGCTCGCTCGCGCCTTTCGCGGCACGCGCGTCGGTCGTGGCGCGCGGGGCGGATGCGCGACCGGCTTGTCGGCTGCCTCGAGCACCTCGATCCGCTCGCGCATCACGCCGAGCAGCGAGCGCAGCTCGCCGACCTCGTCGCGCAGGCGCCGGACGTCCTCGGCGAGCGGCGCACCCTCGCCGAGATCGCGAATCACCTCGCGCGCGCGGCGGCGAAGCCGGCCGTCGAGCTCGCGATCGATCAGCCGGCGCAGGGCGCCGATCGCCGCCGGATCGCCGATCACGGCGAGTGCCTCGACGGCGGCCGCCTGGACACGGAAGTCCTTGTCGGCGAGCAGGAGCTCGACACGCTCCCGCACGTCGCGCGCCTCGCGGTCGCGGCGACCACGCATGAGGTGCGCGAGTGCACCCGCGGCGGCGCGGCGGCCCTGGGTCGGCTTGCCCCACTTCGTGCCATCGACGAGCAGGCCGAGCGCGCTGTCGTCGCGAGCCTCGGCGAGGCCGCGATACGCGTGCTGGCGGATCACGTCGGTGAACGAGTCGCGCGTCGCCGCGTGACGGAGCAGCTCGCCGGCGCGCGGTGCCCGCGTCCGACCGAGCGCGAGGCACGCCTCGGCCTCGACGAAGTAGCTCGCGTCGCCCTTCTCGACGATCGCGCCGAGTGCCGTCGCTGCCGACGTGTCGTGCACGAAGTCGCCGAGCGCGCGGGCGATCGCGCGGCGGGCACGCGGGTTGACCTCGGCCTTGAGCCGCTTGACGAGCCTGTCGCGCGCGGCGGGCGTCCGCAGCATGCCGAGCGCCGCCGCCGCCGTTCCTCGCACCGCCCAGAACGGGTCCTTCTCGACGGCGGCCATCAGCGCTTGCTCCGCGTTCGGCCCGCCGCGCCTCGCGAGCGCCTGCGCCGCCGCCGCGCGATCGAGCGCGAGCGTCGCGGCGGCGAGCTCGGCGATCCACACGGTCTCCGGCTTGTCGATGCGGCGCGCCGCGAGCAGCACCCGGCCCGGGTCGAAGATCGCCTGCGTCGGCTCGCCCTCGAGCTTCAGGTGGAACACCTGCTTCTGCTCGACGATCTCGATCGGGATGTCGATGTCGTCGGGGCGGTCGGCGATCCGGAAGCGCATCTTCGTCGGCAGCCGGAACAGTGGCGTGCGCCCTTCGACCTTCTGCGTCTGCTCGATCGTGATC
>JAEWJO010000344.1 GCA_023386455.1 Pseudomonadota bacterium | reverse complement strand
GTCCTCGAGGGCCTCGCGTTCGCATGTCGCGACGTCGCCGGCCGGCTGGCGGCGCTCGGCCTCCCGGTACGCGACGTGCTCGTGCTCGGAGGCGGCGGCCGGAGCGCGGTGTGGACGCAGATCCGCGCCGACGTGCTCGGCCTTCCGCACCACGTCGCAGCGCGCACCGACACGTGCCCGATTGGCGCGGCGATGATCGCCGCCGTCGCCGCGGGCGTGCATGGCAGCCTCCGCGAGGCCGCCGCGCTCGCACCGCCTCCCGCGTCCACGTTCGCTCCATGCGGCGAGGTCCGCGGTGTGCTCGACGAGGCGTACGCGCGTTACCGCCACCTCGTCGAGCAGCTCGTGCTCAGGGCGCGACGACCATGAAGCCGAGCTTCGCGGGGTCGAACGCGTGCAGCGGATCGTTTCGGCCCGCCCCGTCGAGGTCGCAGTAGGTCCAGTTGATGCCGTCGAGCGAGAACCGCGTCGTGTACCAGTAGCCCGACGTGCTGGTGACGGTCGGCGCGACGAATGCGGCGCTGTAGACGTCGTCGTTGCCGACCTGCGAGGCGTGCGTCATCGCGAACCACGACCAGCCGGCCTGGTTCTGCGGGTTCGACGTCGTCGGGCCGTACCCCATCTCCGCACGGAGACCCGGGTCTCCGCCCGCGGGCTCGGTCACGGTCATCTCGTAGACCTTGCCCTGCACCACCTCGGTCGTCATGCCCGACTGCGTCGAGATCGACGTCGGACCGAGCAGGCTGCAGTAGTCGAGCTCCGACGCGAGGCCGGTCTCGTTCACCGCGCACGAGCACACGAAGTCATTGGCCGCCGCGCTGTTGTGCGGTGCCGGCGCGACCGGCGAGAAGTCGGCGCTGTTGACGTTCGTATCCGTGCAACCGCTGTTCTTGCGGGTCACGGCCGCGGTGTTGCTGCCCGCGCTCGCGGCCCCGTTGCCCGCCTCCGAGCAGTTCGCCGTACCGTAACCGACGAAGTCGATCACGTTCGCCGTCGGGCATGCACCGGACAGCGCCGCCGTCGTGCTTGTCAGTGCGACCTTGCCATTCGTCGCGGACATGTCCGTCTGCGAGGGGATCAGATCGGGCGTCGGGAGCGCTGCACCGGACGGCGAGCCCGGCATGAACATCCGGATCAGGAAGTAGCCGCCCGGCTGCAACATCGCATTCGGCAGCGCCTTCGCGTTCCACGACGTTCCGGCGGTCGCCGCGTACTGGACGGCGAGACCGTTCAGGTTGATCGCCGCGCCCGTCGGGTTGTGGAGCTCGATGTAGTCGGCGCTGTACTGAGCGCCCGAGTTGCTACCACCGCCGTAGACCTGACTGATGACGAGGCCGCTCCCGCACGTCGCGCCCGTGCTCGTCGTGAAGCCTGTCGCCTGCGTGACGTCCGCTGCGAGCGGGGTGCCGCTGGCATTCTGCACGTCCGTCGTCACGCGGATCTTGTAGGTCGTTCCGTTTGCGAGCGCGGGGACCGTGGTCGTCGACACGGTCGTGTCCGTCGCGTTCATCGTCAGCCCCGACAGGCCGACGCAGCTCGCGAAGTCATCGCTCGAGACCTGGAACGAGCCGGTGCACGGACCGGCGACGCTCTGCCGCGTCAGCGAGATCGCGTTCATCGCGATGTCGAACGTGACGCTGATGGTCGTCGTCGGCGACTGGTTGGTCGAGCCGTCGGCCGGCGTCATCGCCGTGACGACCGGCACCTGGACCGCGACCGTCATCGTCGTCGACCCCGAGATCGTGCCCATCGTCGCCGTGATCTCGCTCGTTCCCGCGGCGTGAGCCCAGGCGAGACCGCCGGGCGCGATCGACGCCGTCGCCGGCGTGCCCGAGGTCCACGTCACCATCGCGGTCAGATCCGGGGTCGCGCCGTCGGTATACGTACCGGTCGCGAGCATCTGCTGCATCTCGTTGACGAACAGCGTCGGGTTCGCCGGCGTCACCTCGATCGAGAGGAGCTCGGCCGGGGTCACCGTCACGGTGGTCGTGCCGGAGATCGCACCGAACGTCGCCGTGAGGAGGCTCGTGCCCGGATCGACTGCCGTCACGAGGCCCGTTGCCGAGATCGTCGCCGTCGCGGGCGTTCCCGACGTCCAGGTGACCTGCGACGTGAGGTTCTGCGTCGTCGTGTCCGAGTAGTGACCGGTCGCGGTCATCTGCTGCGTCAGGCCGTCGGCGAGCGACGGATCGGCGGGCGTCAACTCGATCGAGACGAGCGCCGACGCGGTGACCGTCACCGTCGTCTGGCCGGAGATCGCACCGAGTGTCGCCGTGATGATCGTCGTGCCCGGGGCCACCGTCGACAGGAGACCCGCCGCGGAGATCGTCGCCGTCGCCGGCGTATCCGAGCTCCAGGTCACCGTCGCCGTCAGGTTCTGCGTCGAGTTGTCCGAGTAGTGACCGGTCGCGGTCATCTGTTGCATGTCGCCGTTGACGAGCATCGGGTTCGCCGGCGTCACCTCGATCGAGACGAGGGCGGGCGGACCGACGGTGACCGTCGTCATTCCCGAGATCGTGCCCATCGTCGCCGTGATGACGCTGGTGCCCGGGTCGACCGCGGTCACGAGGCCGCCGGTCGAGATCGTCGCCTTCGCCGGCGTCGCCGAGCTCCACGTCACCATCGTGGTGAGGTTCTGGGTCGAGGCGTCCGTGTAGTGACCGGTCGCGGTCATCTGCTGCGTCCGGCCATCGGGGATCGTCGGGTTCGCCGGCGTCACGTCGATCGAGACGAGCGCGGCCATGGTGACCGTCACGGTCGTCATTCCGGAGATCGTTCCGGAGGTCGCGGTGATGACGCTGGTGCCCGGATCGACCGCGGTGACGAGACCGCCGGTCGAGATCGTCGCCTTCGCCGGCGTCGCCGAGCTCCACGTCACCGTCGTGGTCAGGTTCTGGGTCGAGGAGTCCGTGAAGTGACCGGTCGCGGTCATCTGCTGCGTCGAGCCGTCCGTGATCATCGGGTTCGCCGGGGTGACGACGATCGACGTCAGCGCCGCTGCGGTGACCGTGACCGTCGTCATGCCGCTGACCGTGCCCATCGTCGCCGTGATGACGCTCGTGCCCGGATCGACCGCGGTCACGAGACCACTCGTCGAGATCGTCGCCTTCGCCGTCGTTCCCGAGCTCCACGTCACCTGCGCGGTCAGGTTCTGCATCGTGCCGTCGGTGTAGTGACCCGTAGCGGTCATCTGCTGGGTGAGGCCGTCGGCGAGCGAGGGGTTCGCGGGAGTCACGACGATCGACGTCAGCGCCGCGGCCGTGACCGTCACGGTCGTCATGCCGCTGATCGTTCCCATCGACGCGGTGACGACGCTCGTGCCCGGGTCGACTGCGGTGACGAGGCCGGTCGCCGAGACCGTCGCCTTCGCCGGCGTCGCCGACATCCACATGACGCTCGCGGTGATGTTCTGCGTCGAGTCGTCCGTGAAGTGGCCGGTCGCGGTCATCTGCTGGGTCTGACCGTCCGACAGCGTCGGGCTTGCGGGCGTGACCTCGATCGAGGTGAGCGCCGCGTCGGTGACCGTCACGGTCGCGCTACCGGACTTGTCTGCGAGCGTCGCGGTGATCGTGCCGGTGCCCTTCGCGACCGAGGTCACGGTGCCGTCGCCGTCGACCGTCGCGATCGTCGTCGAGCCCGACGACCACGTCGCCATCGTCGAGACGTCCTTCGTCGAGCCGTCCTCGAACATCGCCGTCGCGGTCAGCTGCGTCGTCGTGCCGAGCGCGATCGTCGGCGTCGCCGGGGTGACCGTGACGCCCGTCAGCGCCGCCTCGCTCACCATCACGGTGACCTGCGCCGACTCCGTGCCGAGCATCACCTTGATCGTCGCCTCGCCCGGCGCGACGCCGTGGACGGTCGCCGTGCCGTTCGCCGAGCCGGTCACCGTCGCGATCGTCGCGTCGCTCGTCGTCCACGTGCCGCCGGAGATCGCCTTGCTATCCTGCTTCGCCGTCAGCGTGACGTCCATGCCGACCCTGACGACCGGGTTCTGCGGGTCGAGCCGCAGCGGTCCGGCCGTGCCGCCGCCGTCGTCACCGCAACCGAGGAACCCGAACGAGAAGAGGCCGAGTAGTAACGACAGCAGCACGCGATTCATGGCGCCCTGTTTCGCAGAAATCCTCGACGAAAGCCACAGCTGCAAACTCGGAGTCTCGTCTGTGAAGCAGTGTGAACTCTGCGACTACGTCACCAGCGTGCGATGGGCTACATTCCGTGGCGTGCGGCAGATGTTTGTCGTCGTCCTGTTCCTCGCTGGTTGCCCCGCCGAGGAGCCGCCGGCATGTAAATCAGTGAACACGAGCTGTCAGCCCGGCTACCTGCCGACGTTCGACAACGTCTTCGCGAACACCCTCGAGCAGAAGTGCGGGATGGGCTCCTCCTGCCATTCCTCCATCGGAAAGGCCGGAAACCTCGTGCTCGACGACCAGGCCACCGCCTACCAGCAGCTGATGCTCGAGGGGCGGGTGAAGCCGATGGACCCCGGGTGTAGCGAGATGATCGTCCGCACCGACTCGCCGGGGCACGACTACCAGATGCCGCCGGGCGATCCCTTGTCCGAGCCGGAGCGCTGCGCACTCGTCCAATGGGTGCAGCTAGGAGCCACGAATCCGTGAGATCGATCACGCTGGCAATTCTGATCGGCGCGATCGCGTGCGCCGGCTGCGGCGACGAGAAGCTGTCCGTCGAGGAGCTGCAGAACCCCGAGACCTGCAAGCAGTGCCACCCCAAGCACTACGAGCAGTGGTCGGGCTCGATGCACGCGTACGCCGCCGAGGACCCGGTGTTCCTGGCGATGAACAGGCGCGGCCAGCGCGAGACCGGCGGCGCGCTCGGCGAGTTCTGCATCCAGTGCCACGCACCGATGGCAGTGCTCGCCGGCGTGACCGGCGCCAGCTTCGACCCGGCGGCGCTGCCCCCCGAGCAGAAGGGCATCACGTGCTTCTTCTGCCACAACGTCGAGAAGGTCGAGGGCGAGCACAACAACGGCCTCGTGCTCGCGATGGATCAGACGATGCGCGGCGGCGCAAAGAATGCGGCCGACACGCCGGCGCACTTCTCGAAGTACGACGAGAAGCTGATGGCGAGCAAGACGAACGACTCGACGCTGTGCGGCGCGTGCCACGACGTCACGACGATCCCCGCCGACGTTCATCTCGAGCGCACGTTCGCCGAGTGGAAGACGACGATCTTCGCGCAGCCGGGGCCGCAGACCTACCTGACCTGCAGCAAGTGCCACATGACGCCGACGACCGGCGTGATCGCGGACAAGCCGGGCCTCGACGTGAAGTCGCGCACCGATGGCTTCCACGATCACCACATGGCGGCGATCGATACGGCGCTGACGCCGTTCCCGCAGCTCGACGTGCAGAAGGCGGAGATCGAGAAGATCCTGAAGCCGGCGGTCGCGATCGTCGGCCCGCGTCCGCTCGGCTCGAACGCCGCACCGGGCGGCATCTGCGTCCCGCCCGACGGCACGATCACGGTGCGCGTCGACTCGCTCGGCGTTGGTCACAGCTTCCCGAGCGGTGCCGCCCAGGATCGCCGGGTCTGGATCGAGCTGACCGCCTACGACGCGAGCGACAACGTCGTGTTCTCGAGCGGCCACGTCCCCGACGACATGGATCCCGAGCAGGTCAACGATCCGTACCTCCAGTGCCCGAACGGTCCGCTCAACTGCGCGGGCTTCTGGGACCGCACGTACAAGGCCGACAACACGCCGGCGCACTTCTTCTGGGAGGTCGCGCGCTACGACAGCAACTTGATCCGGCCGCCGGTCACGCTCGATCCGAACTCGTCCGCGTACGATCACTCGACGACGGTCAAGTACACGGTCGGCAACACCTCCGCGATCGATCGCGTCGAGGCGCGGGTCCTCGTTCGTGCCCTGCCGATCGGCGCGATCGACGAGCTCGTCGCGAGCGGTGACCTCGACCCGGCGATCCGCGCGAAGCTCGTCAGCCCGGACGCGACGCTCGTCGCGACGACGAGCACGTGGCTCAGGTCGACGATGATCCCGGCAACGCGCTGCAATCCGTTCTAGATCACTCGATGCAGAACTTGTAGACGACCGAGTCGCTGCTCGTTCCGCTCGACGCCTGGATCGTCGTCTCCCACACGCCGGGCATCCACAGGTTCACCGGCTCGAGCTTGTACGTGCCGGGATCCGCCATCGGCGTCGCCTGCACCTGGATCGGCGAGCCGTGCTGGTGCGACGGCATGAACGGCGTGACCTTGATCGTCGCGTTGTCGAGCGGGCTGCCGACGACGCCGCTCGCCATCGTGTTGATCTGGAACACCCACGAGTTGTCGCCGCGCGCAGGCGGGGCAGGCGTCGCCGACATCATCTTGAAGTCGAGCGTGCCGCCGGCGCCGGGCTTCTCGAGACCGACCACGAACACGTCGGTGCCCGTGACGGTCGAGCAGTCGACCTCCATGCCATCGTCGCCACCGTCATCGGCGCCGCACGCGGTACCGAGGAGGCCAAGACCGAGGGCGGCGACGAATACGGGGCGCATGGTTTGCGTACGCATGACTCTCAGGGAGGTTACTGCCATACGCGGACGCTGGGAGAGTGGATCGCTCACCCGGCCTAACATGCCGATACGGCCGATACGCCGGGGCTACTCCGTCAGCAAAACCATCGTGTCCTTCGACAATCCCAGGCCGTTCGGGATGCCGATGTAGCTGACGCGCGCGATCGCGAGCGGCTCGTTGGGCACGGACCACACCTCCTCGAGCGTCGCGCCGGGCCGCAGGAACGCCGTCACCGTGGTGTGACCGCTCGCACCGAAGCCGCTGACCGGCTCGACGCGCAGCTGCAGCGCGAACTTGCGGATCGGCGCCTCCTTGCCTGCGACGCGTAGCGCGCGACGCTGGACGACGCGGGTCGACAGCATCCATGCCTCGGTCGTCGACTTGCCGCCGATCTCGAGCGTCGTCGCGATCGCCGCGATGCGCGCGCGGATCTCTCGGGGATCATCGCACTGCTCGTACCAGGCGTGGATCGGCACCAGGTGGCCCATGCGCGGGCCGTGCAGCCACATGCGATAGATGATCGGCGCCTCGTCGGGACCGAGCTCCTCGACGACGTAGGCGACGCCCTCGGAGCTGGCGACGCCGAGCAGCGACATCTGGTGGCCGATGCCGTTCACCTCGTCCGTCGTGCACGCCGTCGACGTCATGTAGCCGAGCGACACCCGCAGCGTCGGCAGCGGCGCGTCGCGATGGATGTACGCATGCGCGAGCGCGCGCTGCATCCGGCGCGTGCGCGCGAGCGCGAGGAGAGCAGTCTGGGTCTTGGCGTCGCGGTTCACGGTACGTCTCTCGAAGCTATGAACGCGCGAGTTGCCTGGAGGTTGCACCGCATGTGATCGGCGCGACGCGCGGGAATAACTTCATGAACCCAACAGTTGAGGCGCGACGTTGTAGTGCCGCGTTCACAGTTGTTCACGGAAGACGACGGGGAGCGCCGCTACGTGTTCAGCGAGGTGTCTTGACGACCGTCGAGACGACGGTGCCTGCCCGATCGGTGCGGGTCCACGTGCCGGTGCGACGCCCTGCGACCATCATGCCCTCGACGACGACTCCATCGGTCAGCTGACGCCAGGGGCCGTCGAGTACGCCGTCCTTGTAGGTCGCCGTCAGCGTGACCGAGCCGCCGGCGTCGTACGCCGTCCACGTGCCGACGCGCCGGTCTGCCGCGAACTGGCCGACGAGCGCCGGCTTGCCGTCGCGGTACTCGGTGTACGCGCCCTCCACCTTGCCGTCCTTGTACGTCGCCTCGACCGCGAGCTTGCCATCCGTGTACTTCTTGAACGCGCCGTCGAGCTTGCCGCGCTTCCACTGCTCCTCGGAGACGAGGGCGCCGGCCTCGGTCATCTCGCGCCACCAGCCGTGCTTCCTGTCTGCGAGGTAGTTGCCCAGCACGAGCGTCTTGCCACGCAGCGACAGCTCCTCGTACCGGCCGGACATCTGACCCTGCTGGAGCGTCGTCCGCGAGGACACCTTCTTGTTCGGGTGAAACGTCAGCATCGTGCCGGTGCCGTCGGTGATCGTGAAGCGGCCGAGCTCGGCTCCGGTCTTGTCGTAGTAGATGAACTCGCCGTCGGGCCTGCCGTCGGTGAACGCGCCCTGGAACACGACCTTCTCGTCGGCGTACTCGAACCACGGCCCGGTCTTCTTGCCGTCGGTGTAGTCGCCTTCGCGTTCCTTCTTGTTGTTGCGATCGGTCCACACCCACGGCCCCGTGCGCTTGCCGTGATCGAACGTGCCCTGCACGCGCGGCACCTTCCTGTCGCGCCAGATCGTGAACGCGCCGTCGAGCTTGCCCTTCGTGTCGTAACTCTCGTCGACGAGCAGCGCCCAGAACTGCCAGATCTTGCGCGGTCCGCGCCGCACGCCGCGCACGAACGACTCCTCGATCCGCAGCGTGTTCTTACCGCCGACGGTGTGAGGGCCATCGAGCTTGCCGGCGGTCAGCTTCGCGATCACGACGAGGTAGCCCTGGCGATCGAAGATCTTCGTGTAGCCGTCGGGCACGCCCTTCTTCAGCGCGGTCTCGCTGTAGAGCGGACCATCGGCGAGCCACTTCTTCACCTTGCCGGTGCCGTGCTTCAGCGTGTACTCGCCGAGCTTCGCGCCCGATGCGTCGAACGCCTGCCACGTGCCGTCCGGAAGACCCGCGACGTACGCGCCGTCCTCGGCGATCGCGCCGCCGGGATGATGGCGCTTCCACGCGCCGTCGAGCGCGCCGTCCTTGTAGTGACCCTCGATCGCGATCGAGCGATCGGGATAGAGCGTCATGAACGGTCCGTGCTTCACGCCATCGGGGCGCGTACACGACCACGTCGGATCGGGGTACGGCGCTGGCTCCGGCGTCGTGCCGTCCTCGCACGGAAGCGCCGGCAGCTCCGGTTCCGGCACACCCGCATCGACAAGTGCCGGCGCAGGGATCGGTGGAACGACAGGTCGCTCCGTTGTCGCCACTGTCGGTGGATTTTCGATCGGCTCTGTCGGCGCGGCTTTAGGCCCCGTCGGGCCACAGCCACAAGCGAAGCTCGTCGTCAAGACGACGAGCATCGTGTGCGAACTATGCACAGAAGTATTGTGACACGAACAAGCGGCTACGTACGAAACGCCATTACGCTAGTCGAGATGAAGGTCACGAGATTCCTCGCGCTTTCCATGATGTTTGTCCTCGCACTCGCTCACGCAGCGGATGCACGACCCCGCCCCCGCGGCTTCCAGGGCAAGAAGTTCGAGGCGAACAAGACGTTCGGCCTCGGGCTCGAGCTCGGCGCCCCGTTCGGCATCACCGGCAAGTACTTCGTCGCCCCGTCCGGAGCGATCGACTTCGGCCTCGGTGCCGTCTACGGCCACTACTACGGTGACAACGGCCTGCACCTCTATGCGGACTACCTGTGGCACCCGATCGTCGTTGCCTCGGCCGAGCCGTTCGAGCTGCCGTTCTACGTCGGCGTCGGCGGCCGGTTCTGGACGTTCGACTACTGCGACAACCGCAACGTCTGCACCTACAACGGAAGCGTGTTCGGCATCCGAGTCCCGCTCGGACTCGACTTCGACTTCAACAACGTCCCGCTCGACATCTTCGTGCAGATCACCCCGACGCTCGACTTCTACCGGGGCTACCGGTACCGCAACCACGACGTCTGGATCGACTTCGACGCGAGCGTCGGTATTCGCTACTGGTTCAAGTAGACCGGTGGTAAACCTCCCTCCGGCTCCGACCTACGTGGCGGAGACTGGAGGTTTCAGATGTCTGCACGGCTGCATCTCTTCAAGTCGAAGATCCACCGCGCCACCGTCACCCACGCCGACCTCGACTACGAAGGAAGCGTGACCATCTCCGGCGAGCTCATGGATGCCGCCGGGATGCTCGAGCACGAGCAGGTGCACGTGTGGAACGTCACCCGTGGCACGCGGCTCGTCACGTACACGATCCGCGGCGACAACGACAGCGGCATCGTCTGCATCAACGGCGCGGCCGCGCACCTGATGAAGCCCGGTGACAAGGTCATCCTCGCGACGTTCGCCGAGGTCGACGCGGCCGAGGCTGCCGCGTGGAAGCCGACGGTCGTGTTCGTCGACGATCAGAACAAGATCGTCGGCGAGGGCGCCGAGATCGGCGGCCCGAAGCGTCGCCTCACCGCCTAGCGGTCTCGATCCAGAGCGGCACGATCACGCCCTCGTCTGCTGCGATGTGGATGTCGCTGCGGCGGATCTCGATCTGTCCGCGATCGCCGACGCTGTAGTACGCGCTGACCGTGTACGTGCCGGCCGTCACCGGTGCGAACCTGAACCGGCCCTGATCGTCGCTGACGGTCTGGAGCGTGTTGTTGCCCGGACCGATCGCGGTGATGACCGCGCCCGCGATCCGGGTGCGCGTCGACGTGTCCGACACGGTTCCTTCGAGCAGCGGCGCGCCCTCCGGCGGGTGGTAGCGCGTGATCGCCGCGGCCAGCGACGCGCTGAAGTCGAGCGTGACGGGCTCGACCGAGCCGAGCGTGAACATGACGTCGACGTAGAGCGCCTCGCCGGCGACGATGTCGATGTTCGTGATCGTCACCGGCTGGCCGGCGAACATCCCGTGCAGCGTGTAGCGGCCGGGCTTCAGGTGATCGATCACGTAGAGGCCGCTGGGATCGGACTCGGTCGCGTGCTTCGTGGCATCGGGACCGACGACCTCGATGTCGGCCCTGCCGATCGGGCCGCCGCTCGTGCCGTCGCGGACCATGCCGGCGATCGCGCTGTCGAGCTTCTTCGGTCGCGCGTGCTGGCTGCCGGCGGTGCCGCACGCTGCCGCGATCACGACGAGCGCGGCCGGGATGACTCGGTTCACCGCCGCACTCTCGCAGGCGTGCTCGCGCCGGCCAAGCGATTCCGACCTGGCAGTGTCCAACCGGGTGATGACGGGCGCAGCACGGGCCTCGCGTGGCACAATGACCGGCATGTTGCGCGCGGTGCTCCTCGGTGTGCTCTCGCTGTCGGCGGTCGCCTGCAAGTCCGGCAGCGAATCCGCCAGGTCCCAGGCCGGCACGGTCGCCGGTACCGTGCTCGACGTCAGCGGCACCGTCACCGTGCGACACGGTGATGTCGCACGGCCGCTCGGCAAGGGCGACACGGTCGAGGCCGACGACACGATCGAGACCGGCGCGGACGGTCACGTGCTCGTCGAGCTCGCCCACAACAACGCGACGTGGGAGCTCAACGCGAACAAGAAGAGCAAGGTCCGCGAGTCGCTCGCGTGGAGCGAGCCGAAGCGCGACCGGACCGCGAAGGCCGTCGAGCAGGACACCGCCGCCGCCGGCCGTCCCGCCG
>JAEWJO010000327.1 GCA_023386455.1 Pseudomonadota bacterium | reverse complement strand
CCGTTGCAGGTCTTCGGCTCGTAGGCCTCGCCGTAGGAGTAGGCGGTGCCGTCCGGTCCCCGGCAGGCGACGCTCCACTCCTCGGGCGCGCAGAGCCTCTTGCCGGCGGCGGCGCAGGCGGCGGCGGCGGTGGCGCAGCCGGTGGAGGCGAAAGCGGAGCCGCGGGCGACGGAGGTGCAGGTGCAGGTGCAGGTCCAGCTCCAGGTCCAGACGGCGAGCACGCGGTCGACCCGGATCAGATCGAGGTTGCCGTCGTCAGCAAGCCCGGCGCACCACAGCCCGACGTCCTGTTCGAGCTGAGATTGCCCGACGGGGCGGAGAAGACAGGCACGACCGACACCGGCGGCATGATCCGGTTCTCGATGCTGACGACGAGCGGCAATGCGCGGCTCGTGTTTCCCGAGCTCGACGAGCACGTCGTCGACGACGAGCGACCGCAGGCGGGACGCGTGCGCTACGAGCGCGGCGGCGTCGACGTCCCGATCGGCGCGTTGACGACGGTCGAGGTCGTGGCGCGGATCCGCCGCGGCCGGCTGTTCGGCATGCTGTTCGAGATCGACAAGTGCTTCCTCCTGCCCGCGGCGATGCAGGGCATCCGCGGCCTGACGCGCTACTACGCCGAGCATCCCGGCCTGCACGTGCTCGTGTCGGGTCACACCGATCCGACGGGCGACGACGCGTACAACCTCGCGCTCTCGAACGAGCGCGGCCAGAGCGTCGCCGACTTCCTGAGCGACAACGTCGACGGCTGGATGCAGTGGTACTCGTCCGGCTATCCGAGCAAGCGCTGGGGCGTGCGCGAGGATCAGTACATGCTGTCGGCGCTGTCCGACGATGCGGGCCCGTTCTATGCGGGACCGATCGACGGCGTCGCCGGTACCGGTACGCAGGATGCCGTGCGCCGGTTCCAGACGAGCCACGGGCTCGCGGTCGACGGAGTCGCCGGACCCCAGACGCGCCGCGCGCTCGTGACCGAGTACATGCAGCAGGACGAGACGTCGCTGCCGCCGGGTACACCGCTCGAGGTGCACGGCTGCGGCGAGTTCCACCCCGCCGATGCCGGCGACAACCCCGACGCGAATGCCGAGGATCGCCGCGTCGAGATCTTCCTGTTCGAGGGCCCCGTCGATCCGCCCGCGCAGAACCCGTGCCCTGCCCCCGGCTGCCGCGAGTATCCGATCTGGCGCGATCGCGTGTTCGAGGATGTCGACTTCCGCACCGACCCGCCGCCAGACGACCCGGTGATCACCGAGCCGCGCTTCGAGGCCGACCCGCCGCCGGACACGCAGCCGCTACAGGTCGTGCTGCTGTCGCTGCGCCGCCAGCCGTGCGCGGACGCGATGGCGACGGTGATCGCCGACGACGTGCGCCGCTTCGCGCGCAGCGACGGCAACGGCGTGTTGAAGCTCGACGTCCCGAAGGCGGCGAAGCAGGTGGCCGTGCGCTACGTGCCGCCCGAGCTCGTCACGCCGATCGAGATCGTGGTCGAGCTGGTGCTGCCGCCGGTCTCCGATGACACCGGTGCGATCAAGCGACTCGTGCACCTCGGCTATCCGGCGGAGACACACCTCCAGTTCGCGGTGTTCCGGTTCCAGAGCGACTTCGGTGTCGCCGAGCGCACGGGCGAGCTCGACGGGCCAACGCGCCAGCGTCTCGCGGCTGTCTACGACGAGGGCAAGGTCACGTGACGAGGATCTCGATCGCGCCAAAGCAGGATTCGTCGTCGGTGGGCGTCTTGCTCGCGACGCCGAACGACAACGGCCCCATGCGTCGAGTGACGACGTGGGTGAAGGCGTTCGCCGAGCCCGTCGGCGAGCCGGGCATCACCGTGCGCTCGCTCGGCGCGATCGAAGGGCTCGCGCCGCTCGTCGGTCCGATGATCGTACAGGCGTTCGATGCGACCGTGCCGACCGCGACGCTCGACAGTGCGTTCGGCGGCCTTCGCGGCCACACGCTGGTCTGGGTGTCGCCGCGCCACGTTCCGGCGAGTGGCAAGGGCGAAGGTCTCGTCGCGTTCGCCGGCGCGAGCGACCAGTCGGTCACCATCGCGCTCGAAGACGTCCAGCCGATGCAGGTCGTCTCGACGGGCCAGCTCGAGGTCGTCGTTCATCCACAGCAAGGCAGTGACGATCGCCTCGCGCGGCTCGCGCTGTTCGTGTCGCTGCTCCGGATCTCGTTCTACACGCAGATCTATCTGTGCGTGGTCGCGAACCAGCATCGCCCCGCCGGGGGCAAACCGAGCGACCGGCCGCCGGAGCCGCTCGCCCTCGACGCCCTCGCCGCCAAGCTGAACGAGCTCACCGGCTGCACGATCTACTACAACGACGCCGCCATCGAGATCGACGGCAGCGGCACGGCGGTCGTTCCCACCGGGGCGACGCTGTCACCGGCATCCGGCGTCGCGTTCCTCTCGACGAAGTCCGTCGCCCTGTCGGCCCCGGCGGGCTCGTTCTTCCCGGGGAGCAAGAAGCGCACATGACTGCCATCACGACCGCCGTCATCGATCAGACGATCGACCTCGCCGTCAACGTCGCCGACGGCGACGGCCGCACGGTCCACTTCCGCCTGCTCGTCGTCGAGACGGGCGATCTCGTCGCCGAGCTCGACGCGACGGTCACCCAGGGCGTCGCCCGCGCGCCGTGGAAGGTCGCGCTCGCCGACCGTCCGTTGCCCGCGAAGATCAAGTTCCTCGCGTCGATCGACGGCGGCAAGCACGTCGAGTCCGCGCCGATCCATGTCGATCCACCGGGCATGCTCGGTCTCGCGTCGTGGCTCCGCGATCCGTCGGGCACGGCGGGCACGCCCGGCGCGCTCGAGCCGACCGATGACGATCCATTCGATCCATCGCGTCCGGGTTCGAACGCGCCGTTCGTCGCGGGCGAGTCCGTCGTCCTCCGCGTCGACGTCGCGGACGATCACGGCAAGCCTCTCGGCGGCACGTTCACCATCGTCTACCTCCTGCAGAAGGAGCAGGACGGTGGCGACTTCGCGACCGTCAAGGAGCTGAAGCGCGAGGTCACGGGCCCGACCGATCGCGTGCTCGCGCGCTGGACGGCAGACACGCTCGGCCTTCCGCCACCGCACCGCTTTCGCTTCCTCTGCCGCTGGGAGCGTCGTCCCGGCGAGCAGCAACCGACACCTGATTCCGTGACGTCGACGGAGAGCCGATGAATCCCGCCGTCCGCGCCGCAGCGATTCGCATCAAGGTCACGGAGCCATCCGAGGTCAACCCGCAGGCCTCGGAGGCCCAGCGCAAGTGGAACGAGACCGAGGTCGAGCTCGTCAGCGACAACGGCAAGAGCTACTTCGCGATGTGCGAGCCCGACGGCGTCGCGCCGATCCTCGGCTTCGAGGGCAAGGCGACCGAGGTCCGGGTTCGCCGTCGCGGCCCGCAGGCCACGCCACTTCGCTGGTCGCTCGAGTCGCAACCACCCGCGTCCGCCTACCAGCCCGGAGCCGAGGTCAGCGTCGAGATCTTCGCGCGCCTGCGCAACTCGGTCTGGACGAGCGGCTCGGCGCTGTTCGACGACGTCGGCGGGCTGCGCAGCGACGTCATCTCCGACCTCACCGGCACGGTCGACGATCTGTCGATGCTCGAGACCTTCTTCATGAAGGGCAATGGTCCCGAGGTTGGCTTCGACGCACGCTTCCTCCGCGGCAAGAGCGACGAGGCGAGCAAGACCGCGATGTGCAAGACCGCGATCACCGCGTGCCACGCGGCCGGCATCCAGCTCCTGTGCGGCTATGAAGGCGTCGCCGAGGGTGGCAAGAACTCCGCCGCCGCCGAGGCCTTCAAGGAGTTCCTTCGCACTGCAACGATCAAGCAGATCGAGGACCACGCCGCCGCGATCCACCACAAGATCTTCGTCGAGCTCGGCCTCGACTTCGATGGCGTCGGCTTCGACATCGAGACCGTCGGCGTCAACACGTTCGATCAGCAGTTCGAGGCCCTGTTTGCGACCCTCGCGAAGCTCCTCGCCGCCGACAACCGCATCCTCACCTACGCCTCGGCGACGTTCGCGAAGGACGGCCAGACGAGCAAGGAAGCGGCCCACATGCGCAGCCAGCGCTACAGCCTCGCGAAGCTCGCCCCCAACATCATCGCGCGCCCGATGGGCTACGACGGCGGCCACGTCTACGATCCGGTCAAGAAGACGGGCCTCCACAAGGAGGGCATCGACTGCGCACTGCGCGATGTCGGCCTCCATCCATCGCAGTTCCAGATGGGCGTGAAGCTCGTCGGCTTCCTCCTGAGCGGCGGCCGCCAGAAGGTCGGCATCTCGTCGCCGAACGACGGCAAGACGGTCCTCTCCCGCATCGACGACCTCTATCGTCCCAATCGCATCGGCCTCATCAGCTTCGCGATCGGTGGCCCGTCCGAGCCGACGAGCGCGCAGATGCGTGCCGACATCAAGACGTTCGATCCGAGGCTCAACCCATCCGGTCCCAGAGCTGGGGCGATCGGCTCGCCGCTTCAGTGCCCGCGCCGCGTCGCGAACCTACGCTGACGACGGATCGCCGCCCTTTGCCGCCTCGCGCCGGGCGAACCGCACTACGCTCCTTCCATGTGGCGGAGCGCGCTCGCGCTGGTGATGGTCGCGGGAACCGCACATGCGGACGTCGATCGAACCGAGCGCCGCCTCGCGATCGGCCTCGCGATTCCCGACGAGCTCCATGTCACCGGCCACGACGTCACGGTCCCGCTGCCGACGCTGCACGTCGGCTACGCGATCACCGCCGCGGCGTCTCTCGAGCTCGGCCTCGGCGGCGTGCCGATCGGAGACGGTGGCCGGCACCTCCTCGGCCACGTCGGAGCGCGGTACCGGCTGACCCGGCACGCGGTGGCGCCGTTCGTGATGGCGCGCATCGGTGCGTACGATCACGTGCCGGATGAAGGAACCGCCGGCACGTACACGTTCGGGCTCGCAGGCGGCGGCCTCGAGTACGTACGCTCCAGGCTCGCGCTGTGGCTCGACGTCGGAGCGGGCGTCGTGGACTACCGCGGTGCCACGCTGGCCGTCGGCGGCAGCCTCGGTATTTCGCTGCGTCTGTAGCTGTCAGCCGCGCGTGAGAACGAGTCACTTGATCACGAGCCGGCGACACCGGACCATGGTCGCATGCGCATCTGGCTGTCCCTCGTCGCCGTCGCAGCGTGCTCGGACCCCGCTCCGACGATCCTCACCGACGCGGCTCCGCAGCCGGACGCCGACGAGACCGTCGACTGCCTGATCGAGGGTGACTACGGCGCCCTCGGCACGGTCACCGGCACGGCGGCGATGGGCGGCATGACGGCGACGCTCGACCCCGGCCCGCCCCGCGACTCGTTCTACCTGAAGCTCGTCTCCGGCAAGGGCGCATTCTCGGGCGGCCTCGCGACCGGCACGTTCACGATCTCGGGCGCCGACGCGAGCTACACGAACTGCGGACTGTGCGTGCACATCATCGCGGACATCGTCACCGGCCAGGGCCCGTCGAAGTTCTACTTCGCCGAGAGCGGCACGGTGACGCTGACCTCGACAGCCGCGCCGATCAGCGGCTCCGCCCAGAACCTCCACCTGCGCAGCGTCGACATCAACACCGGCGAGCTCGTCGACGACGGCTGCGAGGCCACGATCGCGTCGATGACGTTCTCGACGAACTGACGCTGCGGAAATCGAGCAGGCACCGCCTCTCTCGGGGCCGGATGCCCTGTTCACCCAGCTCGGTCGCTGGCACCACGCCGCCACGTGGCGCTACGATTGCAGCGTGAAAAATGCCGCCGAGCGCGAGGTCCAGGCCTGGCTGGAAACCGTGCAAGCGACCGACGAGACCGTGCAGACGGTCCCGACCGCGACGATCGTTCCGCACGGCAAGCGCGACGAGAGCGTGCGGCGCGCGAACCAGTTCCTCGCCCAGCTGCGCGCGCGTGGCCCCGGCGTCGAGCTGCGGCGCGGCGACGTGATCGGCGAAGGCGGCATGGGAATCATCCGCTCGGCGGAGCAGGTCGCGCTCGGCCGCCCCGTCGCGATCAAGACGCTCAGGCCCACGCGAACGGAACCCGGTGCGGCGAGCGACCTCCTGCGCGAGGCGTGGATCACCGGTGCGCTCGAGCACCCGAACGTCGTCCCCGTTCACCACCTCGAGATCGACGACGACCTCAACCCGCTGCTGATCCTGAAGCGCATCGACGGCACCGAGTGGAGCAAGCTCTACGGCGACGCCGCCGAGGTCCAGCGGCGGTTCGGTGCGAGCGATCTGCTCGCGTGGAACCTCGGCATCCTCGTCCAGGTGCTGAACGCGGTGCGGTTCGCGCACGCGCGGCGGATCATTCACCGCGATCTGAAGCCGTCGAACGTGATGATCGGCCACTTCGGCGAGGTGTACCTGCTCGACTGGGGCATCGCGGCCGCGCTCGACGAAGATCCCACCGGCCGGTTCCCGCACATCTCCGAGTCGAGCGACCTCGCCGGCACGCCGTCGTACATGGCGCCCGAGATGCTCGGCCGCGACGACACCGGGCCGCTGTCGGAGCGCACCGACCTCTACCTCGCGGGCGCGGTGCTCTACGAGCTCATCGCCGGCCATCCGCCGCATCGCGGGACCACCGCCGTCGCGATCATCTCGAGCGTGATCCTGTCGAAGCCGGTCCTGCCTGCCGACACCCCGCCGGAGCTCGCGCAGATCTGCCTGCGCGCGATGCAGCCGGATCCGGCCGATCGCTACGACTCCGTCGAGGCACTGCAGCGCGCGCTGCAACGCTACCTCGAGCACCGCGGCTCGTCCCACCTGTCGCGTGGCGCATCGACGCAGCTCACCGAGCTGATCGCGCTGGCGAGCGGCGGATCGCGC
>JAEWJO010000325.1 GCA_023386455.1 Pseudomonadota bacterium | reverse complement strand
GCACAGCACTGCTGCCCTGGGACTTCGCCGCGACGATCACCGCGGCCGCCTCCACGCCGTAGCGCGGCGCCCTACTGCGTTTGCGTCACGCTGTCACGACGTGGCAGCGCGAGGACTTACGGACCATCAACGCCAGCTTCACGTACGCGCCGTTCGGCGAAATCGTCGAGGCGACAGATGCTGGCGGACCGAGCAGCGGTGTTGCGAAGCACCCTCGACGTTTCAACGACAAGTTCTTCGACGAGATTAGCGGTCTCGGATACTACGGATACCGTTACTACGACACAGTCTTGATCGCCTGGACTCAGTCTGATCCTTTGTACCGTTTTGCACCGGATGCGGCTTGGTCCATGCCGCGGCAAGCCAACCTATACACAGTCGATTTGAACAACCCTCTCCGCTATCTGGACCCTGATGGTCGGTATGTTCCAGAGGTCGCTGATGCAATCAATGAGGCCCGCCTCGTAACCGCTGAGGCAACGAAGACGCTAGCTGCGAATCCAAATCCACTCGTGAAAGTCGCAGCGGTAGTGTGTGCTGTCGGCCTTCTGGCCACAGTCACGCTCGGTCCCGTCACAGAACTCGCTAATCGTGGCGGCGTTCTAGATGCAGTCGATTTGGGCACGTTCATGACGTCTCCACAAGATCCCGGCAGCGGCAACCCGACAATCAATGTCTCCGAGCCGATCGATAGCGCCGATGCGGAGACACAGCACGAACAGCTTCCGACGCCTGATGCTGCCGGTGGCGGTGCCCTGCACGGCGGCGGCGGTGGGGTCACGTTCCATGGTGACGAAGACGGGAAGATCGTCCGTGTTACCGGCGGTGGAAAAGTCGACAAGACGGACCTCACAGCAAAGCAAATGAGGCAAACAGATAAACAGGTCGGAGAGTGGAAGAAGCTAGGCGGAAGTAAAAGTCGAGGTAACCGTAACGAAGCAAAGTTGGATAGTAAATCGCTGTCACAGAAGGCACAAAGTATTAAAGGGTCGCATCCGGAAAACAACACGAGCAAAACCGAACAGAAGATAAAGATCGAAGGCATGGAAGGAAACTAGATGTTGCGCGTGCTTTCCTGCGGCGCAGCAGTGAGTTACCCTTCAAGTATGGGACAGCGAACACCGCCGGCCGAGCTCCCGCATGCGGCGTCGAAGGGCTCTTTTGTTCGAGTCCGCGAGATCGTAGAACTCGGTGTTGATGTTGATGGTGTCGACGACGAGGGATGCACCGCGTTGCAACTCGCAGTTGCAGAAGGGTTCAGAGATATTGCGTTCTATCTGGTGGAGCACGGAGCTAGCATCCAACACCGTGACCATCTGGGGTTTACGCCGCTGCATTGGGCAGTCTACTCGAGCGACCCGGTGTTGTTAGCCGTGGTGCTGAGTCCTGAGTTGGGGATTGATCCCGTGGACATCGATCGGCGAACTCCGCTGTCGTGGGCGGTTGCTGGCGAATACAATGGATCCGTTAGATGGCTATTGCTCAAAGGTGCAAGTGCGAACATAGGCGATAAGGACGGGTGGACACCCTTGCACTTCGCAGCGGGTAACGGAGACATGGATATCGTGTCGCTTCTGTTAGACGCGGGGGCGAACAGATGTGCAAGATCCGACGTCGGGGAGACCGCCGCGGACGTCGCAAGGAGGCTGTATCCTGACAACGAGGTCTTGGTGATGCTGCTGAGTGAAGCGAACGCTCCACTTCGTGGCCGAGAATAGACCTGCAACTGCTTGCGGTAACCGCAGTAACCCGTCATGACACGAACAGCAGCGCTCGCTTGCGGGCTCGGTTCGATGGCATCGGCAATCGGTTAAGAGCGGAGTGATCTCGGAGGCTTGAAAGCGGGGCCATTCGCCGCGATGCGTTTCGCACGATCGCGGAGCGCGGCACCGGCGCGGATGTCGTCGCTCACACGGCGGAGCTCGGCCAGCGCGTCGTCGGTGCGGCCTTCGGCGGCGAGCACGCGAGCGCGCGCGATGTGCGCGTGGTGATGCGGCATGATCTCGAGCCGGCGATCGACCTTCGCGGCGACCGGCTCGAGCTCGGTATCGACGAGCGTGCGTGCGCGGGAGAGGTCGCCGGCATCCACGGCGAGCGAGACGCGGACGGACGCGGCGAGGAGCTCGAGAGGGTCTTTCATCGGCCTGGCGTCGGCGATCGCGGCGGCTGCCTCGGCGCGCTCACCGCGCGTCTCGTGCGCGAGCGCCTTGTAGACGAGGTACGGCGAGCGAGGGTCGGCGCCACGGCGCGCGAGCTGCTTGTTCGAGATCGCGAGCAGACGATCGGAGTCGCCGACGGCGAGGGCGCGTGAGAGGCCGGCACCTTCGATCGCGATGCGGAACACGAGCCAGAGGACGAGGACGAACGCGAAGCCGATCGCCATCCACGCCTTGCCGGTATTGTCGGTGTCGGACGTGAGTGCGAGGACGGTGTACGCGATAGCCATGCCGATCGGCGGTCCGATCCAGCTACCGAGCCAGGCCAGGCGTTTCATGCGGTGCGCAGTCTGCCGCGAGGACGGGGCCCGCGCCAGACGACGCGATGTCGCGCCCGACGTGCCGGCAGAATGCACGTCGTCGCATTCACCTGCGCCGGAGGATCTGCACGATCGCGTGCAGCAAGGAGTCGGGCGAGTCGTCGCTCACGGTTCCACGAGCGGTGCGTCGGGCCATGCACGACGGAACAGCTCGTCTCCAACCAGCAGCCGGAACAGCGCCATGCGTGCCTGGTGGTCGTCGTACTCGGGATGACGCGTCCGAATTCCGGCGAGCGAGATCGCCCGAGCCGCGGTGGACATTCGCGCGGCGATGGCGCAACGGCGCGCCGGCGACATACGACGATAGAGCTCCGTCTGCACCGCAGCCGCCTCGTCGGTCGTGTCCGTCGCCACGGTGACGGTCAATAGGATCACGTGCCCGAGCGCAGGTGCTTCGAGATACGGAGCGCCGTCTCGAGCGCCTGCTCGTAGTTGAGGCGAGGATCGACACGGCTCTTGTACGCGTGGGCGAGGTCGGCCTCGGTAAGGCCGCGGGCGCCACCGACACACTCGGTGACGTTCTCGCCGGTGAGCTCGATGTGCACACCGCCGAGGCGCGAGCCGAGCTTGGTGTGGATCTCGAACGACTGCTCGAGCTCGGAGACGATGTTGTCGAACCGGCGGGTCTTGATGCCCTGCGGCGTCGTCTCGGTATTGCCGTGCATCGGGTCGCAGACCCACAACACACTGCGTCCCGCGCGGCGCACCGTCTCGACGAGATCGGGGAGCTTGTCGGCGACCTTGCCCGCACCCATCCGGTGAATCAGCGTGATGCGGCCGGGCTCGCGCTCGGGGTCGAGCACGTCCAGGAGTCCGGTCAACCAGTCGGCCGTCATGCCGGTTCCGAGCTTGATGCCGAGCGGGTTGCGGATGCCGCGGAAGAACTCGACGTGCGCGCCGTCGAGCTGCGCGGTGCGCATGCCGATCCACGGGAAGTGGGTGGAGAGGTTGTAGTAGCCCGGCCGCCGCGGCACGCGTCGCGTCTGCGCCTGCTCGTACGGCAACGCGAGTGCCTCGTGACTGGTGAAGATGTCGACGCGGCGCAGGACCTCGTTCTCGACACCGGTGATCGCGGAGACGAAGTCGAGCGACTCGCGGATCGACTCGACGATGCGCTCGTACTGGGCGGCGTTGGGGGAGCCGTGGGCGAACGAGACGTCCCAGTACTCGGGGTGGTGGAGGTCGGCGAAGCCACCATCGAGGAGGGCGCGGATGAAGTTGAGGGTGAGGGCAGCGCGCTCGTAGGCGCGAAGCATCAGCGTCGGGTCGGGCTCGCGATCCTCGGCGGTGAACGCGTCGCGGTTGATGATGTCGCCGCGGTAGGCGGGGAGGGTGACGTCGCCCCGCGTCTCGACGTCGGCGGAGCGCGGCTTGGCGTACTGGCCCGCGATGCGACCGATGCGGACGACTGGCTTGCGCGTGCCGTGGACGAGCACGAGGCTCATCTGGAGCAGGATCTTGAGCTTGGCGGCGATCGGCTCGGAGCGACAGTCGTCGAACGACTCGGCGCAGTCGCCGCCTTGCAGGACGAACGCGTCGCCGCGCGCGGCCTTCGCGAGCTGCGACTTGAGGCTCTCGACCTCCCACGACGTGACGAGAGGAGGGAGGGACGCCATCTCCGTCATGATGCGCGTGAGGGCTTCGTTGTCGGTGTAGCCGACCTGCTGCGCGGCGGGCTTGGCGCGCCAGCTGGTTGGAGACCAGGTCGGATCGGTCGGTGCTTTCGTCGCGGCCATCAGTCGGGCTCCCGTGGCGCTTGCGGCGCCTTGCTCGCGCACTCGACGGGGCGCTCGCCCACGTAGTCGAGGCGCTTCTTCGTCGGGTTGAAGAGCTGCGCGGGATCGACCTTGCCGCCCTTCTTCTTGAGGACGTCGGCGATCGCGTCGCGGATGATCACGTCGGTCGTCGTGATCGCGTTGTCGGGGAGCTTCAGCCGGCCGATGACGGAGTTGTCGCCGCCCGACGCGAGGAAGTCGGACGTGACCATCTTGTAGGAGGCTTCGTCGGCGAGCGGCTTGCCGGCGACCTTGATCTCGACGGCGAGCGCGCCGGCCTTGCAGCGCGCCTTCGCGACGAGGCCGCCCCACGAGTAGATGCCGGCGCCGCGCTGGAGGTTCGTCGTGACGAGGCGGCGGATGTGCTTGCCCTTCAGATCGACGACGGCGAACCGGTTGTCGAACGGCATCGCCTCGTAGAGCCGGCCGTAGGTGAGGTCGCCGGCCGGGATGTCGGCACGCAGGCCGCCGCCGTTCGTGAACGCGACGTGGGCCTCGGGGCGCGCGGCGAGCATGAGGTCGGTGAACCAGTTGCCCTCGGCCGACTCGAGCGAGTAGGACTTCGTGACGATCGAGGTGAGCTGCACGCCGAGCTTCTGATCGCGGAGCTTGGACGCGCGCGTGATCGCGTCGTCGACGATCTTCTGGATGTCAGCATCGGGGACGACGGGCTTGCCCTCGTAGGGTGCCGGCTTGCACTCGCCGGGCGGGATCGGGTTGTCGTCCTTGTCGAGCGGGCAGAGGAGCTGCGGCGGATGGATCGTCACGCCCGAGACGTGGGTGTCGGTGAGGCGGAGATCGATGCGACCGAACGCGCGGCCGGAGGAATAGGACTCGATGACCGCGACGTCCTCGATGCGGTGGGCGACGACGGCGTGGGTGTGGCCGCCGATGAAGACGTCGACGAGACCCTTCGGAAGATCGCCGATGACGTGGAACAGCTCCTCGTCGGTCTTGCACGATGTCGTGTCGTTCGGCTTGTCGTGCTCCTTGCACATCGAGCCGATGTGCGCGACGACGACGATCACCTGGGCACCGCGTGCACGGAGCGCCTTCGCGTCGTCGGCGATCGCCTTGGCGGCGGGCGCCATGACGAGCCCGGCGAAGTTGGCCGGCATCGTCGTGTAGGGCGTCGACTCGGTCGACGCGCCGAAGACGCCGCTCATCGTGCCGGCGAGCTCGACGAGCATCGACGACGGCATGTTCGGCCACTTGATGCGCGTCTGCGTCTTCGCATCGTTGATGTTCGAGACGAGGAACGGGAACTGCGCCTCGCTGACGCGCTGCTTGAGTGCGCCGCGTGGATCGTCCTCGACGGACTTGGCGACCGCGGCCGGACCCTCGGGGCCGAAGTCGAACTCGTGGTTGCCGATCGCGACCGCGTTGTAGCCGAGCGCGTTGTACGCCTTCACGACGTCGGCGCCCTCGGCCATGTTCGACTCGAGCGTGCCCTGGAACATGTCGCCGCCGTCGAGCAGGAGCACGCCGCCGCCGTCGGCAGCGCGCGCGGCGCGGATGTTCGAGATGAAGCCGCCGAGGAGCGGGAGGCGATCCAGCGCGCCGTGCAGGTCGTTCGTGCCGATGATCGTGATCGTGCGCGCGCCCTTCTTGACGACGGGCGGCGCGTGCTCGGTCTTGCGAGCAGGCGAGCTGCATGCGGCGACGAGCGCCGCGGCCACGCAGGACACCACCCGGACCGATCTCATGGCGCGACTCTACTATGGGTTGCCGGGGCTGCCATCGCCGGGGACGCCGCCGTCGGCGGGGACTTCGTCTTCACCATCTGACTGGCCTTCGCGGCCGTCGAGGGCCTTCGAGATCGACATGATCTCGCGGTCTCGCTCGGGGGTGATCGTCTCGGCGCGCGCGGCGGCGGCGGCAGCATCGAGCTCGAGCTCGAGCGATGCATCGCCGTCCTTGTCGATCGCGACGAACGCGATGCCTCCGCCGGTGAGCTTGCACGCGACGCGCTCGCCCTTCTGGAGGACGACGACCTTCGGTCCGCAGTCGGCGGTCTGCGCGATGTTCAGCGCGGACAGCTCGCCGTTGACCCAGGTCGCGACCGGCGTCGTCTCGACGACGGTGCCCGCGACGCGCCAGACCCACTCGGCGCGCTCGCTCTTGATCTCGATCGGCAGCGTCGTGCGATCGGCGAGCGTCGCCTCGCACTTCACCGGGTTGCCTGCGACGATCGCGCAGCGGGTGGTCGCCGATGTGTGGAAGCGTGTGCCGAGGTCGCTCGAAATCGCTCGCTCGAGCGGCGTCGGCGCCGGATTCTCGCGCGCTTGCCGATCGCCACATGCGGCGAGGGCCAGTGCACCGAGGACCAGCGAACGGAGGGCCACCGAAGATCTCGTAACACGTGGAGAACGGAGGTGGTCCTGGCACGTGGTCCCCATGAATAAACCGCGTTAACCTGCGTCTACTTTGGGTTCAGGAGGATTGATGCGCTCGAATAAGTTTCGCTGGCTCCTTACCGCGAGTCTCTTGGGTGGAACGCTCGTAGGCACCGCGTCGGCACAGCCCGGCGTTCGCGATCATCGCCGCGGCGGGCCGCCCGCGCCCGTCGTCGTTTCCGTGGAGCCACGTGAAGCACCACCGCCGCCGCGCGCCGAGAAGATCGGTCGCCGCAATGGCTTTGTCTGGGTCTCCGGCCAATGGGACTGGAACCGGGGCAAGTGGGAGTGGCAGGCCGGTCACTGGGAGAAGGAGCGCGCCGGCAAGCGCTGGCGCGAGCGCCGGTGGGAACGCAAGGGCGACATCTGGGTGAAGATCGACGGCGACTGGATGGACGACGTGCCGAACGTCGCGCCGCCCGCGCCACGCGAGGAGAAGTGGCAGAAGCGCCGCGGCTTCACGTGGGTCGCCGGCAACTGGGAGTGGCGCAACGGTCAGTGGGACTGGACCGCGGGTCACTGGGAGAAGGAGCAGCGCGGCAAGCGCTGGCGCCAGCCTCGCTGGGAGCAGAAGGGCGGCGCGTGGGTGAGGTTCGACGGCGGCTGGGACGATGCACCGATGTATCCGACCGCGGCGCCTCCGGCGCTGCAGGTCGAGACGGTTCAGCCCAGGCGTGGCTTTGTCTGGGTGAAGGGCCGCTGGGACTGGCAGAACGGTGACTGGCAGTGGACCGCCGGTCACTGGGAGCGCGAGCGCTCGAACTTCACGTGGCAGGACGGCCGCTGGGAGAACCGCAACGGTCAATGGGCGTGGGTCGAGGGCTCGTGGGCCGCGGCCGCGCCGATGCCGCAGTATCCGACCGCCGCGCCGCCGGCGCTGCAGGTCGAGAACCCGGGCATGAAGAACGGCTTTGTCTGGGTGCGCGGTCGCTGGGACTGGCAGGCCGGACAGTGGAAGTGGGTCGCCGGTCACTGGGAGCGCGCACGCGCGAAGCAGGTCTGGAACGACGGCAGCTGGCAGCAGCGCAACGGCCAGTGGATGTGGGTCGAGGGTTCGTGGGGCACGCAGGCTTCGCCGGCGAACGTGCCTGGCTATCCGAACACCGCGCCGCCGGCGCTCAAGGCCGAGAACCCCGCGCCGCCGAAGCCGGGCATGATCTGGATCCCCGGATGGTGGGAGTGGGAGAACAACCAGTACATGTGGCACCCGGGCCTGTACGCACCGGCGAAGGCGGGCTTCCGCTGGCAGTCGGCGTCGTGGGCACCGAGCAATGACGGCCGCTGGCTGTTCACGAAGGGTGACTGGGTCCCCGCGCCGACCGCTCCGCAGCCTCCCGTGTCGCGGCCGCCGGGCCCGACGGCGCCGCCGCCGGCGCCGCAGGCCGAGAACTACCAGCCGCGCGCCGGCTTTGTCTGGGTGCGTGGTCGCTGGAACTGGACGGCGAACAACAAGTACGAGTGGACCGCCGGCCACTGGGAGCGCGAGCGCGCGAAGGCTCGCTGGGAAGACGGTCGCTGGGAGCAGCGCTCGCAGGGCAGCACCTCCTACTGGGTCTGGATCGAAGGCGGCTGGCGCTAGATCGCTGACGCCGGATGAACGATGCGCCCCGCCTGTCGGGGCGTTTTCGTTTTTCGGGCGACTACCAGCGGCGCTCGATCAGCGGCAGCC
>JAEWJO010000322.1 GCA_023386455.1 Pseudomonadota bacterium | reverse complement strand
CGGCAACGCGCGCCTGCGCGTAGAACGCCTCCGCCAGCTTCTCGCCGTGGATCTCGACGCGGCGGTACAGGTTCGCGGCGCCCTTGAGATCGGCGGCGTCGTTCTCGAGTGCCTCGCCGGCGCGCATGAGGAGGTTCGCGATCAGCGGCGGATCGTCCTTGCGGCGGAGCCGGTCGACGACCTGCTCGACCGCCTCGACGAACTTCTTCGTCGCGCCGTTGCGCTTCGCGAGCTCGCGCGCCTTCTCGTGGAGATCGGTGCGGCCCGGGACCGCGTTGATCGCCTTGATCAGCGCGTCGAGGGCCTCGGCCGGACGGTTCAGGTGCTGGTCGAGCGCCTCGGCCATGTCGCCGAGCAGTCGCGCCTGGCTCTGCGCCTCGGGGTTCGTCGCGAGCCGCTTCTCGAGCACCTCGATCAGGCGCTGACCTTCGCCGTGCGCGAGCAGGCTGCGGCGCAGCCGGCGCACGTTGGCGTCGGACTGGATCGCCGACTCCATCGCGGACTCGAGCAGCTCCTTGGCCTGATCTTCCTCGCCGCGCGAGGCCGCGAGCTTGTGCAGCTCGAACAGCACCTCGCTCGCGCCGACCGCGTTCTCGTCGTCGCCGGGCGGCGTGCGCCGGACGACGAGCAGCAGGGCGCGGTACGTACGCTCGGCGCGGTCGAGCTGACCGGCCGCGCGCGCCATCTCGGCGAGCTCGCGCTGGATGGCCGTGTTCGACACGTCCATCTTCGACGCGGCCTCCATCTCGGTCATCGCCTCGTCGGTCTTGCCCTCCGCCTGCGCGACGCGCGCGAGCTCGACGTGGAGCGCGGCGCGCTCCGGCGAGCGGCGACGGCCGAAGTCGTTGATGAGCTCGCCGAGCAGCGCGCGCGCCTCGGTGAGCTTGCCGGCGGTGCGCTGGCCGATCGCGAGCGCGGTGCGGAGATCCTTGTCGGTCGGATCGAGCGCGAGCGCGGTCTCGAGCGCGGGGATCGCCTGCGCCGGCGAGCCGAGCTTCGTCAGGTACAGGCTCACCGCCTCGCGCGCGAATTCGCGGGCGAGCGGATCACCCTGGAGCAGCGGCAGGCTGCGCGTCAGGTGGCGCGCCAGCGGCTCCCACAGGTCGGCCTTGCGATAGAGATCGGCGAGCATCGTGCGCAGCTCGATCGCGTTCGTCTTGTCGTCGAGGTTCATCTCGATCGCCGCGATCGCGCGGTCGGACTGGTTCGCCGACAGGTGCGCCTTCGCGAGCTGGTGGACGACGTGCAGGCGCTCCGACGTGGGGACCGTGCCGAGCAAGCTCTCGAGCCACGGCACTGCCTGCGCGGACTGGCCGCGCTCGAGGTTCAGCCGCGCGAGCGCGCGCAGCGAGTCGGACGTCGGCTGGAGCGCGACGACGCGGCGGTGGCCGGCGATCGCACGCTCGATCTCCTTCGTATCGTTCTCGGCGACCGCGGCGTAGCGCGCCCATAGCTTCGAGGCGCGCGGCAGGTCACCGGCGGACTCGAGCCGCTGGGCCTGGTTCTCGAGCAGGTCGGCGAGCTGGCGGTGCTGTCCCTTGCTCGACAGGAGGCCGCCGATCGCGTCGATCGACGCCTCGTGACCGGGGCGGTCCTCGAGGTTCGCGCGCAGCGCGTCGAGCCGGCCGCCGCGCTCCTCGACGAGACCGACGAGCCGGGCGAGCTCGAGACGGAGCTCGAGCTTGCGGTCAAAGTCCGTCTCGAGACCGAGCTGGATCTGGCGCAGCGTCAGCAGCTCGGGGACGCGGTCCTCGATCTGGAGCAGGTGCGCGAGGCGCTCGATCACCTCGAGGTCGTTCGACGCGGACGCGAGGACGCTGCGATACATGTCGATCGCGGCGGCGTTGTCACCGAGCTCGGTCGTCGCGAGCTGGGCGGCGCGCAGCCGCATGTCGCGGCGCGTGGTCTGATCGAACGGGAGGCGCGCGGCCTCGACGAGCGTGTCGACGGCGGCGCGAGCGCGGCCACCGGTGCGATAGAGATCGACGAGACCGTCGATCGCCCAGCGCGCGACGGCATCGACCGAGCGCGCCGAGCGGATCGCGGCGGTCCCGCGCCATGCGGCAGTCGCGCGGCCGAGCACGGCCGACAGCGACTGGAGTGCTTGATCGCGGTCACCGAGCTTGCTCGCGACGTCGGCGGCGCCGACGAGTGCGTCGAGGTCGCGGCCGTCGGCATCGGCGAGCCGGCGGAGCGCGTCGAGCAGGTTCGCCGACGTGCCTTCTTCCTTCTCGAGCGCGACGAGCTCGGACAGCCACGCCTGGCGCTCGCCACCGAGCTCGAGGGCGCGGCGCAGCGAGGCGATCGCGGCGCTGCGATCGCTGCGGTGGTCGCGGTGCAAGACCGCGAGGCGGTGGTGGAACAGCGCGGCGGCCGCGCTCGGCACCTTGTGCTTGGCGAGTGCCGCGGCGAGCGCGTCGGCGAGCTCGCCGTGCGCTGCCTTGTCCTTCGCGGCGGCCTCGAGGATCGACAGCAGCTCGTCGTCGAACGCCTCGCGGACGACGGCGTAGTGGACGACGACATCGGTCGTCTCCGCCCACATACCGAGGCGGCTGCCGAGCACCGCGAACGCCTGGACGGCGCGACGGTTGCCGGGCTCGACGCTCGCGACCTGGTTGTACGCGGTCGCGGCCTGCTGCTGATCGCCGAGGCGATCGAGCGCGAGGTCGGCGTAGGCGAGGCGGAGGCGGGCTGCCTCGCGCGCGTCGTCGCCGAGCGCCTGGATCGCCTCGAGGTAGGCGATGCCGAGCGTCGTGAAGTCACCGGTCGCCTTTGCGAGCGACTGCAGCTGGTTCTCGATCAGCTGATCGCGCGGGGCCATCGGGAATGCGCGCGCGAGATCGGCGAGCGCACCGGCGGCGTCGCGCTTGTGATCGAGGCGCAGCTGGGCCGCCTCGCGGAGCAGCGCGAGCTTCGTCTTGTCGTCGTGCGCCTCGGCGAGGCGAGCCGGCAACAGCTCGAGGACGCCGGCGACGTCGTTCGTCGTGCGCATCGCCTGCGCGAGCGCATCGGCCGCGGCGGCGCGCGTCGTCTTCTCGTCGAGGAGCGCGGTCAGGCCGGCGCGCGCTTCCTTGCTCGACGCATCGATCGCGATCGCGTTGCGATACGCGGCGAGCGCTCGCGCGGGCTCGCTCAGGTGCTCGCGCAGCGCGCGGCCGAGCCGGACGAGCCGGCCGACCGTGCGCTGGGTGGCGCGACCGGACGCGCCCTCGAGCAGCTCGGCCATCTCGCGCCAGCGGCCGGCCTCGGCGAGCAGATCGGCGAGCGCGCTGATGCCCTCCTCGTCGTCGCGGTTGTCGGTGACGACACGCTGCCACGTCGCGATCGCGGCATCGCGATCGTCGCGCTGCTGGTGATGGATCTGCGCGACGCGAACGAGGTCGGCGCGCTTCTGGTTCGGCGTCGGCGCCTTGGCAGCGCGCGCCTCGAGCGACTGGACGAGATCGTCCCAGCGCTGCTGGCTCTCGAGGATCGCGATCCGCGCATCGAGCGCGGAGACATCAGACGGATCGCTGTCGACGCGACGCTCCCACAGCGAGAGTGCGCGGTCGGTGTCGCCGAGCGACTCGGCCAGCTTGGCCGCCTCGGACAGGATCGCGGCGCGCGCGGCGTCGTTGGCCTCGAGGTGGGCCTGGCGCTCGAGCACGGAGAGGCGCTCGCGCGGCTGCTCGGTCTGCGCGTAGAGCGCGGCGAGGCGGCGGGCGACGACGAGCTGCTCGTGCTCGGACGCACCGGTGACGCCACCGGCCTCGACGAGCAGGTCGATCGCGCCCTGCGTGTCCTGCAGGCGATCGAGGCGCGTGCGTGCGGCCTCGGCGAGCAGCTGGACCTTGCGGGTCGGATCGAGCGCCGAGCCGGAGGTCGATTGACCGCTGCGCGCCGCGTTCGCGACGCCGTTCGCGTAGCGCTCGTGGTGGCCACCCTGCTCGGCGAGGTTGCGGAGCTTCTCCTCGGTGACCGTCGACTCGGGCGCGATCGCGAGCAGCGCCGCGTAGTGATCCATCGCGGCCGGGATGTCGCCGAGATCGGCGAGGCGCTGGCCGGCTTCCTCGCGCAGCTCGCGCGTGTTCGCCGGATCGATCGCGATGATCTTCTCGAGGATGCGGATGACCTCGCGCGGCCGCTGCGTCGTGTCGTAGTGCGAGCGGAGCAGGTCGAGCGATGCGGCGCGCACGCCGGCGGTCGCCTTCGGCGCCTCGATGATGCGCTCGAGCAGCGCGGTGCTCTCGCGATCGTCGTCGGCCTCGTTGAGCAGCGGCTTCACCGCGGCGAGCGCGTTCTGCGGATCGCCGAGGTTGTCGAGCCAGCACGCCGCGATGCGCGCGCGGCTGCGCTCGCGATCCTTCTTCGACTGGCCGTCGAGGCGGCCTTCCCACAGCGTGATCAGATCGGCCCACCGCTCGTGACGCTCGAGGAGGCGTTCGAGACCGGTGTTGACCTGCGCGTCGTCGGGAACGAGCGGGAGCAGCTGCTGGTAGTAGTGGATCGCCTTCTCGGGCTGATTGGCGACATCCTTCGCGAGCTGTGCGGCCTCGCGCAGCCAGCGCTTGCGGCGCGACTTGTCGTTCGCGCTCTGCTCGATCGCGCGGTCGTACAGCGAGAGCACGTCGTCCCACCGCTCGGCGACCGTGTAGAGCACCGACAGTCGCTGCAACGCCGACTCCGACGACGGTGCGAGCTGGAGCACGCGCGAGAGGATCTTCTCGAGCACCTTCGGCTCGTCGCCGAACCACTCGTCGCAGAACCGACCGGCGCGCTCGCCGATCATCTCCGCGACCTCGGGCTCGACCGTGCCGGCGAGCGTCTCGCCGAACAGCGCGACGATCTCGTCGGGCTTGTCGAGGTCCGCTGCGAGTCCCTCCGCTTCTTCCCACGCGCTGACCGCGTGCGGAGAGTGTTTCACTGCAGCAGTGGCTTCCGTGAATCGAGACAGATCGGCCATGGACTCCCTCGTGGAGCGTCGTCATCGCGACCCCGAGTACGCGATGCGACGGCAAAAAATCGTAACACGAGGCCTCCGGCGCAAGATCGAGCAGCGCCTCGCAATTTCCCCTAGCGGGTACGGCCGCGTCAGAAGGAACGATGAATCCCGAGCGCGGCTGCGAACGGAGACTGGAACGCGGTCGCACTTCCATAGGTGGCGCGCCGGACCGCGTCCGCTCCGGACTCGGTCTTGAGGAACACCAGGTCGGTCGCGTCGCCGTGGTCGATCGGCCGGATGATGCCGCCCGCGTAGACCTCGTCGACGTTCGTCGCCTCGCGGCGGTCGAAGACGTTGAACAGATCCAGCGTGATGTCGAGCCCACGCCACCGCGCGGCGAGCCGGACGTTGGCCTGGGTCAACACGGCCCCGCGGCCCGCGGTGCCGCGCGGAATCAGGAAGACGATGCCCTCGTCGCTGTCGCCGAGCGCGCTGCGCGCCCGGCCGCTGCCGGCGGTCAGCCGGGTCGAGACGGTGACCGGGATGCCGCCGAGCCTCCCGGTACGCTGGCCCTCGACGTACACGCGGTGGCCGATGTCGGTGGGGAGAATGCCGAGCTGGTTGACGGAGGACGCGTTGTAGTCGGTCCCTGCATATAGAACTGCGCCCTGGCGAGGGTCGAACGCGCCGGTCCACGACCCGATCGAGTGGCCGTACATGTATCCGGCGCGCAGCACGAGCGTGCCGGTCGGCGCGGTGGCCACCTCGGCGGCGAACAGCCCGGTCTCGCGCAGCGCCGGCGTCCCACCGTAGCGGCCGGGGTTATCGAAGCCGTGCGTCGTCGTGTCGAGCCCGCGCCGCAGCCACCGCCCCTGCAGCCACGCGGTCACCTGCACGGTCTTCGCGGCGGCGACCTGGACGCCGGTCGTCAGCTCGTCCTGCGCGATCGGCTGGACGTCGGGGGCGACCGCGATCACCGCGCCCTGATCGACGGTGCGGCCCTCGCCGAACTGCGACATCACCGCGTCGACGGTCTTGGGCCGCTGCAGGATCGTCGAGCCGAGGCCCGCCGGGAGCATCGTGAAGCTGCGGCCCATGCTGACCCACACGCGCGATCGTCCCTGGCCGAGCGGATCCCAGCTCGCACCGAGGCGTGGCGCCCACTCGTTCGAGAAGTGGAGCGCGGTACCGACCCACATCAGCTCCCACCGCAGGCCACCATCGACGGCGAGATCGTCGGTGGCGTGCCACGTGTCCTCGACGTACGCGGCGGTGTAGCGCGTGCGATAGCGCAGCACGGACGTGTCGACCGTCGGGCACGACGTGCCGACGTCGGGATGACAGATCTGCGCCGGGTCGGCGAACCGCCGCTCCTGGCGGTGTTGCGGGAACAGGCTGCGGATCTGCGTGCCGCCGGTGTAGTGCGTCTCGGTGACGAGCCGCGTGTCCTCGCCGGTCGCGCCCGCGCGGAGGACGTTGTTGCCGATGCGATGGGCGACGTCGACGGTGAGCGATGGCCGGTCGCCGGTGATATCGGAGAGCGGGCCCGCGCCGCCGCTCGCGAACCAGCCGGCGGGGATCGGGCAGTTCAGGATGTTCGGATAGCGATCGTTCGCGGGGTCGTCGTCGTTGCAGCGCTGCGCGACGTCCGGGTCGTCGGGCAACGAGGTCGGCACGTACGCCGACAGGAGCTGCGGGATGTTCGCCGCCGCGGCATCGGTCGCGTACTCGTGGCGCATCGAGCGATGCCACGCGAGCTGGGCCCGCGCCCGAGTCGTCTTCCACGTGCCGCGCCAGGTCGCGATGCCATCGCCGACGAGCGTCCGTGCGCTGACGCCGGCGGCCTGCAGCGTCGCGTTGAACAGATAGAACTGGTCCGTCGAGCCGGTGCCGACCACCGAGAGATCGACGGCGTGCACGCCGCGCGACCACTGCAGGCGCGCGAGCACGGGGATGCGATAGGTCAGCGGCGTCTCGTCGCGATCCTCGATGCCCTCGGTCGGTACGACCCCGGGCAGCCCGTCGGTGATGCCGTCGTTGTCGCGGTCGGTCACCGTCGCCGCGTGGAAGTGAAACTCCGTCGACGCGAGCTCGGGCGCGATGCCGGCCGCGTAGCGGAGCGTGCCGCCGGCGAGCGTGCCGACGGGGCCCGTCGCGACGACCGAGAAGCTGCCGCCCGGACCGTCGTCGAGCGTGCCGCGCCGCACGAGGTACGTCGCCGGTGCGATCGCGCGCTGCCGCCGGTCCGCGTACCAGGTCGCGAACGCGCGTGCCTCGACCTCGTGATCGGCGGTGCCGTCGACGAGCTCGGCGTCGATCGTGCCGCCGGTCGACGTGCGATCGCGCGCCGAGAACCCGCCCGCGGTGACGCGGATGCCGGCCAGGAACGCGAGCGGGATCCGCGTGTCGGCGGCGCCGGTGCGTACGCTGTCGGCGGGCGCGCCCTCGACGGTCCACCGGTTCTCGAGCCCGTTCGCGCCGGCGAAGAAGACGCCGACCTCGTCGCGGCTCGCGCCGAGCGCGAAGTGAGCGACGTCGTCGTGACTCGCGTCGGCGACCGGAAGCGACAGCAGATACGGTGCCGACAGCCACGACACGAGCGCGTACGGTGACGCGTGCTCGTCGAGCGGGTCGCTCGCGCCGGTGCAGCCGAACGCGGTGCCGTCGCTGCAGTCGACCTCCTCGACCGGCTTCTTGCCGAAGCCGAACACGTCGCGGACGTCCTCGGGCTCGGGGGTCGAGCGGTTCGTCGTCGGCTTCGGCGGGAGGCCGAACAGGTCGCGGGGATCTTCGGCGTGCGCGACCGACGCCAGACCCAGAACGCTCGCAACGAGCGCAAACCGTCGCACCGAGCGACGGTACCACTACAGGCGCGCTGACCGCCTGTCAGCAGCGCGGCTCAATGATCGCGATCGCTCGATGGTCCCCTCGCAGACTCGGGACACGCGACTTTTCGGGCGCTCAGTCGTGATCGCAGTCGGGACCGTGCACGTGCTCGTGACCGTGGTCGTGACCGTGCTCGTGGTCGTGATCGTGATCGTGATCGTGATTGCAGTCGGGGCCGTGCTGGTGACCGCTTGCCTGGTGCTCGGCGATCTCCTTCTTCACCTTCTCCATGTCGAGGCCCTTCGCCTGCGTGACGAGCTCCTCGAGCGCGGCCGGCGGCAGCGCGCCGCTCTCGCGGAACAGCAGCACGCCGTCGCGGAACAGCATCAGCGTCGGGATCGCCTGGATGCCCGCGGCACCTGCGAGCTCCTGCTCGGCCTCGGTGTCGATCTTGCCGAACACGATGTCCGTGTGGCTATCGGACGCCTTCTCGAACACCGGTGCGAAGGCACGGCAGGGACCACACCACTCGGCCCAGAAATCGAGCAGGACGATCCCGCCCTTCTCGATCGTTTCCTTGAAGTTGTCCGCCGTGATTTGAACCGTCGCCATTCTGGGAGCGTGGACTGGGGGCTTGATAACGGCAAGCGAGCCCCCGCGGATTCCGCGATAGACTTTCGCAATGCGCGCCTGCGTCATGCTCGCGGTCACCGCCGTACTCGCCGCGTGCGGCGATGACGCCATCGACGTTCGTCCCGAGGCAAATCCGCTCGGGACGACCGACAACATCCTGCCGTACCCGTCCTCGCTGTACGAGCAGGTCGACGGCGACGGCGTTCGCCTCGACGTCCCTGTCGGAGCGTTCCCCGACAACGCGGTCACCAAGGAGCCATTCGACCCGACCCGCCTGAACAGCCGTCGAGGCTGGCCGGTCACGTCGACGCTGCTGTGGGCCTCGCCCAGGAGCGTCGACCCGGCCCACCTGATCGGGCCCGACCAGATCGGCGAGAGCGTCACCGATGCGAGCACGACCGTCATCGTCGACATGACCACGGGCGAACGCGTGGCGCACTTCGCGGAGGTCGATGCGAACGAGCTCGACCACTTCGATCTCCAGGCGATCTACCTGCGTCCGGCGCAGCGGCTGGCGGGCGGTCATCGCTATGCCGTCGGCATCCGCACCGCGCTTCCCGCGCGCGACGGCAGCAAGATCGCGAGGACCGCCGGGTTTCAGGCCGTGCTCGACAACAAGGCGAGCGGTCATGCTCGACTCGATCGCGCGCGCCCGCGGATCCGCGAGGCGATCGACGCGCTCGAGGCCGCCGGCATTCCGCGCAGCGACCTGCTCGTCGCGTGGGACTTCACCGTCGCGCCCGACGCCGACGCGATCACCGATCCACTCGCCGCCCGCGATGCCGCGCTCGCCGCGATGGGCCCGCTCGGCGCGAACCTCACGTACACGGTCACGTCCGACCTCGGCACGATCAACGCCGATCCGCGCCTCGCGCGCCGGATCGAGATTTCGTTCGAGGCGCCGCTCGTCACCGGCGAGGCGCACGCCGGCTACCTCCGCGACGGCAGTGGCCACGTCATGGCGCAGGGCACGATGACCGCGAAGGCGTACGTGATGGTGCCCGCCTGCGCGACCGCCTCGAACAAGGCCGGCATCCTGATGTACGGGCACGGCTTCTTCGGCAGCCTGCAGGAGCTGCGCGACGCCGAGTACGCGCGCGACCTCGCCGCGGACGCGTGTGTCGTCGTCGCCGGCACGCTGTGGACCGGCATGTCGAGCGACGACATCCCGAATGCACTGCTCGCGCTCAACGATCTCAACAAGGGCTGGGGCTTCGGCGAGCGGATCTGGCAGGGCATGGTCAACTCGATCGCGCTCGAGCAGCTCTTGCGCGGCAAGCTCGCGACCGAGGTCCTGGTCGATGGCAACGCGCAGAGCATCGTCGACACGACGCGCGAGTACTTCCTCGGCATCTCGCTCGGCCACGTGCTCGGCTCGACGTTCTTCGCGTACGACCCGTTCATCTCGCGCGCCGTGCTCCACGTCGGCGCCGCGAACTGGTCGCTGCTGTTCGAGCGCTCGGCGAACTGGGCGACGTACGGCGTGCCGTTGAAGGGCAGCTACGACTCGCTGCTCGACGCGGTGATCATGGAACAGGTGCTGCAGATGGCGCTCGAGGGCGTCGACGGAGCGACCGTCGCCGGCGTTCCGATTCCCGGCACGCCGGAGAAGTCGTTCATCATGCAGACGTCGCGCGACGACACCGAGGTGCCCAACCTCGCGAGCTTCTACCAGGCGCGCTCGCTCGGCGTCACGCTCGTCACGCCGAGCGTGCTGACGCCATACGGGTTCGAGGACAAGCAGGCCACGTCGGCGTCGAAGGGCTGGATCATCGTCGACGAGCACCCGATGCCGAAGCCGCCGGCGACGAACGAGGTGTTCGCGTACGGCAACTCGGCGCACGAGAACGCGCGCCGCCGCACACTGGTGCAGCAGCAGATGCGCGACTTCCTGGCGACCGGCACTGTCACGAATACCTGCACGGGCGCGTGCGACTGCGCGGCCGGAAATTGCGGCGCGCTGCGCATGCCGATGTACGGCGGCCACTAGAAACTCGTATGGCACGCCGCCTGCTGCCTCTCTCGCCATGGAGACCAGCCAGGTCGTCGTCGGCTTCGACTTCAGCCACAGCGCGCACGCTGCTCTCGAGCGCGCGCTCGCGCTGGCGAGTCGTGCGCCGTGGCATGTCCTCCACATCGTCTCGGTGATCGATCCCCACATGGCGTTCCCGGCGGTGCCCGCCAGGAGGGTCGACGCCGGGTACGCCGCACGGGTCGAGGAGGCGGTCCGCGCGCTCGTCGACCAGGAGCTCGACGCTCGGCTCATCGCCGATCGCGTGCGCTACTTCGTCCACGCGCGCATCGGCAAGCCGGTGAAGGAGATCCTGGGCGTCGCCACCGACGTCGGAGCAGACCTGATCCTCGTCGGTACGAAGGGCCTCACCGGCCTCGAGCGTGCCATGTGCGGTTCGACCGCGGAACGAATCGTCCGCGAGGCCGGTTGTACAGTCGAAGTGGTCCGCGCCAAGACGTACGCATACGTGCCTCTTCTGGAGGTCACCGACGCGCCCGCGGTTTGACGGGAACTGCCGGATCTCACGTGCTAGGTTTTCATCGTGCCCAGACTCCGCATCACGTACAACTCGCCGGTCGTCCTGACCTTCGCATTGTTGGCGGTGGCGGTCTTCGGGCTCACGAACCTCGTCGACGGCACGAAGCTGTGGTTCGTCGCGTGGCCCCAGCTCGGCGACACCCGTAGCTACGTCGGCCTGTTCTCGCACATCCTCGGTCACGGCTCGTGGGAGCACCTGCTCGGCAACTTCATGCTGATCCTGCTGCTCGGCCCGATCCTCGAGGAGCGCCACGGCAGCTCGCAGCTGCTCGTCATGATCCTCTTGACCGCGCTGTTCACGGGGCTCGTGAACCTCCTGATCGGCGACGGCTTCATCCTCGGCGCCAGCGGCATCGTGTTCATGATGATCCTGCTCGCGTCGATGGCGAATGTCCGCGGCGGCGAGATTCCGCTGACGTTCATCGCGGTCGCGATCATCTACATGGGCGGCGAGATCGTCCGGTCGTTCCGCTCCGATCAGATCAGCCAGCTCGCTCACCTCGCCGGCGGCGTCGCCGGTGCCACGTTCGGCTTTCTGACCGCCGGCCGCGGCAAGCGCGCGCACAAGGCCGCCGCGAAGGGGTCGACCCAGGCGGAGCTGCAGAAGCTTCTCGGCGGCAAGGCGAAGTAAGCTCCACCCATGCGGTGGATCCTCGTGCTCGCGCTGGTCGCGGGCTGCGACAAGAAGCAGGAGACGGTCGAGACGACGAAGACGGAGCCCGGCGCGGCGCCGTCAGCGCCCGGCGCGGCGCCGGCGACAGGCAGCGAGAAGCGCACCGGCGAGCGCGCGCCGACCGGTTACGTACCGTTGCCCGAGACCGACCTCGTCGTGAAGCTGCCCGATGGCGTGGTGGCCAGGCCGATGGACGGCAGGCCCGGCTTCGAGAATCCCGACGGTTCGTTCAAGTTTCTCGTCCGCCAGCTCGGCGCGTCGGACTCGCGGACGATCGAGGAGGCGAAGGGCAAGCTGAAGTACGTGCTGAAGGACGTGCTCCACGCCGAGGACACGGCCGACGGCTACATCCTCACGCACACGATGGCGAAGTCCGAGATCAAGGAGGACGCCACCGGCCGCGTTCACTCCGAGGAGAGCGGCGTCGAATACAGCCTGCAGATGCGGCGCGACATCGACGGCACGCCGTACAAGTGCTCGGCGATCCTGCCGGCGGAGAAGGACCTGGCGGCCGTGATCGCCGCCTGCAAGTCGCTCAAGAAAAAGATCTAGACGAAGAAGTCGGGCATCAGCTTCTGCGACGGATCGACCGCGTACTCGCTGAGGTCGGTCTTGCCCGACGAGATCAGCACCTCGTCGTCGATGAAGAAGTTGCCGGTGCACTCGCGCGACGGGCGGTTGAAGATCACGTACGCCGCGTCCCCCATGATCTCGGGCTTGCGCGACGCCTGCATCATCTGCGCGCCGCCGAGGAGGTTCGAGATTGCAGCGGTCGCGATCGTCGTTCGCGGCCACAGCGCGTTGAACGCGATGCCGGCGCTCTTGAACTCGCCGGCCATGCCGAGCACGCACATGCTCATGCCGAACTTCGCCATCGTGTAGGCGACGTGCGGCGCGAACCACCGCGTCTCCATGTTGAGCGGCGGCGACAGGTTGAGCACGTGCGGGTTCGCGGCCTTCTTGAGGTGCGGGACGCACAGCTTGCTGACGAGGAACGTGCCGCGCGTGTTGATCCCGTGCATCAGGTCGTAGCGCTTCATGTCGAGCGGCTCGGTGCCCGACAGGTTGATCGCGCTCGCGTTGTTGACGCAGATGTCGATGCCGCCGAACGTCTCGACGGTCCTGGCGACCGCGGCGGCGACCTGGTCGTCGTTGCGGATGTCGCACGCGATCGGCAGCGCCTTGCCACCGGCGGCCTCGATCTCCTTGGCCGCCGTGAAGATCGTGCCCTCGAGCTTGGGGTGAGGCTCGGTGGTCTTGGCGATGACCGCGACGTTGGCGCCGTCGCGCGCCGCACGCAGGGCGATCGCGAGGCCGATACCGCGGCTCGCGCCGGTGATGAACAGAGTCTTTCCGCGCAGAGACATGCGCGGAAGCTAGATCAGTTTCCCGCTGGAATCACTAATCGACTGTCCACTCGGCATCCGGTGGACGGTTCACCTTGGCGAGGAGCTGCGAGCCGAGGATGCCCATGACGCTGCCGACGCCGAACAACCAGAAACTGAGCCCGACTCCGACCATCCCGGGAGGGCCCGGTTTGGTGGCAACGAACACGCAGCCCGTGATCAGCGCGATCATGCTGAACAAGAGGCCGATCGTCGTCGGTGCGACCGGCAGATCCATCGGCCGCTTTGCCGCGGCCATCGCCCCCGCACCGAGCAGGCCGAGCGCCGCGAGCAGGATCGAGATGAACGTGATCCAGCCCGTCGGCACGAACGCGCCCGACGCCATCTTGGGGTCCATCTTCTCGAACATGTCGACCACCTCGCTGTTCGGGTGGTCCTCGCAGCGCTTCTGGTCGTCGTAGCTCGTCGAGCACTCGAAGTTGCTGCGGAGGCCAAAGCCGTACTCGAGATACTTGTTGCCGTTCACGAGCCACTGCCTCGAGAACGCGCCGAACAGCATGCAGGCAGCCGCGGCGAACGCGAGGAGCATCGCGATCTGACGGGTGTCCTTCTTCGGCGGCGGCGGCACGTACAGGTCGTCACTCATCGTTTCCCCCCAGGTGTCATCTGCGGCATGACCTTACCCATCTCGACGTATTCGTGGTGGGCGCCCATCCAGAGATCGTCGGCGACCATCGCCCGGCCGGCACGCGCGGCGATCACCGCGGCGCGGACCACCGCGTTCTTGATGTAGCCGCCGGTCATGTCGAATCGTTCTGCCAGCGCGAGGAAGTCGACGCCAGCGTGGAGACCTGTCGCAGGTGGCAAGAGCTGGCGCCACAGCTTCTCGCGCTCCTCGATCTCGGGCTCGGGGAACCGGATGCGGAAGTTGAGCCGGCGCTGCAGCGCGGGGTCGATCGAGCTCTCCGCGTTCGTCGTCAGCACGCTGACGCCGTCGAACGTCTCCATGCGCTGGAGGATGTAGTTGACCTCGAGGTTCGCGAACCGATCCTGCGCGCTCTTCAGCTCGGTGCGCTTGCCGAACAGCGAGTCGGCCTCGTCGAACAGCAGCATCGCGTGCGCGTCCTGGGCCTCGTCGAAGATCTTGCCGAGGTTCTTCTCGGTCTCGCCGACGTACTTCGACACGACCGCGGACAGATCGATCCGCACGAGCTCGAGGCCGAGCTCCGACGCGACGACCGACGCGGCCATCGTCTTGCCGGTGCCGGGCTCGCCCGAGTACAGGCCGGCGACGCCGCGCGAGATGCCGAGGTGACGCTGGTAGCCCCAGCGCTCGAGGATCTGCGCGCGCTCGCGGACCATCGCGATCATGTCGCGCAGCGTGTCGATGACGTCGTCGGGGAGCACGAGCTCCTCCATGAGCGCCTTGCGCGACACGACGGTGCCGAACGTGCCGAGGCGCAGCGACAGCCGGCGGCCGACCGCACCCTCGAGCGTGTCGAGATCGAGCGGGACCTGTGCGGCCCTCGCGAACCGGTGGGCCTCGGCGACGGTGTCGGCGATCGCGCCCGGGCCGATCACGTAGCGCGCGGCGAGCTCGGCGGCGTGATCGGGCGGCGCGCGTCGCGCTTGCAGCGCTTGGACCCCGGCCTGCTCGCGATCGGCGAGCTCGGTGCGCGGCATCGCGACGAGCAG
>JAEWJO010000160.1 GCA_023386455.1 Pseudomonadota bacterium | reverse complement strand
GGCGAACCGCCGGCTGGTCCGAGTGTGCCGCGGCGAGCGCGAGCAGCTCGGTCTCGGCGGTGCCGAGCGCGAGGATCGCGGCGACCGCGGCGTGCGCGACGCGCGGGCTCGGATCGGCGAGCGCCTCGAACAGGCGCGGCACGCTCGACGTGTCGCGCAGCCGGGCGAGCGCCTCGCACGCGCGGGCGCGCACCTCGACATCCTCGTCGTCGAGGAGCGATCGCACCACGGGGGCAGCGTTCGGGTGATGGAGGATCGGCAGGATCGCGGCGCGGCGCACGGGGTCGTGCGTCACGAGCGCGGCGAGCATCGCGTCGTCGGCGGAGCGGCCGAGGAACTGGAGCGCATCGTTGGCGGCCGGTGCGGTCTCGGTGTCCTCGAGCATCGCGGTGATCGCCGGGAGGACGCTGACGTCGCCGGACCGGCCGAGCACGGTCGCGATCGCGGTCCGCTCGTGCGGGTCCGCGGTGCGCAGCGTCGTCGCGAGCTTGCCGACCCACGGCGACAGCCTCGCGCGGAGGGCGGCCGACACCGGTGCCTCGGCACCTGCGAAGTCCGCGCGCGCGATCAGCTCGGCGAGCGACACCGCGACGAGGCGGAGGACGGCATCGCTCGGCTTGTCGAGTAGCGACACGATCGGGTCGATCGCCTGGACGAGGCCGGTGCGGCCGAGCGCGCGGACGACCTCGATCCGGTAGGTCTCGTCGGCGAGCAGCGACGCGAGCGCAGGAATCGCCCGCGGATCGCCGGTGCGAGAGAGCACCTGGATCGCCGGGTAGGTGCGAAAGAACGCGCGGCTCTCGACGACGCCGATCAGCGCCTCGACCGCGGCGGTTCCGCCGATCGTGCCGAGCGCCTCGATGGCAGCGACGGCGACGTTATCGTCTTCATGACGGACGAGCTGCGCGAGCACCGGCGTGGCCGCATGTGCGTGGCGGCGGCCGAGGATCATCGCGGCGTCGGCGACGACGGCAGGGTTTCCGTGGTCGACCAGCGCGAGCACGAGCTCGGTGACCTGGTCGCCGGTCGAGGCCGATAGCGCATCGACCGCGGCCGCGATCGCGTTCTCGTCGGTCCTCGCGTCGCGCAGCCAGGCACTCAGCGGCTGGGCCGCATCGTTGCCGAGCGCGGCGAGCGCCGCGACGACGTGGCGGCGGACCGTCCAGCTCGGATCGGAGAGCGAGCCGATCAGGGCGCGCGTGCCGCGTGCGCCGAGCGCCAGGAGGCGATCGACCTGGTCGATCCTCGCGCGTTCGGCCTCGGTGATGGCGAGATTACGACGACTCAAGGGGCTCCTCGATGGCCGTGCCATTGCGCGCGCCGAGCATCGCGATCTGGTCGGCCTGTTCCGTGTTCGCGCGCCGCATGCCGGCGATCTCCTGCGCGATCAACGCGACGTCCGCGGCTGAAGCCGTCGACGTCTTCACCTGTTCGCCGAGCGCCGCGGCAATCTCGCGGGTCCGTACCCGGACATCGCGCATTCCCACGGCGATCTCTTCGACCGCGGACGCTTGCTCGGCGGTCGCGCGCGCGATCGTCTGGACGCTCGTGGTCTGCCTGGCACTCGACGTCGCGAGCGCGGTCAGGGCCTCGGACTGCTCGGCGACCGCGCGCGCGGTCTGGCGCGCGATCCGGCGGACGTCCTCGCCATCCTTGACGAGCGAGCCGACCGCCTTCGCCTGTTCGTTCGTCGACGTGGTCACCTCCGCGGCGAGGCGTGCGACCTCGCGCGACGCGGTCTCGACCTCCTTCGCGGCGCGGGCCTGCTCGCTGATCGCGCGCGCGTTCTGGACGGCCTGCTTGCGAGCCATGTCCATCGCCCGCGAGATCTCGCTGCCACCGCGCGCCTGCTCGGCGAGCGCGGTCACCGAGCGTTGCGTTGCGGCCGCGACGTCTTGCGCCTGCGCGGTCATCGTCGCGATGCTCTTCAGCTGGTCGTTGAGCGCGGTCGTGGTGCGCGAGGTCAGCGAGCGCATCTGCGACGCAGCGCGCGCCATCTGCTGCGCGGCGGTCGCCTGCTCGGCGGTCGCGCGACTCACCTTCTGCACGTTCTCGGCGAGCGTGCCGTTGGCCTTGACGAGCGTCCGCAGGGCACGCGCCTGCTCCGACGTCGCGTCGCGGGTCTGCTTCGCCATCGTTCGCATCTCGGAAGCGCTGCGCGCGAGGCTCTGCGTCGCCTGGGACTGCTCCTCGCCCGCGCGGGCGATCGAGCGGCTCTCGTCGGTCAGCCGCGCCGTCGCCTGGACGACGGTCTGGACGGCCTGCGCCTGCTCGTTGCTCGCGGTGCTGATGTCACGGATCGAGCGGTCGACCGCCGACACGCCATCGAGGATCGCGTGCAGACCCGCCCGCGCCTCCTCGCCGAGCTGCGCGCCTTCGTCGGCCAGCCGCTGGGCGTCGGCATTCGACGTCACGGCCTCGCGCGCGGTCGACTGCAGACCCCGCACGATCTTGGCGACGTCGCCGGCGGCGGTCGCCGCCCGCTCGGCGAGCGCGCGGATCTCCTCGGCGATCACCGCGAACCCGCGGCCGTGCTCGCCGGCTCGCGCCGCCTCGATGCTCGCGTTCAGCGACAGCAAGTTCGTCCGGTCCGCGATCAGGTTGATCGCCTGGACGATGTCGCCGATCTCCTCGGCGCGCTTGCCCATGTCCTTCATGACGAGCGATCCCTCGCTCATCGCCTCGCGGATCTTTGCGAGCCCGGCGATCGACTTCGACACGTTCGCCGCACCGGTCTGCGCCGATGCGCTCACCCGCTCCGAGGTCGAGCGCGTCGAATCGACGAGCGTGACGATCTTGCGCGTCGACTGCTCGAGCTGCTGGCTCGCGGTCGCGGTCGAGGTCGCGAGGCTGGCGACCTGGGAGGCCGACTGGCCGACCGTCGACGCGGCCCGTGCGACCTGCTCGATCGCGGCGGCGTTGCTGTCGACGACGGCCGCGTTCTTCTCGGCGGTCGCGGCGACCTCCTCGACCGACGCGGCGATCTCGGTGACCGTGCTCGCGGTATCGGTCGCGCTCGCCTCGAGGCCCTGGGCGAGCTCGGAGACGCCGCGGACCGACCGCGCCAGCTCCTCGGCGGTCGCCGATGTCTCCTCGATCGCGGCGGCCGACTCGGTCGCGTCGCGACCGACGCCCTCGAGCGCAGTCGTCGTCGTCGCGAGCGCACCCGCGATCGAGCCGACGCGGTCGCCGACCTGTCTCGCGTCGCCGGCGATCTTGCCGAGACCGACCGTCATCTGTTCGGTCGTCGCCGCGACCTCCTCGATCATCGTCGCGTTCTCGGCGCCGCGCGCCGCGGCATCGTTCACGCTCGCGGTCATCTCCGTCGCGGCGGCGGCGAGCTGTTCGCTCGCGCTCGCGAGCTCGACGGCGTTGGCCGCCGTGCCCTTGATCGAGCGCGCGGTCTCTTCCAGCGTGCTCGCGGTCGAGTCGGCCGACGCCGCGAGCGAGTCGGCGTCCTTGCGAACGCCGGCGACGGACGACGCGACCTCCGTGATCGCGGCGGCGCTGCCTTCGAGCGCGGCCGAGAGGTCCTTCGACGAACCGGCGACGCCTGCCTGCGAGCGGGTCAGCTCCTCGGCGGCAGATGCGGTCTCCTCGATGCTCGCGACGATCGACTCGATGGAGGTGCGCGTCTGGTCGACGCTTGCCGCGTGCTCGTTGCCACCGGCCGCGAGGCGAACCGCGGCCTGCTCGATCTGTTCTGCTCGCTCTGCCGTGCGGCGAAGCGACTGGGCGACCGCGTCGACCTGGCGAACCGACTTCTCGTTCTCGTTACGCATGGGGCACTTCCTCTCCGATGACACGGGGCACGTCGACGACGAGCATCAGACGCTTGGCAACGGTGGTGACCGCCTTGACGAAGCCGGCGGACTGGCTACCGACGAGCTCGGGCGGAGGTTCGTAGCTGGCAGGATCGATCTTGACGACCTCGCGCGCGCTGTCGACGAGCAGGCCCGCGACGCGCGCACCGACCTTGACGACGATGACGCGCGAGTCGAGCGATTGCTCGAGGTCGGGGAGACCAAACCGCGTTCGCACGTTGACGACCGGCACCAGTCGGCCGCGCACCTGGACGAGACCGGCGACGAACGACGGGGCACCGGGCACGTGGGTCGCCTCGGTGAACGACTCGAGGTGGAGGACGTCCTCCGCCGGAATGACGTAGTCGGCGGTGCCGATGCGAAATGCGACGTGCAACGTCATGATGCCTCCCTGCGCCAGGCAGCGACGCCGGTGCCGAGCTCGACCAGATCCAGAAGCAGGGTGGGGCGACCGTTACCGAGGTCGGTCGCGCCCGCGATGCCGGGGACGCGTGCGAGCACGTCCTCGATCGGCCGAACGACGACCTCGTGCCGGCCGAGCATGCGATCGACCGCGAACGCGAGCGGCTCGCCGTTGCGGCGGATCACGAGCGCCTTGTTCGCGCACTCGGCAGCCTGATCGATCTCGAGCAGCATCCCGAGCGGGATGATCGGCAGGGGCCGGCCTCGGCGCTCGCACATCGTGATCGGCAGCTGGTCCACGCTGGCGCGAGGTCCGGTGATCCGGACCTGGTCGGAGAGCTCGAAGATCTCCTCGATCGCGGCGACCGGCACGACGAACGTCTGGCGCGCGCACTCGAACGAGAAGACGTCGACGATCGCGATCGTCAGCGGGACCTGCAGCGTGAACGTCGTCCCGACCGAGATCTCGGTCGCGAGACGAAGCTCGCCGCCGAGCTCGTGGACCGCGACGCGGCGGACGATGTCCATGCCGAAGCCGCGGCCGCTCGTCTGGGTCGCGGTGTCTCGCGTCGAGAAGCCGGGCGTCGCGATGACGTCGAGCAGCATGACGTCGGCGGCGAGGGGCGGGCCGGCGCGGCGCGCGACAGCCTCGCGGTCGATCCCGCGGCCGTCGTCGCTGATCTCGATCTCGAGCTGGTTGCCTGCGCGCTCGCGACACGCGATCCGGACGCGCCCGACGGGAGGCTTGCCCGCCCGCTCGCGTTCCGCGATCGGCTCGATCGCGTGGTCGACGGCATTGCGCACGAGGTGGACGATCGCCGGCAGCAGGCGATCGGCGACCGCCTTGTCGAGCTCGCTGTCCTGGAGGTCGAGCTCGAGCCGCGCCTCCTTGACGCCGGGCTGGATCAGGGACCGCACGAGCAGCCACAGCGGCTCGAGCACCTCGGCGACCCGGACCATGCGTGCGCGAAGGATGCCGCGCCGCAGATCGCGCAGCTGGCGCGCCTGGGCATCGGCGATCTCGCGCAACGCGCGGACGTCGGTGCCGGCGGCGGCGAGCGTCGCGAGCTGGCGCTCGAGCCTGAACCGGGACACGACCAGCGCCGACAGCTGGTCCTGCAGCTCGTCGAGACGCGCGAGCTCGACGCGCACGAACGACCGGCCGACCGTCGACATCGGCGCGACCTCGTCGATCGGCAACAGCATGGGCGGAGCCACGGGGGCCGCCTCGGCGACCGCGACCGCGACGATCTCACCGACGGGGCAGTGGGCGGCAGCGGCGAGCGCCTCGACCTCGGCATCGCTGACGAGCAGCATCTCGAACGCCAGGCCGGCCGGTGAGGCAGCGGAGGCCGGCAGCGCACGGGGCACGACCTTCACCAGCTCTCCGACCTTCATCAGCGCGGCGCGCACCGTCGCGATCGACACGCCCTGCGCGGAGCGCGCCTCGCTCGGCGTGAACGTCAGCGAGTAGATGGGCCGGCCGGCGGCGATCGCGGACGACACCTGCTGGCGCTCACCGGCACCGAGCTTCTCGTCCCATGCGCCCGCGAGCGAGATGTTCGCAGGGCCGCTGCGGTCGGGGGCATCGACGCGCGCCAGCTCGTCGAGGAGCGACTCGGGGGCGGCCGGCACGGTCGTCCTCGCAGCGACCGCGCGGACGCGGTCGGCGACGCCGCGGATCGCGACGAGGCCGAGCTCGACGGCCCGCGTCGTCAGGCGGCCGCCGCCCTGGTCGGCCTTGCGGACGACGTTCTCGAACGCGTGCGCGATCTCGACGATCGACTGCACGCCCATCATGCCGGCGAGGCCCTTCAGGGTGTGCAGCGCGCGGAACACGTCGCGGACCGTCTTGGGCCGCAGCTCGTCCTTGGCGTTCGCTCGCTCGATCTCGAGCAGACCGGCGGTCGCGGATGCGACGAGCTGCTCGGATTCGGCGATGAAGCCACCGACGAACTCTTCGAGGTTGACGGTGTCGGTCACGTCGCCGGCACTGTCCCAAGGAGGCTCCTGACCTCGGTCAGGATCTGCTCGGGTGCGAAGGGTTTGGGCAGAAAGCCGGATGCGCCCGCCTCGATCACCCTCGTCTTGCTGGTGTCGTCGCCCCGCGTCGTCACGACGAGGATCGGGAGTGTCCGTAGCTTGTCCTGGGACCGGATGAACTCGATGACCTCGAGCCCACCGACGTCGGGCATGTTGAGGTCGAGGACCACGAGCTCGTAGCTCGCGAGCGCGAGCCGCTCGATCGCTTCGAGACCGCTGGCCGCGAACTCGAAGGACACTTCATCGAGGGGGCGCAGACACGCTGCGACCATGTCCCTCATGACTTTGCTGTCGTCTACGATCAGGAGCCGTCGAGTCACGCCGCAGCGTTAAGCACGATCGTGGCCAGCGTTAGATCCGCGTAGCGCGCACGTTGCGGCGAGTTAGCTCACCTCGCCGTGTCGGATTCGCGCGGTGGGCGAGCGCGCACGCTACAGTGCGCGCGCCTGGTCACGGTCGGAGCGCGGCGATCCCCGGGAGGTCGAGCCCTTGGACGAACTCGAGCGACGCGCCGCCGCCGGTCGACACGTGCGACACCCGGTCGGCCAGCCCGGCCTGGGCGATCGCGGCGGCGGAGTCGCCGCCACCGACCACGGTCAGCGCAAGCCGGTTGTCCGCGAGCGCCTTCGCGACCGCGATCGTCCCCTGGGCCCACTGCGGCTTCTCGAACACGCCCATCGGACCGTTCCAGAACACGGTCCGCGCCTCGGTGAGGATCCGGCGGAACAGCTCGATCGTGCCCGGACCGATGTCGAGCGCCATCTGCTCGGCGCCGATCTGGTCGACGCGGACCGCGACCGGGTTCGTATCGTCGAGACCCGTGCCGACGAGGACGTCGGTCGGCAGGTGCACGGCGATCTTGGCCTCGCTCGCCTTGCGCAGGAAGTTCCGCGCGACCGGCAGCTTGTCCTTCTCGACCTTGCTCTTGCCGACGTTCTTGCCCTGCGCCTCGAGGAACGTGTTCGCCATCGCGCCGCCGATCACGATCGAGTTGACGCGCGACAGCAGCGCGTCGAGCACCTCGATCTTGTCGGACACCTTCGCGCCGCCGAGCACGGCGACGTAGGGACGATCGACGTCGCCGAGCAGGCGCGACAGGAAGTCGATCTCCTTCGCCATGACGAAGCCGGCGCCCTTCTCGGCGACGAACTTCACCATGCCCGCGGTCGATGCGTGCGCGCGGTGCGCCGTGCCGAACGCGTCGTTGCCGTACACGTCGCAGTACGACGCGAGCGTGCGCGCGAACGTCTCGTCGTTTGCTTCCTCGCCCGGGTTGAAGCGAAGGTTCTCGAGCATCGCGATCTGGCCATCGCGCAGGTCGCTGACGACCTTGCGCGCGCCGTCGCCGACGGGCTCGTCGGCGAGCGCGACCTCGGTCTCGAGCAACTCGGCGAGTCGCGCGGCGACGGGCTCGAGCGAGAACTCCGGCTTGACCTGGCCGTCGGGACGTCCGAGGTGGCTCCCGAGCACGATGCGGGCGCCGCGATCGATCAGGTTGCGCAGCGTCGGCAGCGTCGCGCGGATGCGCGCGTCGTCGGTGATCTTCTTCGTCGCCTTGTCGAGCGGGACGTTGTAGTCGACCCGCACGAACACGCGCTTGCCCTCGACGGGCAGCTCCTCGACAGACTTGATCCCGCCCGGCAACGCCATGACTACAGGCGCTCCCCGACGTAGCGCGCGAGGTCGAACAGACGCTGGCTGTAACCCATCTCGTTGTCGTACCAGCTCATCACCTTGACCTGGTCGCCGACCGCGGTCGTCAGCGGCGCGTCGATGGTCGAGCTGTGGCGGTCGCCGTTGTAGTCGTGGGAGACGAGCGGCTCGTCGGTGACGGCGAGGATGCCCTTCAGCGGACCCGCGGCCGCCTTGCGGAACGCCTCGTTGACTTCCTTCGCGGTCGCCGGCTTCTCGAGGCGCGCCGTCAGGTCGACGAGCGAGACGTTCGGCGTGGGGACGCGGATCGCCATGCCGTCGAGCTTGCCCGCCATCGCCGGGAGGACTTCCTTCAGCGCCTTCGCGGCGCCGGTCGTCGTCGGGATCATCGACAGCGCGGCCGCGCGGGCACGGCGCAGGTCCTTGTGCGGCAGGTCGAGGATCTGCTGGTCGTTCGTGTACGAGTGGATCGTCGTCATGATGCCCGACACGATGCCGAACTGCTCGTGGAGGACCTTCGCGACGGGCGCGAGGCAGTTCGTGGTGCACGAGGCGTTCGAGATGATGTTGTGCTCGCCCGGCTTGTACATCTCGAGGTTGATGCCCATGCAGAGCGTGACGTCGGGATCCTTCGCCGGCGCGGAGATGATCACCTTCTTGGCGCCGCCGGTCAGGTGCTTGCTCGCGCCCGCCTTGTCGACGAACTTGCCGGTCGACTCGATCACGATGTCGACACCGAGCTCCTTCCACTTGATCGCGGTCGGATCCTTCTCGGCGGTGATCTTCACGGAGTCGCCGTTGATGACGAGCGTCCCGTCCTTCGCCTCGACCGTGCCCGGGTAACGACCGTGGACCGAGTCGTACTTGAGCAGGTGACCGAGCGTGCCGACGTCGGTCAGGTCGTTGATGAGAACGAGATCGAATGCGTCCTTTGCCCCGGCGAGGCAACGAACAAACCCGCGGCCGATGCGGCCGAATCCATTGATGCCGACGCGAACCTTTGCCATGGCGCGCACCCTAGATCATGGCAAGGGGTTCTGCCAGGGACAGACGGCACGAGCGACCAGTACAGCGAACGCCGTACGCGCGTTGCCAATCGCAACGAGAGCGGAGCGAGCGCGCGCGCTCGCTCGACGCGTTCGCTATGCGATCGACTGATGCTTGACGTGATCGCGAGAGATCTTGTTCGTGACTTCGGAGATGAGCTCGGTCGCAAGAGAGACGATCTGTTTCTCGTCAAACCCCTGCGCCTCGAGGTCGCGGTAGATCGATTTGGCGAGGATCTTCACCGCACGGGCTTTGGCTTCACGGTCGTTCATAGGGCGCTCGGTGAGGCAGTTCAGCACGCCTCGTGCCAGGCGCAATGCGTTTCAACTGGTCGGAATCTCACGCGGTACTTTCCACTGACGCGCAATTCTAGTGCGTAATCTCGCATTCGCTGCAAAAGCGATTACGCACACGGTCCGACCATCCGAGGAATCCGTCCTCGTCAGCTCGAACCGCGTGCGTATGCTCGCTTTCCTAGTTCCGCGGCGGCGTACCGCAGACGTTCTTCAGGTTGTCCATCGTCGCCTGCCCGCGGCGGGCCGCGTTCGTGTCGGTCGCGAACGGGTTGTACCAGGGGCGCGTGTCCGGATACTGCGCGCGCGTCGCGTCCTGCACCGCGGAGGCGCAGACCTGGTAGTCGGTCTGCGACGACCGCACACCGAACGGGCCGACGTTGACCTCGTTCGTGTTGTCGCCGGCGCCGGTGACGGTCGCGAGGAGATCGAGATCGATCTCCGTCACGACTACTGACCTCCGCCCGGCAGGCCGCAGTTCGCACGGATGTCGGAAACGCCGCCGCCGGCGTTGCGCGTCTCGCGGACGCACGTCGCGTAGTCGGTGCGCGTCTGCTGGTAGTCACCCTGGACGCCGACCTTCACGCCGCGCGCATCGACGCCGACGTTGAAGCTGCCGCCCTCGCGGTTCGGGCCCGCGGGGCCGGCAGGCTGATCGGCGCCGCCGGTGACGTCGTGAAGAGCGAGGAGGTCGATCGATTCGAAGGTCGTGTTCATGGTCCGTGTCTCCTGGGTTCGGGGTTGGTGACGTTCGGTCCCAAGTGCAGCGGTGATGCCATGCACTCTTGGCAATGATTCCGTCGACATCGCGCACCGGATCACCGGTGTGCCGAACCTTGTGGTTGACGAAGCGAGGCCGCCGGGAGACAACTCGCCGCCATGCTTCGTCGCACCGTCCTGGCCGCCCTCGAGATC
>JAEWJO010000146.1 GCA_023386455.1 Pseudomonadota bacterium | reverse complement strand
CAATCGGGGCCAAAACCGGGTGTCACCCGACCGACGGCCGGACGGTGATTATCAAAGGGGGCCAACACCGGGGGGCAAAACCGGGTGTCACCCGACCGATGGGCGGACAGCTGGGCCAAGACCGGGTGTCGGCGCGAAGCGCGACCGGCCACGATTGGAGGAAGTCAGGAAGCCGAGTGCCGGTCATCAGCGGGTGTCACCCGACCGATAGCCGCCCAACCGATAGCCAGCGGGCGTTACCTGACCGAACTGTGATCAGCGGGTGTCCCCCGACCGATAACGGCCATCAGCGGGTGTCACCCGACCGAGCCACCCGACCGATAGCGGACAGATGGACGAGGATCAACGCCGTCTCGATCAGGGGGATTCGCTGAGCAGCGCGAGCAGATCGCGCGTCGTGAGGCGCGCGGCGACATCGGTGCCCTCGAGGATCGACGACACGAGCGCGCGCTTGTCCCGGTGCATCGCGAGGATGCGCTCCTCGACGGTGCCGCGCGCGATCAGGCGATAGACGGTGACCGGCTTCTTCTGGCCGATGCGGTGGGCGCGGTCGGTCGCCTGATCCTCGACGGCGGGGTTCCACCATGGATCGAGGTGGATGACGTAGTCGGCACCGGTGAGATTGATACCGGTGCCGCCCGCCTTGAGCGAGATCAGGAACAGGTCGGCCTCGCCACCCTGGAAGCGATCGATCAGGCGCTTGCGCTCGGCCGCCGGTGTCGAGCCGTCGAGGTAGAGGAACGGGACGTTGGCCGCGGTCAGCTCGCCGCGGACGAGGTCGAGATGCGAGGTGAACTGACTGAACACGAGCGCGCGATGGCCCTCGTCGCGGAGCTCCTCGACGAGCTCGAGCAGACGCTGCATCTTCGAGGACGAGACCTGGGACGAGGCGTCGTAGAGCCGAGGGTGCGATGCGAGCAAGCGCAGGCGCGTCAGCGCGGCGAGCACCTCGAAGCGCTTCTGCTCGTCGCGGAGGTCCTTGGACTTCTTGTCGGTGCTGAGGTGCGCGACCGCGGCGAGGCGCGCGTCCTCGTAGAGTGCGGCCTCGTCCTTCGACAGTGCGATCGGCACCTGGATCTCGGTGCGCGGTGGTAGCTCGCGCGCGACCTCGGCCTTCGTGCGCCGGAGCAGGAACGGCTGGATCACGCGCGACAGCGCCAACCGCGCGTCGGGGTTGCGGTCGCGCTCGATCGGGAGGGCGAAGCGCTCGCGGAACTGATCCCAGCTGCCGAGCAGGTTCGGGAACACGACGGAGAACAGCGACCACAGCTCGCCCAGGTGGTTCTCGAGCGGCGTGCCCGTCAGCGCGATGCGAAAGTCAGCTTGCAGGGCACGTGCGGCCTTCGCGCGCTGGGTCGATGGATTCTTGAGCGCCTGCGCCTCGTCGACGACGAGCGTGCCGAACGAGCGCGACGCGAGCAGCTCGACGTCGCGGACGAGCAGGCCATAGCTGACGATGAGCACGTCCTTCTTCGTCAGCTTCGCGACGGTGGTGCCGCGATCGGACAGCTCGCTGTAGAGCACCGGGCGCAGCGTCGGGGCGAATCGCTTCAGCTCGTCGATCCAGTTGAGCGTGACCGACGTCGGCGCGAGCACGAGCGCGGGGCCGATCTTCGCGCGATCGAGCAGCACGGCGATCGCCTGGATCGTCTTGCCGAGACCCATGTCGTCGGCGAGGCAGCCGCCGGCGCCCCATGCGGCGAGCCGCGACAGCCAGGCATGGCCGTCGGCCTGGTAGTTGCGCAGCGTCGACGCGAGCGATGCCGGCGGGCGAGGTCGCAGCTTCGCGGACGCGGCGAGCCGCTCGGTGAGGTCCTGCCACGCAGGCGCGGCGTCGACGCGGATACCGGCGGCGGCGAGCGCGCGAACGGCGGGGACGGCGCCCGGCGAGAGCTCGAGCTGGTTGCGCGACTGGAACGTGCGATCGGCGATCGGACCGAGCTGCTCGCGAATCGCATCGGACAGCTCGACCCACCGCGTGTCGTCGAGACGGACGAACCGGCGCTGGCGACGGAGCGCGTCGAGGATGATCGCGAGCTCGAGGCGGCCGGTCGGCACCTTCATCTCGCCGGCGATCCCGAACCAGTCGCGCTTCGCGTCGATCTTGACGCGCAGCGACTCGGTCGTCGGCGCGCTGTAGATGGTCGGCCGGACGTCGATCCACTCGGCCTCGATGCCCGGCGGCGGGTTCTGCACGCGTGCGACGAGTGCGAGGGCGGCGTCGGGATCGGCGATCGAGAAGCAGAGTGGCGGTCCTTCCTCCGCGACGTCGAGCTCGGGCAGGCGGGCGAGCGAGCCACGGACGAGCGCGATCTCCGACGAGATGTCGCGCCGGACGTAGCCGCGCACGCCGCTGCCGTCGGGTCGGATCACCATGACGTCGCGCGGGCCGGATGCCGGCGGGAACAGCGGCGCGTTCGGTGCGGGCCGGACGAATGCCTCGATCTCGAGCGTCGCATCGCGGACGAGCCGCATGCGCAGCACCGTGACCGTCTTCGCGTCGAGCCGCACGCCCTTGAGCTCGGGCGGCACGTCGAGCGGCAGCTTCGTCTCGAGGCGCGCGAGACGATCGAGCAGCTGTGCGTGGCTGTCGGGAGGAAACGCGTTGCCGTGCTTCTCGAGGACATTCCACAGATGCCGCGCGTCGTCGCCGACGTCGATCAGCATCAGCCGGCCGTGCTCTGGCTCGAGGACGAGCAGCGGCTCGGTCGGAGCATGCGCGCGGAGCAGCGGTGCGAGCAGGCGCGGCGAGAAGCGCGCGCCATCGACGGCAGGCTCGAGCTTGATCTCGTCTCCGGCGGCGAGCGCGGTGAAGCCGAGCGGCACGCGCCGGATCGCGAGCGGGACCTCCGGATCGTTCGCGTGCACGGCGCGCGGATGATCGACGAGCGCGGCGAACGCGCGCGACGGATACGTCGACGTCTTGCTCGGCACCCAGCCGGCGAGTTGCTCCGCGATCCGCACGTCGGTCTCGCCGAGTGCCTGCACGTGCTCGTCGAGGAGGCGCACCGCCGTCATGCGCGTTCCGGCGCTGAAGCCGCCGCGCTTGAGCGCCTTCTTCACGAGCGGCGTCAGCGTCGTCACGCCGAACTCGGTGTCGATGTGCCACCACACCTCGACGTGGCCGACGGCGGTGCCCGGCGCGAGTCGGGTGGGATCGTCGCGAACTGCGAGCTCGGCGAGCGCACGCTGCCACGGTGGCCGCAGGAGGTCGTCGGCGAGCTCCACTGCGCGGGGCTCGTTCGCGGGGTTCGCGAGCAGATCGAGCGTCGAATCGACGAGCGCGAGCGCGTGCGTGCAAGTCGCCGGTCCCTGCGACGTCGTGCACGTGCAGGTTGCCGACGGCGGCGCATCGACTGCGACGAACGCGAGACGTGCGACGAGTGGCTGCGTCGACCACGCGGGATAGCGGATGACGACCTTCGTCCTCTCGCGCCACACGATCGAGCTCGCCTTCGTGTCGTGGTCGAGGCTACCGGCGTGCATGCGCGCGGCGTGCGAGCGCGGCGCCGCCTGGGAGCTCCGGCGTATCACCGCGCGGTACGCGACGAGCCGGTCCCACAGCCCCCTGATCGAGACTGGCGCGTCGGCGCGCAGCTCGCGCGGATGCGCTTCCTCGTCGAGCGCGAGCTTCACGTCGGCGGCGGCCGCACGCAGTCGCTGTGCCGCCGCGGCGGCGACCGGCAGCTGGAGCTGGCGCACGCCGACGAACCGCGCGGCACCTTCCATCGATCCGACGCTCTGCACCGAGACATTGCGCAGGACGAGGCCGAGGTGCGGATACGTATCGATCCCCGCGATGTCCTCGATCAGGCACTCCGCCGACAGCGCAAGCTCGTGCGTGACGCCGTGCTTCTCGGACCACGCGTCGAGATCGGTGCGAGACCCGAACACGTCGCTGGAAGGCGCCGACACCTCCGGCCGTTGCTTTGCGGCCTGATACTCGAGACACAGCGCGACCGCGTGCTTGCAGATGCGCCCGGTGTCGCCGATGGGACACGTGCACATCGACGCGAGGTCGCGGCCGTACGTGAACACGCGCACCTCGTACTCGGCGCCACCGGTGACCGTGCCGGCGATGCCATCGCCGACGCGCTCGCGATACTGGGCACGACCTTCCTGCCAGTAGCGCGTGCCGCGATCGAAGGCATGGCCCGCGAGCGCGCGCAGTCGGGTCGGCGTGAGGAGCGAGTCGAACGACACGCGAGCGCACAGTCTATGCGCCGGCCCGCTCGCTGGCCAGCGTCGACTCGCCTCGACTAACCGCCGAACAACTGTTTGAACAGGGGATCGATTCCGGGTTGTTTCTCGTCGAGGATCTGCTGCATCCGGTGCTCGATCTGCGGTTTCATCTCGGGGTGCGTGAGGATGTAGAACCGCGCTTCCTTGACCGCGTTCACGACGTCCTCGGCAATCTTCTCGGCCGGCTGACCCGCGGCGACCAGCTGGTCGAGGACCTGGCCGAACTTCGCCTCGGTCGCGCCGACGGTGCGGCCGCCGGCGCCCATCGGCCCGCCCGGTCGGTTGCGGTGCGACGACGCGATCTTCGTCTTCACGAATCCGGGACACAGCACCGACACGCCGACCTTCGCCTTCGCGAGCTCGAGCTCCTTCGCGAGACATTCCGAGAGCGCGACGACCGCGTGCTTCGTCGCCGTGTACGGACCCATGAACGGCGTCGACGTCAGTCCCGCGATCGACGCGGTGTTGACGATGTGACCCTCCTGGCCGCTCGCGACGAGCGGTGCGAGCAAGAGGCGAATGCCGTGCACGACGCCCAACAGGTTGACGTCGACCGTCCACTTCCAGTCGTCCTCGGACAGCAGCCACATCGGGCCGCCGCCGCCACCGACGCCGGCGTTGTTGATGATCAGATGCACGAGTCCGAACTGATCGAGCGCGCGCTTCGCCGCGGCCGCCATCTCGGCGCCGCTGGCCACGTCGGCGCGCAGCGCGAGCACCTCGGTTCCCGTGGCGCGCAGCGCCGACTCCGCCTCGCGAAGTGCCCCGTCCTCGACGTCGACGAGGACGAGCTTCATCTTCTCCGCGGCGAGCTTGTGGGCGAGCGCGAGGCCGATACCGCTGGCTCCGCCGGTGATCCATGCGACTCGATCAGCGAGGTTCTGCACGGCCCGACGATCGCCGCACGTCCACGCGCGGTCAACGATGCGCGCGACGGATCGGCTCGGACGTGTCCGCCGCGAGGGACGATCCTCGGTCACTCGGACGGTGCGGTGCGGGGCTACTTGCGGCGCGTCGCGCCCGGCTGCGACTTCTGCCGCCGGCCGACCGGTCCCGTGCGCAGCACGCGCGGTGCGTGCTTCTGGATCTTGCGCTGCAGCGACTGACGGAACACACCGAGTGCGTCCGCTGCCTGGCTGATGTTGCCGTTGTAGTCCTGCAGCGCGCGCGAGATGTGCTCCCACTCGACCTGATCGAGCGTCGGCGTCGTCGACTCCGGCTGCGCGAGCACGCCGGTCTCGACGCGCTGGATCGCCTGTCGCGCGGAGAACGGCTTGAAGTACACGTCGTCGGCGCCCGCGCGCACGCCCATCATCGCGTGCGCGACGCTGAGGTGCGCACTGACGAGGATGCACACGATGCTCGCGTCGACTGCCTTCAGCGCCTCGATCACCTGAAGGCCGGTCTCGGGCGGACACAGGAACAGATCGACGAGCGCCAGATCCGGTCGCTCGCGCTCCGCGGCCGCCACGGCCTCGGCGACGCACGTCGCGTTCGAGACCGCGATCCCCTCGCGCGCGAACTCGCGCCCCCACTGCTTCAGCAACAGATCGTAGTCGTCCACGAGCAGCACGTTGCGGACGGCCCTTCTCACCGTATCAACGTTCACGCTGGAGCCCACCTTGGCACGTTAGGCAAACCGATCCGGTCCCGTCAAGGATCCGTTGTGCGACCTCGTTGATACTCAAAGCATCTGACGCAGTTCCAGGCGTTTCCCCGACGACAGCTCACGACGCGGCGCACCGGAAGTGTCCACTGCAGAGGACAGTCTCTCGGTCGAATGGGCGCTCGACCGGGTATCACTCAACCGATAGCCGGACAGCGCAGGCGCAAACCGCGTGTCACCCAACCGATGGGCGGACAGGACCGGGTGTCACCCGACCGATGGGCGGACAGACCCGGAGTGACCGAACCGATAGGGAAGCGAACCGGGTGTCACCCGACGGATGGCCGGACAGGCGCGCGGGTGAACCGGGTGTCACCCGACCGATACGCGGACAGACCGGAGCGAACCGGGTGTCACCCGACCGATGGACGGGGAGCGAACCGGGTGTGTCACCCGACCGATGGACGGGCGAATCGGGGAAGCGAACCGGGTATCACCCGACCGATGGCCGGACAGGCGCGTGGGTGGACCGGGTGTCACCCGACCGATTCGCGGACAGACCGGAGCGAACCGCGTGTCACCCGACCGATGGACGGGCGAATCGGGTGTCACCCAACCGATAGCGGAGCGAACTGGGTGTCACCCGACGAGCCAACCGCGTGTCACCCGACCGATACGCGGACAGATCGGCAGCGAACCGATGGCGGAGCGAACTGGGGGGCGAACCGCGTGTCACCCGACCGATACGCGGACAGAGCGGCAGCGAACCTATGGCGGTGCGAACGGGGGGCGAACCGCGTGTCACCCGACCGATACGCAGACAGATCGGCAGCGAACCGGGCAGCGAATCGGGTGTCACCCGACGGATGGCGGAGCGAACCGGGCGAGCGAACCGGGTGTCACCCGACCGTAGGCGGACAGACCGGGAGCGAATCGGGTGTCACCCGACCGATGGCGCGGCGAACCGGGCGGCGAACCGGGTGTCACCCGACCGATGGCCGGACAACTTGCTACGTTGGAGCGTGTGGGACGCGTGCTCTTGTTCCAGGAAACGGATCGCCGGACGGGATCGTCGATCGAAGATCGGGAACGCGACGCGAAGATCTGGTGTCCGAAGTGTCACTGGCGGCCGGAGAAGCACAGCCGGTGGAGCTGCGTGTGCGGTCACTCGTGGAACACGTTCGACACGCACGGCGTGTGTCCTGCCTGCACGACGGTCTGGCGTGACACCGCGTGTCCGAGCTGTCACCAGTGGTCACCGCACGAGGCCTGGTACGACCGAGGTACCGGCGACATGTATCGCTAGCGCGCGCGAACGCGTGAGCGCGAGCGCTTGTTCCAGCTGCGGCGTGTAACCGCCGCGGCCGGTTCGCACACGAACGTCGCAGCAGGCACGTGTGTGGAGGACGAGTGTCGCAGTCGAGACTGCCCATCTGCGTGGAGGCAGTGGGCGTTACTCGCCGGATGAAACCGCGCGGCGTGAGCCGTTGTCTGCTGGCTAGAGCATGACGTCACTGACTCGATGGAAGCTCCTGTGTGGCGTGCTTGTCACGATGTTGTCGTGGTCGTGGCTTCGCGGCAGCCCGACGCCATCGGCCTCCGCGCACGGCGGGCGACCGTCGCGCGGCGCGCTGAACCGGCCGATGCGAGTCTCGCCCGGCGCGCTCGGCATCTCGACCGACGACCTCGTGAGGCGGCTGCTCGCGGCGAAGTCGCTCGCGGAGGTGAAGTCGCTCGCCCAGACTCTTGGGACCGTCGGCGACGACCGGACGATCGACGGTGTGATCGCGCTCGTCGACGACGCGCGGCCCGGCGTGCCCGACGCGATCCTCGAGGCGTTTGGCGTGATCGGGACCGATCATGCGGTCGCGATCCTGATCGAGCGCACGAAGGACGCGCGCGGCGACGTTCGGCTCGCGGCGGTGTACGCGCTCGGCGATACGCACACGAGTCGCGCCGAGGAGGTGCTCGCCGAGCTGGCGCGCACCGGCGGCGAGTTGCAGACGACGGCGATCAGCGCGCTCGCGACGCTCGGGACCGACTCGGCCGTGGAGGTCCTCGTCGAGATCGCACGATCGGCGGAGAACGAGATCTCGGGCAACGCGATCAGCGCGCTGTCGCGAATCGAGTCGCCAGCCTCGAACGACGCGATCTCGCGGCTGATCGATTCTCCGAGCGTCAACGTCGCGAGCGCGGCGCTTGCAGCGGTCAGCACCGTCGACGACAAGCTGCTCGTGAAGCTCGTGGCGATCGTGAAGAGCGGACAGAAGGACCTCGCGGATCGCGCCGTCGATGCGCTGTCGCATGCCGGTGCGGCCGCGTTCCCGACGCTGCGCGCGATCGCGCTCGACGAGACGTCGGACGTTCGGGCGACCGCGGTCCGGTCACTCGCGACGCTCCGCAGCGACGAAGCATTCGACACGCTGAAGGCCGTGCTCGACGCGAGCAGCGACGACAGCTCGCTCGCCGAGACCGCGGTCGACGCGATCGCGACGTTCACGACCGATGAGGCGCGGACCCTGCTCGTCTCGACGGCACTGGAGGAGGGGAACGGTGCGGCGCGGGCGGTGAATCACCTGATCTCGATGACGGGCTCGGAGGTCGATGAGGCACTGCTCGAGATCGCGCAGGCCCAGCCCGCGATGCGCCACGAGGTGCTGACTCACCTGGTCTCGATCGGGAATGTCGACGGGACGACGCTCGCGATGCAGTTCGCGAAGGTCGGGACGGATCAGGATCGCCTCGATGCGATGCGCGTGTTCGCCTCGGCGGGGACGCCGGGTGCGCTCGACACGCTGCTGAACCTCGTGCGCAGTGAGCACGGCGAGCTCAAGCCGGACGCGCTCAGGATGCTCGCGTCGGCGCGCCCGACCGATCCTGCGGTGATGGAGATCGTGCGCGAATCAATGCGCTCGTCCTCGCCGGAAGAGGCCGTCGCCGCGATCAGCGTGATGGGACGCGCAGGTAGCGACGAGGCGCGCGATGCGCTCGTCGATGCGCTGCGCAACGCGGACTCGTCGATCGCCGGTGCGGCGGTGTCTGCGCTCGAGGGCTTCCGCGCGACGGATGCGTCGGCGGCCGCATTGCGCGACGCGGCGGAGACGCACCCGGACCTGCTGTTCCCGGTGATGCAGCAGCTGCTGAGTGCGGGCTCGCCGGCCGGCCTGTCGCTCGCCGAGAAGGCACTGCATACCGAGGACGACAACTACACGGCGTATCGCGTGGTGCAGGCGCTCGACCGCGCGGGCACGACGCAGGCGCGCGAGCTCGTCGCGAAGAGCGCGATCGAGTCGAAGATCGCCGATGTCCGGTCGTACGCGATCCAGTCGCTCGCGAACGCCGGCGACAAGCGTGCCGTCGAGATCGCGAGCCAGGCGCTGCGCGACAGCGACGCCTACGTGCGCCAGATGGCCGCGCAGGCGCTCGGCACCGTCCGCAACGAGCGCGGCCGCGATGCGCTGATCGGCATGACGCGCAGCCAGGACAGCTCGGATCGGCGGCTCGCGGCGATGAACCTGCGGTCCTACGAGAACGATGATCGCGCGACGCAACGCCTCGTCGAGCTGATGCGCGACACGGACCAGAGCGTAGCGTTCACCGCGATCGACGCGGTCTCGAATTCGCCAGACGCGGCGAGCGCGCTCGGCTCGGTGCTGCGCAACTCGAACATGTCGTACCAGCTGCGCTGGCGTGCCGCGAACGCGCTGCGCGGGACCGACCGGCTCGACGCGCAGACGAGGTCAGCGATCGAGGCATTCGAGGCCTCGATCCCGAGCGACGTGAACATCTACGACTACTAAACCGGCGTACGCGAACTGTCCGGCCATCGGTTGGGTGACACCCCGTCGTTGCCCGACGCGCAGACGAGGTCGGCGATCGAGCCATTCGAGGCCTCGATCCCGAGCGACGTGAACGTCTACGACTACTCGGCCCCCGTACGCGGACTGTCCGGCCATCGGTTGGGTGACACCCGGTGGTGGCCCGAACAGGCAATCGTCAGGAGTCGGCTACGGACCCGGGCGCATCGCGATGAGGATGTCCTCGTTGCCGT
>JAEWJO010000084.1 GCA_023386455.1 Pseudomonadota bacterium | reverse complement strand
AGCCCGACGCGAAGCCCGATCCGGCCGACGCGAAGCCCGCGGACGCGAAGCCCGCGGAGGCGCCGCCGGCGGGCATGCCGTCGGCCGATCGCATCTACACGGTGCAGGTGATCTGGGACGAGACGATGGCCGACGGTGCCGCGAAGTGGCTCGCCGCGAACCCGAACGGCTACCTCGTGCTGCTCGCGGGCAACGGCCACTGCCACGACTCGGCGATCGTCAATCGCATCAAGCGCCGCGGCGTGCCGCAGGTCGTCTCGATCCATCCCGTCCTCGACACGGACGGCAGGGTCGCCGAGGCGCTCGCGAAGCCGATCAACGACTACGTCGTCGTGCTCGAGCTGCCGGCCGACGTCAAGGCGCGGATGGAGAAGGAAGAAGCCGAGAACGCCGCAGAGTAGCGCCCGCGATCGCGACCGCGGTACTGTACGAGACGATGAGCAGTAGTGATCGCGTCGAACAGCTGATCGCTCTCGGGCGCGAGCACTACAACGCGAACGAGTACGAGCGCGCCGAGCCGTACCTTGCCGAGGCCGCCAGCGCGCGGCCGTCGTTCCCCGACCTCTACAACATGCTCGGCGTGATCTATCACTCGCAGGGCCGGTTCTCCGACGCCGAGGAAGCGTTCGAGAACGCGCTGCGCCTGAACCCGCGCTACACCGAGGCGGCGCTGAACCTCTCCGTCACGTACAACGACCGCGGCAAGTACGAGAAGGCGCGCGAGGTCTACACCCGCGCCGTCTCCGCCTCGGTCGGCCAGCCCAACGCGCTCGATCGGTTCGCGCGCGGCAAGCTCGCCAACATGCACGCCGATCTCGGCGCCGCCTACGCCGGTCTCGCGATGTTCGACGAGGCCGTCCGCGAGTACTCCAAGTCGCTCGACCTCTGCCCCGAGTTCGCCGACCTCCGCGTCCGCCTCGGCAACGTCTACCGCGACATGGGCATGTTCCACGCCGCCGTTGCCGAGTTCGAGCACGCCAAGAAGCTGCGTCCCGACTTCGTGCCGGCGCGCATCCACCTCGGCGTCACGATGTTCTCGCTCGGCCGCCGCGATGCCGCGATGGCCGAGTGGCAAGAGGTGCTGCGCATCGATCCGACCAACAAGAGCGCGCAGCTCTACATCCGCATGTGCAACGACGAGAACGGCCCGCAGCCGGGCTCCGCGCTCCCTCGCTGATTCAGTACTTCGGGTTGTCCTCGTCGTGCTCGGCCTTCTGCTTCTTGCCGCAGTCGTCGCCGTGCGGACGGTCCGGCACGAACTTGTAGACGTCGAGCGTGACCTTCACGGCGAGCTCGCTCGGGTGCAGCTGATCGGGTGACCGGCCCGTATCCCAGACGACGCCCTTCGCCTTCACCGAGCCGCAGCGGTCGCGCTTCGGATCGCCGTACTCGGCCCTCTTCTCGCGCAGCTCCTCGAAGCTGCACACGCCGGGCTGCCCGCAGTTGAACGTGAACGTGTCGTACCAGCTCTTCGTCTGCGTCCCGAGCTCCCTGATCGACCACTCGCCCGCGACCCCGTTGGGCTCGCTCGCGCGCATCTCGACCACCGACTCGCCCGACGGCAGGTCGATGTAGAAGCACTCCTCCGGCCGCTCCGGGCTCTTGTACATGAGGTTGTCGCGGACCTTGATCCAGAGCTGCTGCGCACTCGTCAGGCGGATCTCGAACCGCTTGCTGCCATCCGTCGGGACGCCCGCGCCGCCATCGCCGGGCGCCGACGCGTCGCGGCACTTGCACGATGCTCCCGAGCACAGGGGACCGGCGAACGTGCCCTGGGTCGTCCTGGCGGGAGGGGCGCCGATCTCGATCTGGTGCGCGCCGCCGGAACACGCCCAAACCCCGAGAAGCGAAGGCAGGAGAAAACGCATGCTCCCTTATAGAGCAGGCAACCCTTGTCGCGCGCGCCCGGTCAGAGTACAGACGGACAAGTCCGCATGATCCCGAGGTTCCTTCTCGCGTTCGGCCTGATGGTTGGCCTGGTGGCTGGTGTCGCGTCCTGCGGCGCCAAGACCGGTGGCGGCTCGGTCGATTATTCGGTCTCCGCCCAGAAGAACTACGAAAAGGGCCTGAAGGAGCTCGAGCGCGGCGACTGGGTCGCGGCCTCGAAGTACTTCGGCTTCATCAAGTCGCGGTTCCCGTACTCCAAGTACGCGGTCCTCGCCGAGCTGCGCCTCGCGGACGCCGAGTTCGGCGCCGAGCAGTACCTCGAGTCGATCGACAGCTACCGCCTGTTCATCAAGTTCCACCCGACGCACGAGATGGTCGCCAACGGCTACGCCTCGTTCCGCATCGGCGAGGCCTACTACAAGCAGCTTCCAGGCGACTTCTGGCTGTTCCCGCCGTCGTTCGAGAAGGACCAGTCGGCGACCGAGGACGCGGCGACCGAGCTCAAGAGCTTCCTCGACAAGTACTCGGACTCCCCGTACCGCGACAAGGCGAAGGACATCATCGTCAAGGTCGGCAAGCGCCTCGCCGATCACGAGTGGTACGTCGCCCGCTACTACTGGGACCGCGGCAAGCCGATGGGCACCGTGCTCCGCCTGCGCCGCCTGCTCGAGAACTATCGCGGCGTCGGCTACGACGAGGAGGCCCTCTGGCTCCTCGGCCGCGCGTACGTCGCCGTCGACATGCCAGACCGCGCGCGCGTCGCGTGGACCGAGCTCGTGCAGAAGTACCCGAAGGGCGACCGTGCGGGCGACGCGAAGGACGCGCTCGGCGGCCTGCCCAAGCGCTGAGCGCTGAGAGCTGAGACACTGAGACGCTGCCGCGGTCCCCAAAACTCCGCAGGCAGCAGGTCGGCGAGTCCGTGGTAGAACGCCCGCCTCGACGGTGGCCTACGAGTATCCCGATAGCTACGACGTGATCGTCGTCGGCGCCGGCCATGCCGGCTGCGAGGCCGCGCTCGCCGGCGCTCGTATGGGCGCGCGCGTGCTCGTCCTCACCGGCTCGCTCGAGATGGTCGCGCAGATGTCGTGCAACCCCGCCATCGGCGGCGTCGCGAAGGGCCACCTCGTCAAGGAGCTCGACGCGCTCGGCGGCGAGATGGCGAGCGTCATCGACGTCACCGGCATCCAGTACCGCCGCCTGAACGCGAGCAAGGGCCCCGCCGTGCGCTCGACGCGCGCGCAGGCCGACAAGCGCCGCTATCGCGACGAGATGCGCATGCGTCTCGAGAACCAGGCCGGCCTCGCGCTGCGCCAGGGCGAGGTCGCGAAGCTCCTCGTCGAGGACACCGCGACGACGTTCGGCGGCGGCAGCGGTGGGGACTCCGTCAGCACGCGCAAGCAGATCGTCGGCGTCACGACGACGATGGGCGTCACCTACCGCGCACGCGCCGTCATCCTCACGACCGGCACGTTCCTGCGCGGCGCGATCTTCGTCGGCGAGGCGAAGGCCGCCGGCGGCCGGGCAGGCGAGGCCCCCGCCGTCGGACTCTCGCACTCGCTCGCCGAGCTCGGCTTCCCGCTCGCGCGCCTCAAGACCGGCACGCCGTGCCGTCTCGATCGCAAGACGATCGACATCACCGGCCTCGAGCTCCAGCCCGGCGACGATCCGCCGCCGATGTTCCGGTGGAACGGCATCGCCGCATCGCCGCTGCCGCAGCTCCCCTGCTGGATCACGTACACGACCGAGCGCACGCACCAGATCATCCGCGAGGGCCTGCCGCGCTCGCCGCTCTACCGCAAGGAGATCGAGGGCACCGGGCCGCGCTACTGCCCGTCGATCGAGGACAAGGTCGTCCGGTTTGCAGACAAGGACCGCCACCAGATCTATCTCGAGCCCGAGGGCATCGACTCCGGCGAGGTCTATCCGAACGGCATCTCGACGTCCCTCCCGTTCGACATCCAGCTCGCGTTCATCCGCTCGATCCCCGGCCTCGAGCGCGCCGAGATGACGCGGCCCGGCTACGCCGTCGAGTACGACTTCATCGACCCGCGCGAGATCCACCCGACGTTCGAGACTCGTCGCGTCCGGGGCCTCTACTTCGGCGGCCAGATCAACGGCACGAGTGGCTACGAGGAGGCCGCGATCCAGGGCCTGCTCGCCGGCATCAACGCCGCCACCGCGCTCGGCTTCGGCGATCGCGAGCCGCTCCTCCTGCGCCGCGACGAAGCCTACGCGGGCGTCCTCGTCGACGACCTCACCACGCTCGGCACGAAGGAGCCCTACCGCATGCTCACCTCGCGCGCCGAGTTCCGGCTCCTGCTGCGCGAGGACAACGCCGTCGACCGCCTGATGCCGCGCGGCCGCTCGCTCGGCCTCGTCGACGACGATCGCTGGCGCGCGTTCGAGGCGTGGCGCACCGAGCTCGCCGCCGCCCACGCTCGCGCCCGCGAGGCGTCCGTCACCGGCACCGATGCCGTCAATGCCCTCCTCGTCGCCAGCGGCTCCTCGCCGCTCGCGTCGCGCCGCGCCTCGCTCGCCGAGCTATCGCGCCGCCCCGAGCTCGATCAGCACGCGATCGAAGCGATCGCCGCCGCGGGCAACCTCGCGCCGTGGACCGGCTCGCCCGCCGCGCTCGAGCGCATCCAGATCGAGCTCGCGTACGAGGGCTACCTCAAGCGCCAGGAGGCCGACGCGCAGAAGCTGCAGCGTGCCGATGCCGTCCGCGTCCCCGACGAGATCGACTACCGCACCATCGCCGGCCTCTCGAACGAGGTGATCGAGAAGCTCGAGAAGGTGCGCCCGCGCTCCGTCGGCCAGGCCTCGCGCATCAGCGGTGTCACGCCCGCAGCCGTCGCGATCCTGCTGACGCACATCGGCATCGCGCAGCGCGCCCGCGCCGCGAGCCGCAAGGCCGAGCCCGCACCCCCGATCGAGTAGCAGTCGCGTAGCGGTCGAGTAGCGGTCGAGTAGCGGTCGACCGCGCCGGGCGGAGCAACTGAACGCGCGTGACTTTCGCCTCCGCCACAGCCCGCTCGTGTCGGGCGACGTCGTCGACGAAGACACCCCCACGGAGTGGCAGCGCGACGCGGGCCTGCGGTACCGTTTCGGCCCTATGAAGCTTTCGGGTGGCATCGCGCTAGCTATGGGTCTATGCGCCTCGGGAACAGCGAGCGCGGGTGGCCTCTTCCTGCCCGGCTCGGGCGCAGTCTCGACGGCGCGCGCCGGCGCCTCCGTCGCGAGCGTCGACGACGGCGAAGCGATCGGCATCAATCCCGCGGGCATCGCCAAGTCGTCGGGCACGCACATCACGCTCGGCATCTCGGCCATCAACTACTACATGACGTTCCAGCGGAACGGCACGTACGACGATCTGGCCGAGGACACCCAGGCCTACGAGGGCACCCCCTACGGCGTCGTCGAGCAGGACGCCCGTCCGCCACTCGGCATCGGCCGCTTCCAGCCCGTGCCGCTCATCGCGGTCGTCACCGATTTCGGCGGCAAGGTTCCGAACCTGAACGCCGCGTTCGGTCTCTACGCGCCGAACGCATATCCGTTCCGCCGCATGAACAACGTCAACGGCCAGCAGTACTTCGTCCCCGAGGGCGAGGGCTTCACGTTCCCCGCATTCGGCGCACCGCCGCCGCCGTCGCGCTACGACATCATCGAGCAGGAAGCTGCCGTCATCCTCCCGAGCGCCGCGGTCTCGTATCGCGTCACACCCGATCTCGACGTCGGTGGCCGCTTCTCGCTCGGCTTTGCCGACGTCAAGTCGACCATCGCGCTCTGGGGCAAGCCGGGCAACCTCGAGGAGTGGGTCAACCGCGACGCCATCTTCACGCTCGATGCCAAGGACTCGCTCGTCATGGGCTGGGGCCTCGGCGCCACGTACCGCGTGGGTCCGAGCATCGAGTTCGGCGCGGCCTTCAACGGTCCCGTCGACATCACGGCCCGCGGCGACGCGCACGCGAACAGCGGTCCCAACACCGACCTCCAGGGCCAGCCGATCGTCATCACGCCGAGCGGCAACGTGCGCTGCGAGGCCGGCGGCACGGCCGAGCTCCAGAAGGGCTGCGTCCAGATCGCGCTCCCGATGACCGCCCAGGTCGGCGCTCGCTACAAGTTCGTCACGCCCGACGGTAAGCCCCGCGGCGACATCGAGATCGATGCCAACTGGGAGCGCTGGGGCAAGAAGTGCGACTTCGTGGCCGATCCGGACTGCCATAGCCCGGGCGACTTCCGGGTCGTCGTCGACGCACAGGCCGCACCGATGAACACGCCCGACAGTGGCCTCGACCTCAAGCCCAGCGTCGTCGCGCACGGCCTGCGAGACACGTTCGGCGTCCGCCTCGGCGGCAGCTACAACATCCCCACCGGCGCCAACGAGGTCATCGTTCGCGGCGGCGTCTCCTACGACACCGCTGCCGCCAAGGAAGGCTGGGAGCGCGCCGACTTCGACGGCGCCGCGCGCACCATGCTCGCCGCGGGCGCATCGTTCAAGATGTCGCGCGTCCGGTTCGACGCGGGCTTCGGCGCCGTCCTCGAAGGCACGCGCACCAACCCGCGCAACTGCAACCCGACGGTCGACAACAGCCTCTCGCCCCCCTACACGGGCTGCAGCGCCTCCGGCCTCCAGCAGGCCGTCGACGACCGCCAGGGCCCCGATCCGGTCAACCCGCTCGTCACGCCCGATCAGCAGCTCGAGAGCCCGGTCAACCAGGGCACGTACAAGAGCCACTACCTGCTGATCATGCTCGGCGCGTCGACCTGGTTCTGATCGCGTAGCTCGCGCATCGCGTGATCCACGCGATCGCACATCCTCGGCGCCGATCCTCGCGCGGCCGCGACTCCCGCACCAGAGTCCACGCGGAGGAATGCCATGACCACGTGGACCACGAGGATCGCCTGCGTACTGCTCACGCTCACGCCTGCTGCATTCGCGGAGAAGACGGCCAAGAAGAACGAGAAGGCCGCCGTCATGATGACCGCGAAGGACATCAAGTGGGCCGACGCGCCGCCCGACCTGCCCAGAGGCGCGCAGATGGCCGTCCTCCACGGCGATCCAACCAAGCCCGGAACTTTCACCGTTCGCCTCAAGGTGCCCGACGGCTACAAGATCCCGCCGCACTGGCACTCGAATGACGAGGAGCTCACCATCATGCAGGGCATGCTCATGCTCCATCTCGGTGACTCGATGGAGTCCGAGAGCCACAACCTCGACGCGGGCTCGTATCACTACCTCCCTGCCAAGACGCACCACGGGGCGCAGGCCAAGGGCGAGACCATCGTGCAGGTGTACGGTCCCGGGCCGTTCGACATCCACTACATCACCGCCGCCGACAACCCGAACCCCAAGTCCGCGCGAAGGTGATCGTACGATTGGACGCGTGACGATTCGAATCACGGTGAAGGACTTCGTCGAGCTCGGACCGCTTCCCGAACGTCACGCCGACGAGGCTATGGTTTCCCGCCACGCGCGCCAACTCCTCGCGATCGAACCACCCGTCACCGACCAAGAAGCAAGCAAGTTGATCCGCTGCTTCGGTACAGACGACTGCTTCGGGCTCGCGTGGACGCTGCTCCATCTGATCGAGACGGCGCCCAGCGGCGCGCCCGTCGTGGCAGAACCCACCGACGATGACAACGAGTGGGTTCGTCTCTTGTGGGACCGCGCTCATCGTTAGCGTCCGTGCGTCGCCAGCGCGTTGCGTGCCCGAGGATTCGGCTCGAATCGCACACCGACGGCGTCGCTTCCGACGAAGGCCGTGGTGGTGCGCCGCCGGTGGCCCTCAATGGGCCAGCCAGCCGTCGCGAACGGCAATGCGGCCGGTGACGGCATTCCTCCGTTGTAGTCAGTGACGCTGGGCCTCCAGGCGGCGCGCTATTCCTCGATCACTCGGCGTCACGCTGCTGAGCCCTCTCACGGTCGTGTTGGCCCTCGTCTGGTCGCCACGGCGAGCGCATCGGCACTGTTAGTTGCGAAGGCCGTGCTGGCGCGACGCCGGAGGCTTTCAACAACCAAGCCAGGGCGGAAATCGGCGCCGCGGTCTCTCGGCTAGAACGTGCGGTGGTTCTATGTCCGAACATCGGACAGTGTTCTCGACGGGGATGGATGCTCGAATGTCAGAGCGATGTGTTAATGCCCTATTCAAGATGGAGCATGTGTCGAGCGTGGCGGGGAGTGCGAATCCAGATCGAACGCACGGCGGTCGTCGCCTCGGTGCAGGTCGCAAGAGAACCGGCGTCAAGCGCGGTGGCCCACACCGTCGTCGCGCTGCGCTCTCGCCGCCGCATCCGGTGCACGTCACGCTGCGTACAGTTCGCGACCTGCCGCGGCTTCGCCAGCGCTGCTTCTACGAGGCGCTGCGTCGGGTGCTCGTGCGCTATCTCGATGGAAAGGACTTTCGCGTCGTCCACATCTCGATCCAGCACAACCATCTCCACCTGCTCGCGGAGGCGGCGAACGAGAAGGCACTCTCGCGCGGCATGCAGAGCTTCGCGATCAACGCGGCGAGGGCGATCAACGAGGCATGGGGGCGCGGCGGCAAGGTCTTCGCGTCCCGCTACAGCTCGAGCCAGATCAAGACGCAGCGCTATGCGCGCAACGCGCTGTCGTACGTGCTCAATAACTGGCGGCGCCACCGCGAGGACTTCTTCGACGGCGCCGCGCGCGCGGCCAAGCTCGACGAGTACTCGAGCGCGATCTCGTTCGACGGCTGGACGAAGACGTATCGGCGGCCGGCCGACTACGACCCGTTGCCGG
>JAEWJO010000360.1 GCA_023386455.1 Pseudomonadota bacterium | reverse complement strand
AGCCGGATGCGATCGGCGGGATCACGGCGGGCACGACCGGCTTGAGCGCGGCGGGCGGTACGACGATCGGCGTCGGCGACGGCGGCGTCGCGGCCTCGTGGCGCGCGCGCTCTGCCGCGGTCTGCGGCTTCATCGGCCCCTTCACGCCGACGCCCGGCGGCGGCGGTGCAGCGAGCACCTCCGCGTCCGTCAGATCCTCGTCGGCCTCGGACTCGAGGTACTCGTCGGCGCCCGGCGGCAGCTTCGGCAGCAGCTTCGCGAGGTCGGTCTTGCGGGTCTGCTGATCGCTCACCTCGCTGCGCGCGATCTCTCGCTGCAGTCGCTCGAGATCGATCGGCTTGGTCGGCGGATCATCGACGGCGCGATTGCGCGGGATCACGTTCGCGCCGGTCTTCGTCTGCTTGCGCGGTGGCAGCGCCGGCAGCTTCGGCGGCAGCCCGGCCCCGCCCTGCGTCTTCTCGCCGTGGATCGCGGTCGGAACCGCCTCGGCGACGCGCGCCTGCAGGCGCGGCAGCGACGCGATCAGGTTCTTCGGCATCGTCTTCGGATCGAGCTGCGGCAGGATCAGCTTGTCCATCGCCGCCGCGATCGCACCGGGCAGCACGAACACGTATGCCTGGCCGCACTGTGCTGCCTCGGCCTGGCTCAGCATCGCCGACGCGCCGATCTCCTGGAACGCGAGCCAGCGGAACAGGTCGGTGAACCCCGGCAGCACGCTCGACACGAGCGGCTTCATCGCCGACGAGGCGGTCTCGGAGTCCGCGCCGCCGAGCACGAGCACGACGTCGACGTTCGAGTCCGTGATCCAGCGGGTCAGCTGCTCGCGGACCGCCGGCTCGGAGTCCTTGACGGTCGCCTGCTCGACGATCCGGTGACCGGCGCTGGTCGCGCGCTCGATCGCCTGCGCGATCGCGCCGTGGTCCGGGTGCCTGGCATCCTTCGCGACCGACAGGACGGCGATATGGACCGAGACCGGCTGCACCCGGCTCATCGTAGCGCAACCGTAACCGCCCGTCGCCGAACCGAAAGCCCGGACTACCGGGTCCCTACCCGTCGGGCAACGCAGGGCTGGTGACGAGCACTACGAACCGGCGTGTCAACGACGCCTCTCGCCGTGCCCGGCGCGCGATCGCCGCCTTCAGCTCGTCGAGGGCGGCGAGCCGCCCCTCGAACATCGCGACGAGATCCTCCCTCACGAGGACATGAATCGACCCGTCCCGGCGTTCGTGTAGGCCTCGATCACACTACGATGCCCGCGTGAGCTGGTGGCTGATCTACACCCTCGCGGCGTCGGTCTGGGTCGCGATCAGCGCCGTCATCATCGTCCTCCAGCGTCGGCCGGCGGTCTCGACGATCGCCTGGCTGCTCGTCCTCGTATTTCTTCCGATCCTCGGGCTCGTCATCTACTGGCTGATCGGACCGCTCCGGCTCGAGCGCAAGAAGCGGCGGCGCGAGGTGTCGAAGCGCATCGTCGACGAAGGCCTGCGCGGCCTCGCCGCGCTCGACGCGGACTCCGAGCACCACCAGCTCGCGATGGTCTCGATCGGCGTCGGCGGCTCGCCCCCGTTCGGCGCCGAGTCGGTCGCGATCTACCTCGATGGCGCGTCGACGTACGCCGCGATCCTCGAGGCCATCGCGTCCGCGCGCGATCACATCCACCTCGAGTACTACATCTGGGAGCCCGACACGATCGGCACGCGCCTGCGCGACGCGCTCGTCGAGCGCGCGAAGGCCGGCGTCCAGGTCCGGATGCTCGTCGACGGCACCGGCTCGAACAAGCTCGGCAAGAAGTTCCTCCGCCCGCTCGTCGAGGCCGGCGTCGCGGTGTCGTGGTTCAACCCCGTCCGCCTCCGCACGATCCGCCGCCGCCGCGCCGACTTCCGCACGCACCGCAAGATCGTCGTCGTCGACGGCCGCATCGGTTTCACCGGCGGCATGAACATCACCGACCTGCACAGCGCCGAGCTGTCGAAGCACTACTGGCGCGACACGCACGTCCGGCTCACCGGCCCCGCGGTGTGGCCGATCCAGCGCACGTTCTTCGAGGACTGGGCGTTCGCGGCCGACGAGCTGTTACCGGTCACCGAGCAGACCGTGCCGCCGCCGCAGCAGGGCAGATGCGAGCTCGTCCAGATCGTCGCGTCCGGCCCCGACACGAGCTCGTGGTCGATCCACAAGGTGTTCTTCACGGCGATCAACCAGTCGACGAAGCGGCTCTGGATCACGAGCCCGTACTTCGTACCCGACGATGCGCTGTTCACCGCGATGATCACCGCGGCGTTGCGCGGCGTCGACGTCCGCCTGCTCGTGCCGAAGCGAGGCGACAGCAAGCTCGTCGACCTCGCCGCGCGCAGCTACTTCCCGGAGCTGCTCGAGGCAAACGTCCGCGTCTACGAGTACGAGCCGCGCTTCATCCACGCCAAGACGATGGTCTGCGACGACGACGTCGGTGTGGTCGGCACCGCGAACTTCGATTACCGGAGCTTCCGGCTCAACTTCGAGATCATCGCCGTGCTGTTCGGCCACGCCGCGAACACGACGCTCGCCGACGCGTTCACGCGCGATCTCGCCGACAGCACGGAGGTGAAGCTCGCCGACCTGGAGGCGCTATCGTTCGGTACGCGGCTCGGCCAGGCGTCGGCGCGCCTGCTCTCTCCGCTTCTGTGATCGCACTCCGGAACTCGCGCAACGCCGCGTTCCTCCGCGGCATCTGACCTGCTATCTCGTCTCTCAGATGCAGGTCCCCGGCATCGCGACGGTCAGTCACCACGCGCGCGTTGCGACGACGCTCGCACCCGGCCGGCCCGCGCTCTGGCTCGGGCTGCGCACGGCGGCCGCGACCGGCGTCCCGCTGCTCGTCGCGCCGTGGCTTCCCCCGCTCGCCGCGACCTGGGCGCCGATCGCCGGTTACGGCATCGCGCTCGTCGACAAGGGCGGTGCCTACCGCGCGCGCGCGAAGGCGATGGGCTCGGTCGCGATCGGCGGCATCGTCGCGGTCACACTCGGCACGCTCGTCAGCGGACATCCGGTGCTCTCGATCGTGACGGTGACGATCGCCTGCGCGCTGTGCGCGTTCGGCCAGGCATTCCCGCCGGCGGGTCCCGCGATCGGCAACACGATCGCCGTCCACCTGATCATCGCCACGTTCCTGCCGCATGCCGGCTCGCTGGGCGGCGCGCTGCTCGGCTACGCGGGCGGTGCCGCGTGGGCCCTGTTCCTCGGGCTCGTCGTGTGGCCGGTCCGCGTGTACAAGCCACTGCGACGCGCCGTGTCCGCGGTGCTCGAGGGCCTCGCCGAGTACACGAGCTCGCTCGCCGCGCGGAGTAGCCGCGACGAGCTGATCCGCGTGCACCGGCGCATCCGCGAGCAGATCGAGACCGCGCGGCGCACGCTCGTCACGGTGCGGCGAGGCCGGGCGCGCGAGTCGGGCCGCGGCGAGCGGCTGCTGGCGACCGTGCATGCCGCCGATCACATGTTCGGCATCCTCGTCGCGCTCGAGGAGGTGCTCGATGCCGGCCTGCCCGAGACGAGCACCGCGGCGATCGTCCGCGCGCTCGAGGTGCAGGCCGCCGCGCTGCGCACGCTCGCGGCTGCGGTCCTCGTCGAGGAGTCGCAGCAGATCGCGCCACCACCGTACGATCCGGCATCGAAGGTCACCGCGTCCGATGCCGCCTCTCGCCAGGCCGACCTGCTCGTCGCGCGCCTCTATGCCGAGCGCGCGCGCGCCGCGTCGCTGATCGAGTCGCTGGCGACCGATGCGGAGCCGGGGACCGACGTCTTCGTCCCGGTCGAGCAGACGCCGGCGTTCGGCGACATCCTCCGCGCGCACCTGAACGTCGACTCGGCGGTCCTGCGCCATGCACTGCGCGTCGCGATCTGCGTGCTCGGTGCCTCGGTGATCGCGTCGGTCTACGCGATCGATCACGGCTACTGGATCGCGCTCACGACGTACATCCTGCTGCAACCGAACCGCTCCGCGACGACGACGCGTGCGGTCCAGCGCGGCATCGGCACGATCGCCGGCGCGATCTTCGCCGCCGGCATCGCGTGGACGATCCGCGAGCCGATCGCGCTCACGGTGATCATCATCGCGCTCGCCGGAATCAGCGCGTCGGTCCTCCAGCTCAACTACGCGCTGTTCTCGCTGTTCGTCACGCCGACGTTCGTGCTGCTCGCCGAGATGCACACGAAGGACCTCTTCCTGTTCGAGATCCGGATCCTCTACACGCTGCTCGCGGGTGCGATCGCGTTCGTCGCGAGCATGCTGCTGTGGCCCGCGCGCGAGCGCGTGCAGTTCGACGAGCAGATGGCGCGCGCGCTCGAGGCGCTCGAGAAGTACCTCGGCGCGGTGTCGACGGCGCTCGCGGCCGGTGTGCCGGCTCCATCGCACGACGTGATCGCCACGCGCCGTGCGTTCGGTCTCGCGATCAACAACGCCGAGACCGCGCTCGAGCGCGTCGTCGCGGAGCGTGCACCGGCGGAGATCGTAGAGCCGCGGATGACGATGGTGTCGTTGACCCGCCGGCTCGGGAGCGCGATCAACGTGTTCGGCACGACCCGCACCGTCGTCGAGATCCAGCCCTACCAGCCGGCGGTCTCCGCATTCTCGAGCGGGACGCGCGCGCGCCTCGCGGAGCTGATCGGTGCGCTGCGCAGTGGACAGCCTCCCGGAGCATGGCAACCGGCGGGGCCGGAGATCGGCGACGTCACGGTCATGGCCCGTCGCGTTCGCGTCGAGCGCTACCTCGTCCTGCTCGGGGAGGCGGTGACCCGTGCGACCGCTCCGAGCGAGCGGGAGGCCGCATGACGCGTGGCTCGCTCCCTGCAACGGATCCACCGGATGGGCTCCAAACCGCGCAATCCTCGCGAGTGCGTCGCAGCGTGTTCGTTGCTGACAGCCTGCGCGATGACCCAGCCGCTCCCTCCGCGCGATCCGGTGCCGTGGCCCGATACGTTCGCCGCCGGGAGCGCCGTCGCGCACGATATCCCGCTGCGCCGTCCGCTCGGCACCACCGCCGAGCAGGAGCGCCAGGCGGCTGCGCGTCGCGTCCACATCGACCTTCGCTCGGCGGCGTTCGACGATCGCGACCTGTTGCTCTCGCAGCTTCCCTGTGCAGCCGCGTGGGTGATGCCGATCCCGGCGGCGAAGACCGAGTGCGCGACGCATTCGCGGTTCGCGGCGTCGCTTCGAATCAATCCGTGACGCGGCGCAAGACCTCGCCGAGCACGCGCATCGCGTCGGTCGCCGTGAAGATGCCGGTCACGTGGTGATCGCGATCGAGGATCACCGCCGAGCCGCAGCGGCGATCGACCATCGCATCGACGATCTCGTCGAGCGAGTCATCCTCCGCGACCGTGTAGACGTCGGCGATCATCGCCTCGTACACGCAGACCTCGTCGGGGTTGCAACGCGAGAGCGCCTCGACGACGTGCAGGTCCCGTTCGCTGACGATGCCCATCAGCTTGCCGTCATCGAGCACGGGCACGTGTCGAATGTGCTTCGAGTGCATGAGCCGAAGCGCGTCGGTGAACGTCGCGTCCTTCGGCAGCGTCCATGGCTGGCGCGTCATGAAGCGGGAGACCGGTGGCATCAGCATAGGTGCACCTCACTCACAGCAACCCGCGTGCCGCAGCTCAACGCTTCGGCAAACGGATCGTCAACACCGGGCAGTGCGCGTGACGAAGCACGCTCTCGGCGACGCTGCCGAGCAGCGCGCGACTGACGCCGCGCCGGCCGTGCGTCCCCATGATGATGAGCTCCGCGTGGATCTCGTCCGCGGTCTGGACGATCTGATCGCGCGGCTCACCGGTGCGCAGGATCGGGGTGACCTTCACCTGCGTGAACTTGGCGACGAGCTTGTCGAGGACCACCTGGTTGTCCTTGACCAGCGTGTCGATCATCGTGCTCGTCACCGCGAGGCCGAGCTCGGGGACCCCGTACGCGGGAACACCGATGACGTGAAGGAGCGAGACCTTCGCGTCGAGCTTCGCCGCGAGGGCGACCGAATACTCGAGCGCCGCGTTCGAGGACTCGCCGTAATCGGTCGAGACCAGGATGTTGGTGGGGAGGTTCATGCCCGCGAGTGGTTCACGAACCGCGCCAGGGGCACCTGGATCACGCGAGGCGTTCTCGCGCATCGCTTGCGCTCGGAGCTCCGAGTCACTGCAAGGCCTGCGCAGCGGCGCGCTGGAGATCCGTGCGATCGCGGGGTTTCGCTGCGGCCCGCTGCTGTTGCGTCCTGCACGCGCGTTGCAGACCGCGATCTCATGAGCCGAATCCTCGTCGTATACGCAAGTCACTACGGTCAAACACGTATCATCGCCGAGCACATCACCGAACGGCTCCGCCGCGACAGTCACGACGTGACGCTCGCGAACGCCGAGGCTCACGCCGCACCACCGCCGCCGCAGGCGTTCGATGCGGTGATCATCGGCTCGCGCGTCGAGTTCGGCCGCCACGCGCAATCGGTGCTGGACTACATCAAGGAGCACCGCCGCGCGCTGTCGGCGCTCCCGACCGGCTTCTTCTCGGTCAGCATGTCCGCGGCGACGAGCACGCGCCGCGACCCGAACGGATACCTCGTGAAGACGTTCGGCCAGCTGCGGTGGGCACCGAACGAGAGTGTCGCGTTCGGCGGCGGCCTGCCCTACACGCGGTACGGCTGGATCCTCCGCTACGTGATGAAGCAGATCAGCCGGCGCGGCGGGCACACGACCGACACGTCACGCGACCACGTGTTCACGGACTTCGCCGCGGTGTCGACGTTCGCCGGTCGGATCTCGGCGCTGCTCGGTGCGCGCCGCAGCAGGGCCGCGTCGCCGCGCAGCGCGGTCGCTCAGTAGAGCGGCCACTCGGTCGGACGCTGCTCGACGCGGTGGTCGCTGTACGAGTAGCGGTGCGGACGAACGTAGCGATCGTGGTGCTCGACCTCCGTCATGACGAGGAGCTTCACCGCGTCGTACGTCTTGGCGCGAACGACCTCGACGGTGCAGCCGGCCTCGCGGACGACGCGCTCGGCGACCGAGCCGAGCACCAGCCGCTCGACGCCCGTGCGGCCCTTCGTGCCGACGAGGATCCCGTCGGCGCCGACCTCGCGGGCGAGCGCGAGGATCTCGTCGACCGGCTTGCCGATCCGCACGTGCACGAAGTAGTGGAGGCTACCGGCGCGCTGCGTCTGGCGAAGCTCGACCTCGATCAGGTGCGCGAGCTCGCGCTGGACGCGCTCGGCGTAGTCGTAGGTCGGTGCGCCATGGAGCGGCACCGGCACGACGCCGTGCGAATCGACGACGCAGAGGACATGGAGGACGTGGTCGGTGAACGTGAGCGCTCGATCCAGCGCAGCCCGGCTGCTCTCGCTGAAGTCGAACGCCACGACGATCTGTGCTTGCTGGGCGCTCATGATCGACGTGAGAGGCAACTCGCATACCAGGGATATCCGGAGCGACAGCCGCAAAACCTGCGTCGGGATCGCGGACGCGAGGGGTCACGCGCGAGGCTTGCGGGATTTCGTCGGCGCGAAGCCGGCACGCCACTTGATGAGTACGTAGAACCATGTACGACGACGATCCGGCCGCGTGTCTCTCGAAGTGGTCGAGCCGAGGGCCGCGTTACACGAGCTACCCGCCCGCGACCGAGTTCGGGCCGCTGTCGCCCGCGCGGATCCGCAGCGAGCTCGCGACGATCGCGCAGAACAGCGAGAGCGTCTCGCTATACCTCCACATCCCGTTCTGCAAGACGCTGTGCTGGTACTGCGGCTGTAACGTCATCGCGACGCGTGACGAGTCGCGCGGCTCGACGTACGTCGACCAGCTCGTCACCGAGATGACGCTCGTCGCCGGCGAGCTCGGTGCGGCCCCGGTCACCGAGATCGCGCTCGGCGGCGGCTCGCCGAACTTCCTGCCCGCGCGAACCTTGCGCGAGGTGTTCGCGGCGCTCGAGCGGTACTTCGCGATCAAGCCAAATGCACGGCGGTCGATCGAGCTCGATCCGCGCACCACGTCGGCGCCGCAGATCGATACGCTGGCGATGTGTGGCTTCCGCTCGCTCAGCATGGGCGTGCAGGACTTCGACAAGCGCGTCCAGGATGCGATCAATCGCCACCAGTCGATCGCGCAGACCCGCTGGCTCGTCGAGCGCGCCCGCGCCTCCGGGTTCGACGACATCAACGTCGACATCGTCTACGGGCTCCCGCTGCAGACCGAGGAGACGTTCGCGCGCACGCTCGACGCGACGATCGAGCTCGCCCCGGACCGCGTCGCGCTGTTCGGCTACGCCCACCTGCCGAGCAAGCTGCCACACCAGCGGCTCGTCGAGCGCGCCGGCCGGGTCCTCGATCCGTACGAGCGCGCGACGCTGCTGCTCCTCGGGATCGAGCGCTTCGAGAAGGCCGGCTACGTCCACCTCGGGCTCGACCACTTCGCGCGCCCGGACTCCAAGCTGGCGCGAGCGGCCGCCGAACACCGGATGACGCGGTCGTTCCAGGGCTACGTCGAGCAGCAAGCCGAGAACGTGATCGGCCTCGGCATGTCGGCGATCTCGTCGACCTCGCGGGTCCACTGGCAGAACCACAGCGAGCTGCGCGTGTGGGAGCGCGACATCGCCGCGCGCGAGCTGCCGGTCGAGCGCGGCTTCATCCTCGATCAGGACGATCGCGCGAGGCGCGCGCTGATCAGCGAGCTCATGTGCGAGGGCGAGGCCGACCTCGAGCGGCTCGGCGAGCAGTTCCGGCTCGATGCCGAGGGCTACTTCGCGCGCGAGCTGTCGAAGCTCGACAAGCTGGCCGAGCTCGCGAGCTACGACCGCGCGGCAAAGCGGATCCGGACGACGAAGCTCGGTCGCCTGCTCGTCCGCAACGTCTGCGTCGTCTTCGATCGCTACTTCAACGAGTCGCCGGGCGAGACCCGCTTCTCGACGACGGTGTGACCATGACCGTCAAGACACCTGCACGCGCGATCCAGGAGCTCGAAGCGCAGCACGCCGCGCTGCGCGGGATGATGGACCGCTGCCTCGAGCTCGCCGACGCGCTGGACGCGGGCCGCTGCGGGCCGACGCAGCTGCTTCGCGAGGTCGAGCGCCTCCGGCTCGCGTTCGACGCGCACAACCGGTTCGAGGAGTCGCTGCTCGGACCGCTCTTGAAGGAGCAGCTGACCGGCGAGCGCGCCGATCAGGCCGAGCACGCGCACGTCACCGAGCACCGGGCGCTGCGCATGAAGCTCGCCGGCGACGTCGGGGGCACGGCGGCGAGCCGCGACCTCCGGCTGGTGATCGAGGACCTGCGCCGTCACCTCGATCGCGAAGAGGAGCTGCTGCACGCGACCCGCGGGCTGGTCACGGTCACCGCGCGGTGACCCGCGCAAAACCTGCGGACCGCTGCGCCCGCCGCGCAGCGATTGCAGCCTCTACGCCGTTTTACTTAGTGATCTCGCGGCACGAATTGTGATTAGAGCGGGCGCATGCGCACGCTCCCGCTCCTGGCCCTGCTCGTGGCTTGTGAAGGACCTGCCGGCCCGCAAGGACCGCAGGGTGATCCGGGAGACCCCGGGGATCCGGGTGACCCGGGAGACCCGGGCGGGACAGGGTCGCAGGGCGAGCCTGCCGACCCGTCGCCGTGGGTCGTCGGTGCCGGCGTCGACGTCGCGATCACCGGCATCACCGCCAGTCCCGCCGGCGCGACGATCGCGTTCACGCTGAAGGACGGCGCGGGGGTCGCGCTCGACCGCACCGGGCTCAAGACCCAGGGCGCGGTGTCGGTCAGCTTCGTGTTCGCGCAGCTCGCGACCAACAGCGACGGCTCGCCCGCCCAGTATCACGCGTACACGAAGCGGATCGCGACGAGTGGCCCCGTGACCGCCGAGCAGGCGTCGACCGAATCGAACGGCACGTTCGCGGTCGTCGACGTCACGCAAGGCACGTACACGTACACGCTCGCGTCGGCGACGACCGGCCTCGACGTGACGAAGACGCAGACCGCACTGGCGCTCGCGGTCCGGACGTTCGATGGCGTGCAGTACTTCGATCGCGACACGCGCTCGGTCGTCCCCGGCGGCGGCACCCCGCTCGTGCGCGAGGAGGTGACGGCGAGCACGTGTGGGAGCTGCCACGGCGCGACGCTGAACGCACACGGCGGCCGCTACACGAAGCCCGAGCAGTGCATCCTCTGCCACCAGCCGCAGTCGACGGACCCCGACACCGGCAACACCGTCGACTTCAAGGTGATGGTGCACAAGATCCATCGCGGTGATGCGCTGCCGAGCGTCGTCGCCGGCATCCCTTACAAGATCGTCGGCAACGGGCAGTCGGTGCACGACTTCTCGACGGTCGCATTCCCGCAGAACATCGCGCGGTGCGAGAGCTGCCACGCCGGCGCGCAGGGCGATCGCTGGAAGACGCAGCCGTCGCCGGCCGCGTGCACGTCGTGCCACGACACCACGGTGTTCGACGGTCCGATCACACCGCCGCAGGTCGCGCACGGCGGCGGGACCGGGCCGAACGTCAACGAGGGCACGTGCATCGTGTGCCACTCCGAGGCGTCGGTGATCGCGCCGATCACGGGCAAGCACTACACGGGCCTGCTCGATCCGATGGCGACGAAGGTCGCGATCACGATCGACGGCGTCACGAACGGCGCGCCCGGGCAGCAGCCGACGGTCGCGTTCACCGTGCTCGTCGACGGCGCGCCGCGCAACATCCAGGCGCAGCCGCTGACGCGGCTCACCGCGACGCTCGCCGGTCCGACGACGGACATCGCGACCTACTGGCAGACCACGATCCAGGGCAGCGGCGCGACCGGCACGCTCGCGGCCGTCGATGCCGCTGCGGGCAAGTTCGCGTACACGGTCCCCGCAACGGCGATGATGCCGACGACCGCGACCGGGAGCTACGAGGTTGGCCTCGAGGGCTACATGCAGCCGGTCTCGACGTCACCGCGCTACGCGACGTTCTCGCCGGTGCGCGCGTTCGCGGTCACCGACATGGCCGCGGTGCCGCGCCGGACGATCGTCGACGGCAACAAGTGCAACGGCTGTCACTACGACCTGAACGGTCACGGCGGCTTCCGCAAGAACCCGCAGTACTGCGTGTTCTGCCACAACCCGAACAACGCGAATGACGAGCGCGTCGCGAGGTTCGAGGGCTCGACGGTGCTCGCCGAGAGCGTCGACTTCCGCGTGATGATCCACAAGCTCCACATGGGAGAGGAGCTGACGCAGCCCTACTTCCTCGGCGGCAACCCGACGCCGAACGCGGCGAACCCGGCCGGCACGCCGGTGAACTTCGGCGAGACGCGCTACCCGCGCCCGCGCACGGATTGCGAGGCGTGCCACGCGTCGAGGAACTGGACGCTGCCGCTGCCGGCGAGCTACCTGCCGAGCACGCTGCAGGAGCTGTCGTGCAGCGAGCCCGCCGGCAACGACGCGAACGCGTACTGCGACAACCCGTTCTGGACGCTGACGAACACGATCAAGATCCCGGCGCAGAGCGCGGTGTGCACGAGCTGCCACGACGCCCCGTACACGGCGGCGCACGCGCAGCTCGCGACGACCTCGGCCGGCGTCGAGTCGTGCGCGACGTGTCACGGCACCGGCATGTTCTGGGACGTCGCCAAGTTCCACGGCACGCCGTGAAGTGGGCGGTGATCATCATGCTCGTCGCAGCCTGCGCCGAGGAGCGCACGCGCCCGGACGGTGGTGAGTCCGGCGCGCGCGTTCATCCGTCGGGGATCCTCGATCCCGCGAGCGATGCGTTTCACGGCAAGGAGCTCGCACGCCGCAACTGGAGCTTCGCGACGTGTGCACGGTGCCACGGCGACGACTTCGCCGGTGGCGCCGCGAAGGCGTCGTGTCTGTCGTGTCACGCCGACGGTCCCACCGCCTGCACGACCTGTCACGCCGACGGGCCGACGACCGGCGCGCACGGATTGCACCGCGGAAGCGCGACGTGCGAGGACTGCCACCGCGTCCCGGCGAGCTGGGACGCACCCGGCCACATCGTCGACGACAGCGCGCCCGCAGAGGTGACGTTCGGTGCGCGCGCCGGGACCACCATCGATCCCGCCGATCGCGCCGGGCCACCGGCGTACGCGGCGGGTCAGTGCACGAACGTCTACTGCCACGGCGATGCGCTGCCGTTTCCGACCGCGTCGAGCCAGCCGCGCTGGGACGCCGCGCCGATCGGCGGTTGCAACCGCTGCCACGGCGCGCCGCCGCCGGATCACGCGCAGGACGTGTGCGCGACCTGTCACCCGGCGTCCGCGCCTCACATCGATGGCGCGATCCAGGTCGGACGCACGACCGGCTGCAGCGGCTGTCACGGCGATGCGACCTCGCCTGCACCCCCGGCGGATCTCGCGGGCAACACGCTGACGACCGCGCTCGGCGTCGGCGCGCACCGCGCGCACCTCACCGTGCCGACGGGACTGCGCGGGCCGATCGCCTGCGCGACGTGTCACCTCGTGCCCGCGACCGTCGGCGCAGCCGGCCACATCGACTCGGCGCTCCCTGCGGAGGTCGAGGCGAGCCTCGGCTGGGATCGCGACGCCCAGACCTGCGCGAGCGCGTGGTGCCATGGCCCGTCGCGGCCGCGCTGGACCGAGACCGGGACCGTCGCGTGCGGCACGTGTCACGGCTCGCCGCCCGCCGCTGCACCGCATACGCCGGCGATGCCGCTCACCCAGTGCGCGTCGTGTCACCCGCGGACCATGACGCCCGCGGGAACCCTCATCCTCGCGCCCGGCCCGAACGGTCCGACGAGCGAGCACATGGATGGCGATGTCGATCTTCTCTGATCCATTCCTGCTCGGCGCCCTCGTCTGCGCCGGGCTGTCGGCGGTGCTGATCCTGTGGTTCTTGATCCGGCGCCCGCAGCTGACGCGGTCGACGAAGATCGTGCTGCTGTTCGGCATCGGCCTGTTCCCGCTCGCGACCGCGGGCAGCGGCAACATCGCCGGCTATCACGCGACGAAGTCGCGCCGCTTCTGCGGCTCGTGTCACGTGATGACCCCGTACGCCGACGACTCCGCCGATCCGAACAGCACGTCGCTCGCCGCACGTCACGCGCGCAACCACATGTTCGGCGAGGAGAACTGCTACGCGTGCCACGCCGACTACGGCATGTTCGGCACGATCACGACGAAGCTCGGCGGCCTGCGGCACGTCTACGAGTACACGTTCAACTACCGCAACATGCCGCTCGAGGAGTCGCTGCGGACGATCCGGATCCGCAAGCCGTTCCCGAACTCGACGTGCATGCACTGTCACTCGACCGCGACGCCGCTCTGGAACGCGATCCCCGAGCACGTCAGCCTGCTCGACCGCGTCCGTGACGGCCGCGTCAGCTGCGCGAGCGAGGGCTGTCACGGGCCCTCCCATCCGTTCAGCAAGACGAAGCAGGTGATGCCGTGAGGCTCCTCCTGCGCATCTCGGCGCTGCTGACGCTGCTCGCGCTGATCTTCATGGTCTGGTCGATGCTGGTCCCGACGCCGCTGCCGGTGATGCTCGCGATGACCGTCGGCCAGCTCGTCGGCACGATCGCGTTCGCGATCTACGGCTTCGTGATCTTCCACGACGTGCGCAAGACCCGCCGCGCGCAGCGCTCGAGCCTGCAGGAGATCGACACGAAGGAGCCGCGGTGAAGCACGCCGCGGTCCTCGCG
>JAEWJO010000353.1 GCA_023386455.1 Pseudomonadota bacterium | reverse complement strand
CCCCCTATACAGGGCCAGGTGTCCGTGCCGGCGTCGGCGCCATCGCGGTGGGAGGTGTTCGAGCGCCTGGGGCTCGGCGCTCCCAAGATCGATCACAAGAAGCTCAACAAGCACATCGTCAACGCGTACCGCCTGCTCGGCTTCATCATCCTCACGATCATCGTGATCGCGCTCGTCGGCTATCTCGTCACGACCGCGTTCTTCTACATGAGCGACAGCTGGGTCGTGCCGATGGCCATCTCGCCGACCGACGAGAAGGTCGTCTCGCTCCAGTCGCAGCTCGCCGAGCGCCAGACCAACCGCGATCGCACCGCCGCCGAGTTCGATCAGGCCGAGCGCGCGATCGCCGTGCAGCAGGAGTTCCAGTCGCAGTTCGCCAAGGCGATCAAGAGCGACCTCGAGGGCCGCAAGGCAGCCCTCGCGAAGATGTACGAGCTCGCGAGCGCGGCGGCCTCGACCCGCGCGCAGATCAAGAAGAGCAACAGCGCCTACGCGTCCGCCTCGCAGAAGCGGATGGCCGAGGAGTGGCGCGCCGGCCTCATCGATCGCAGCTCGATGCTGAACGGCAAGTTCCAGATCGCCCAGATCTCGAGCTCGAACCTCAGCCTCGCCGAGCGCCAGGCCGAGTACGAGACGCGCGCCGCCGATCTCGCGGCCCAGACGCGCTCGCTCGAGGCCCTCCTGAACGACGCCGCGACCGACGGTACGCTCAGCTACGACGTCCTGCGCATCAAGCAGGAGTACGAGGCCTCGCGCCTCGAGACCCAGCGCGCGATCGAGAACCGCGACATGCTGAAGTCCGCGCTCGAGCGCGAGGACAAGTTGCTCGCGGCCCTCAAGCAGTCCTCGTACATCAAGGCGATGGCCGACAACGCGTACGTCGCGTTCGTCCCGTACTCGAACCTCTCGAACGTGAAGAAGGGCGCGCCGCTCTACGGCTGCGCGCTGACGATGGTGTTCTGCAAGAAGGTCGGCACCGTGCTCGAGGTCCTCCCGGGCGAGGTCCAGTCCAAGCACCCCAACCGCGACAAGATGCTTCGCGGCCAGATGGTCGAGATCAAGCTCGACAACGGCTCGTCGGCGACCGACGACGTGCTGTTCGTCGGTGGCCGGCCGCTCCTCATCTAGCCCCCCATGCGCCACACGCTGTACATCCTCCTCGGCCTCGCCACCCTCGCGTCCACCACCACCACCGCACGAGCCGAGGTCGCCGACGACGGCTACTGCGACTACGTCATGGGCGTCGCCAACTCGCAGGCTGCCGTCCAGCTCGCGCCCGAGCTCATCGGCCAGTTCGGCCTGATCGAGCAGGCTCCGGACGCCGTCAACCCGAGCGCGGCGACCAAGGGCACGCGCATCATCGCCGGCGTCCGCTACCGCCTGTCCGGGATCTACGAGGGCGTCGCGACGCGCGACCGCGCGACCGCCGACTGCAAGCGCCACAAGGCGTTCGAGCAGGTACGCGGCGAGACCGCCTCGCGCGCGATCGCCGCTCGCCTCAAGATCCTCGACAGCGCGCTCGTCGAGGCCGAAAAGATCCTCCGCACCGACGAGGCCGACTTCGCCGCGCGCCGCACGACCGCACAGGAAGCGACCGCAACGCGCGTCCGCGTCGAGGAGCTGCGCGAGCTCGCCGCCGAGGATCACCGCCAGCTCTCGACCCTCCCGCCCCCGAGCGAACAACCACTCGCGGGCGCACTCGAGACCTACCGCCGCGCCGATGCCGACATGGAGGACGCCGAGGCCAAGCTCCGCCGCGCCCAGGCGATCGATCTCAGCGTCCGCTTCGGCATCGACGAGTTCACCGATCGCGCGAACCAGAGCACGCCGTACTTCGCCGTCGTCCAGGTCGGCCTCAACCTCGGCATCCTGTTTCAGGGCTCGCAGAACGCGCGCGCCGCCGCCGGTCGCAAGAAGCTCGTCCAGTCGGGCCGCGGCCTCGGCGTCGAGGGCACCGTCGATCGCCAGCGCGCGACGCTCGAGATCGAGACCAAGCGCGCGCGGGAGACCTCCGCACTCGTCTCCGAGCTCGAGCGCCAGCTCGACGCGCTCGGCCGGATCGGCGGCGAGGACTCGAAGCGCTACAAGCAGACCGTCTGGTTCGAGTGGGTCAAGGCAAAGGCCCAGCACACCTATCTCGAGACCCACGTCCAGACGATCCAGGAAGTCCTCGGCGCCGACTCGGGACCGCCCGGCATGGAGAGTCCATGACCCGCTGGCTACTCCTCGCCGCCCTCGCCGCCCTCGCCGCATCCGGCTGCAGCGGCAATCGTAGCGAGGCCGCGCCCTCCCACCACGCCCCGTCGATCGACGTCGCCCCCGTCGCACCCACCGCCCTCTGCATGACGCGCGGCGCGCTCGACAAGAGCGGCGCCATCACCGAGCCCACCGTCCGCGGCTACGCACCCGCCGCCGGCGGCGATGCCGCGCAGCTCACGTTCACGTATCGCGGCGAGTCCGAGGCAACGCGCGAGCTCGCGAGCGGTGAAGCACGCCGCCAGATCGGCCTCAAGCTCCGCGCGCAGGACGGCTGCAACGTCGTCTACGTCATGTGGCGTCTCGACCCGCGCCCCAAGCTCGACGTCTCGATCAAGTTCAACCCGGGCAAGCGCAGCCATGCCGAGTGCGGCGCCGACGGCTACACGAAGATCCGTCCGCGCGAGAAGCGCTTCATCCCCGCGTTCGAGTACGGCAAGACCCACGCACTGCGCGCCGAGATCATCGGCAACGACCTCTTCGCATGGGTCGATGGCCAGCTCCTGTTCCAGGGCCGTCTCCCCGACGCCGCGCGCGCCATCTCCGGCCCTGCCGGCCTGCGCTCCGACAACGTGAAGTTCGACCTCGTCGAGCTTGCAGCCCCGCACCGTGAGGGCCCTCCACCGGCGTGCAAACGCGAAGCGGGCGACTAACCCCTCGCGCCCGGTCCGTGTGTATGATGGGGTTCGATGGCTGAATCGGCTACGCCCAGCTCCGAGAGACTCCTCTCGATCATCGAGCTGCAGAACGCGGTCGCCGCGGCGGCGCTCAACGCCGACGAAGTCATGCGCGTCGTCGCCGATCGCGCGCACCAGCTCCTGGGCTCCGCCGCCGCCGTCGTCGAGCTCGTCGAGGGCGATGACCTCGTCGTCCGCGCCACAACCGGCGCCACCCAGCAGCTCGGCGTCCGCCGCTCGACCACCCAGAAGGCCAGCCTTTCGGGCGCCTGCATCCAGGGCCGCAAGCCCCTTCGCTCCGACGACGGCGCGACCATCTGCGTCCCCCTCCTCCACGGCGAGTACGCCGTCGGTGCCCTGTCCGCCACCGCCAAGGGCACCACGTTCGACGACGAGGACATCGAGACGCTGCGCCTGCTCGCGACCGTCATCGCCATCCCGCTCCACCGCACGCGCTCGTTTCCGCGCCCGCGCTACGACACGACCCACGACGCCTTGACCGGCCTCCTCAATCGCCGCGCGTTCGAGGAGCGCGTCAACGTCGAGCTCGCGCGCCGCACGCGCTACTCGCAGTCGTTCAGCCTCGCGCTCCTCGATCTCGATGGCTTCAACGTCGCCAACGATCGCTTCGGCGAGGCGCAGGGTGACGAGCTCCTGAAGCGCATCGGCACGATCCTCAACAAGCACACGCGCGTGATGGACGCCTGCTTCCGCCTCGGTGGTGACGAGTTCGCGATCCTGATGCCGGGCACCGCGCTCGAGGGCGCGAAGATCCTCGCCGAGCGCTTCCGCTCCCAGATCGCCGAGGCCAACTTGTGCGATGGCACGGTGACCGCGTCGATCGGTGTCGTCGAGGCTGCCGGCAAGGAGACGATCGAGCAGCTCGCCGGCCGTCTCGACGAAGAGCTCAAGGCCGACAAGGCCAACCGCAAGCCTGCCTGACGCAACCTGCCCGCCCTGCCCGTGTCCCATGGGACATGAGGCTCCTCGCGCTCGCGGTCGCGTTCGTGGCGCTGTTGTTCTCGTGCCGCAGCCGTACCGAGAAGAAGTCGAACCCGCTCGCCGCGCGCACGACGACGACGACGACCACGACGTCGCCGCCGATGAAGAAGCGCTCGCCGACGCAGCCGTCGCTGCCGCCGCGCCTCCCGCTCGCCGCGGTCGCGTGGAAGGCCGCCGAGTCGGCAACCACCGCGTCGGCGTGGGACGCGAGTGCCGAGGCGTACGAGCAGGAGCTCGCGACCTGCACGGACAACTGCACCGACGCCGCGTACGCGATTGTCCTCGCCCGCCGCCAGGCGCTCAAGCTGGACGACCTGCAGCCGCCGCCCGGTGACGAGCCGGTGCCGCTGTCCCCGCGCGCCCAGGCGATGGTCGATGCGCTCGATCAGTTCGTCGCGCTAACGCCGGACGATCCGGATGCCGGCGGCTTCAAGTTCCTCGCGGCGAACCTCCTGAAGAAGTACCGGCAGCCCGATGCTCTCACCCGGCTCGAGGCGATCCTCCGGGAGAATCCGGACCACGAGGCTGCCGAGTACGCCGCGAACATCCTGCTCGATGCCCTGCTCCAGGCCGGCCGGACGGCCGAGGTGCGGGAGCTGGTGGACCGCCTGCTCGGGGACCCAGCGTTCATGGCGGGCAAGACCGAGCTTCGCCAGACTCTCGAACGAATCCGCACACTCATCGCCCAGGCCGGCCCGTAGCCCTCGTTTTCTTCTTCGATCACCCGCTTGACTTGATGCGCGGCGGCGGCTAGAAAAGCGCCCTACCCACTGCGGGAGTAACTCAGTGGTAGAGTGCAACCTTGCCAAGGTTGACGTCGAGGGTTCGAATCCCTTCTCCCGCTCCATAGTTAGACGAACGTAGCTCCGGCTCCCCACCACCTTGCCCACCACCTGGGCGCGCCGGCCGAAATGCCGAGCGGGACATGGGACGGAAGCTTTCTCCAGCCAACGACGAGATCGATCCGGCGTTGCTGCGGGAGCTCATGTCGACCGGCGACCAGCGGCTGCTGAGCGATGACGAGGTCGCGAAGCTCAAGGTCGCCACGATCGAGGCGATGCGAGCGGCCGGCATCCGGCCCGCCGTGATCTACGCGTACGAGCGGACCGGCCTGATCGTCACGCGCGAGAACCGCAAGCTGATATCGGCGGCGGACCTCGATGAGTGGGAAGACGCGATCGCCGAGTTTGTCGAACTGCATCCCGAGGTCGATGCGAATGCCGAGTGACACTGCAACGCCCATCGATCATCTGATGGCCGAAGTCCAAGAACGCATCGAAGGTCTGCGCGCCGAGCTTCGAGCGAAAGCACCGGTGCGAGCTACGTTGCCCGATGCGTACAAGCTAAACGGCGACGTCTACGTCGAGTCGGTCGGCACGATCGCGCGTATCGCCAACGGCACCGGAGAATTCTTTTACACGCCAGACGCGGCACAGATGCGCGGGCCTGTGCTGCAACAGCTCGCGGTGCCTCGCCGTGACCTGTTCAAGAAAATCGGCCGCCAGCTCAAACCGAAGAGCCGAGTTCTGATGGCCGGAGCCGGCAGCGACGTCGACAGCATCGAGAGTCTGCTTGCCGAGGGACATGAGGTTATCGCGACCGACTTTGCCGAAGATGTCGTGCAGGCATTGCGGCGGCGTGTGACGGTGCCCGCATTTGCGTGCGACCTGATTCACCTCGATCGTGTGCTCCCAGAGCCAGTCGACTACGTACTTGCGAACTCCGTCCTTGGGTATCTCGATCCAGGGAAGGCGAAGAAGGTCGTCGCGAATCTCTGGGCTGCCTGCTCGCGCGGAGCCATATTTTCTTTTGATCAAACGCCGAATCCGCACTACTTCGAGGCTGCGGCGGCACAGACCGAGCAGACGCTCGTTAACGCGAGCGGCGCTGATCCGAGAAAGCTCACCGCGTATATCGAAGCACTAGGCGTTTCCGCGGGCATCGCGGCGATGGCGCTATACGTCTATCACCGTGGTCGTGCCGTCAACTTTGCCATCATCTCCGTGATCGCAGAGTTGTTCGCCTCGCATGGCGCGAGTACTGCTCTCGGGGACTACGACCTTGTTGTACCAGGCAAGGGAACACATCCCGATCCGATCCTGCGCGTCGCGAAGACCGACCAGGATGTATTGCTCCCCGTTGATGGAGAGACGCACTTCGCGAACGCGCGCGAAGCCTTGGAGGCGGACGTAGGCGCGAAACCGTGGCTGCAGCTCGTTTATGTGGATCGAGAGGCAGCGGTGCCGCTCGCTCGCGCTCTCGGTATCCACACAAATGCCCGCGCGGATGCATGGGCGGTGATGCAGTACGTCGCCGAAAACGGCCCTTCGGAACCGGACCTCAATTCGCAGCGGGCCGCAGTTCTCACCGAGCTCGATCCTTCACTTGCTGCCCAACGTATTCGCGCTGTCATCGATGCAGGCGAGTTCGTGCCGACCAAGCGAATGCGTAAGGCCGTGATGGTGGATCAGACGATTCACAAAGGCGTCGCGCTTGGGAGCATGCCAGTTACACCCGAGCGCGCGGACATCGAAATCGATCGCGTCTACTCCGAAGAACGGCAGCGTTCCATGGAGACGTCTGCTCGCGTTCGTGCCGGCGATGCCGAACGGGCACGGCGAGAGAAACAGAAGCAGCAGAAGAAGGACCGAAAGAAGCAGCGGCGCTAGCCTCAGATCTGTCTGGATCCCGGACACCCGGATGATCCAACATTGCAGGGTGCATCCACTCGACGTCCTCGATAACGTGCTCGCAAACGCCGGCACGTCGGGCGTTAAGAAGCCACTGCACGCCGACGCATCGGCAGCATCGCTTTCGAATCTGGCCGAGTTCGCCGCCATCCGGCGATCGTGGTGGCATGAGCATCGAACGGACCTGCTTGCACTGCTCGCGGGGCGCGTCGAAGGTCTGGGTGATCTGAACGGTCCATTACTGCGCCCCGGAGCAAGAGAGAACGGAGAAGTGCACGAGATACCGTCAGGCGATGGGTGGGAGCCAGGCGACTCGTTCCTGATGTTTCAGGAACGGTTCAAGACTGCGATGGTGAATTCTGGCGCGCCGAGTAGGTTCGCGCATGGTGTCGTCGGCGCGCTCAACGAAATGGCGAGCAATGCAATCGAGTACGCACAGTCGCCGGTGCCGCCCGTCGCCACGTTCGAGGTCACAACTCACGGGTGGTCGTTCAGCGTGACCGACGTCGGCGTCGGCGTGTTGGCCACACTTCAACGCAATCCGTCGTACCAATCGCTCAACAGCGAGGTCCGCGCGCTGCAGACGGCGATTAGGGACGGCGTCTCGGCGACGGCCCATGCCGGCCGCGGCTTCGGCTTCACGCAAGTGTTCAAGGCGCTTGCAGATCGTGCCTGCACTATCCGCTTCAGGACGGTCGGAGCTCTGGCGACATGGGACGGCGTCTCGCCCGCGGCGCAGCATCTAAAGATGTCGCCCATGCCGAAGCGCGCCGGATTCCACGTCGCGGTGAGCGGATCCCTCGGCAACGATCGCCCTTGACAGAAGCGCTCGCCGGGTCCATCGTCACTGTCACTGATGACGATGACGGTCCCGGAAAGCTTCAACCTCGCCGACACGGTGAAGCGCACCCTCCTCGCCGGCCGCATGCAGGGCAACGCCGACAAGGGCAAGATCGAGAAGGCCGCTCGTGCGTCGGCCGTTGACGGCCGGGTGGCAATCGACTGCTCCGGCATTGAAGTCATGACGTCGTCGTACTTCGACGCGGCGGTGTGGCCGCTCTGGTCGATCGCTGACTTCTTCCCGATGCTGGTCAAGGTGCCGACGGCCGTGATCGACGACATCGAGATCGTGCTGAAGGCGAACAGCGGCGCGGCCTGGTGCGTGACCAAGGGCGACGCGCGCATCATCGGAGCGCTCGATCCCACGCTCGACCGCACCGTGCAAGAAGTCGTCAAGCGTGGCGAAGTCGCCGCGGGCGACCTTCTCGACCTGGATCGCGCGATCGGCCCGACGGCGTGGAGTAACCGGCTTGCGTTGCTCTACAGCTTGCGGCTCGTGCGGCGCAAGAAGGACGGTCGCCGCCTTAATTACATCGCAGCGTGGAAGGCATAGCGTGGGGCAAGACTTCCTCCGCAAGAAGAACGACCGCTTCGTGCGGCAGCGCGATCAGCGCTTCGCCGAGGCGACGTGCGACGACTTGCTCGCCGCGATCCCGCCGGAGATGGTCGTTAACTTGTGCGGGCGCGCGGTTGGTCCCGTGATGCCCGCGCAGGAGCTGTGGACGCCCGAGGTGAGCATCGAGGGCCCGATCCAGTTCTACAACGGCGAGCAACCGGCGGTGTGTCTCGATGGTGCTGCCGCCGCGCACCTGCGCGAGCAGTGCGCCACGTCGCACTCGCAGGTTGTCGCGCGCGTCGTAGATGTTGAAGAAGACCACGGCCTGGTCACGCTCACGATCGGGGTTGCGCCATGAGCGTCGCGGACGACAAGCTCAAGCTCGATCGCCTTGACGGCGAGACGATCAGCGCGGGCTGCTGGAGCTGCCCGCTCTTCAAGCAGTGCGGTGGATATACGCGGCGTGGCGGTGGCTGGTCCTGCATGGATCGTTGCGTCGATTGCGACAAGTCGAAATGCTCGACCGTGTGCATGAAGAAGCCGGACTTCGCGCGTGCTCTGCTCGAGGTCGGCAGCTTTTATCATCGAGACATCCCGACGCTCGCTACCTGCGCCGAAGCGATGCCGCGCTACGTGCCGGTCGTGCAGCACCCGCTCGATCGCGCCGTACCGTTGGACTGGGCCGCGATCCCGCTGCATGTCCTCATGAATTTCAAGCGCGGCGTATATGAACCGCGCGCGAACACGCCAGAAGGCTTGCGGAGAGTCTTCGGCCTCGCACCCTCGACCAAAATCATCCTGCTCGGCACGGGTAAAGATCGCGGCATCGAGACGTACTGGCGTATGCACCGCGTCGGCGACGTCGCAAGCACGCTCGCGGGTCTCGGCATCACGGTCGCGATCGCCCCGAACTACTCCATGTTCCTCGAGGACCCTCGCCCGCAACACCTTCACAATCGAAAGCGCTCGCTCTTGATCGCGAAGAGTTGGTCCGAAGCGGGCATGCCGGTGGCGATCTATCCGCAAGCGGTCACGCGAGCAGACTGGGATTTCCACGAGTCGTTCCTTCGCGCGCACCCGGAGGTTTTGCAGATCGCGCTCGAATGCCAGACCGGGCTTGCACGCCCCGAGCGCGCGGCGTTCGCATTCGAGAACCTCGCGCGAATCCAAGACCGCCTCGGGCGACGGCTCCACGTGTTCGCGATCGGCGCGAGCCGCTACCGGCGCGAGCTGCCGAAGCGTTTTGACTCTTTCACGATCCTCGACTCGACGCCCTTCATGAAGGCGATCAAGCGACGGGCCGCGGGCTCGATCGGCCGACGTGTTTCTTGGGACCGCGCGCACGGCGAAGACGTCGCGGATCTGGTGCTCCACAACGTCAACCGCTACTGCGACTGGCTCGGAAGGGACTGAGGCATGCCGCGCACCCCCGGACCGAGGCAGACGTCGCTTTCACTTTCGTTGCTGAAGGCCGGACTGACGCCGACGCTCGCGTTCAAGTCGCTCCCTACGTTGCAGCACTACCCGGTCAAGGACGGGGCGACGAAGATTGGCGACCTCTACATCGCGCCCGTCGCGAGCAACGAGCCGCGTTGGGGGCGCTACGTCAAGGCCCACGTCGCGGGCTTCCCGAAGCTCCAGAACAAGACCGTCTCGGCGGTCATGTTGGTCGACGCGGCAGGACGCACATTCGCCGTGACGTTCGGCTACGGCTGGGGCCTACTTGCCAAGGATGTGACTGAGGATCGCTTCGGGCTGACGGTGACGTTGAACGCTGTCGGAGCCGGCTCGATTCGTACGACGAGCAAGAAATCGCTCGACGCGTTTGCGCATCACACGCACACGCAGGCGATCCGCGCCGGCCGCCTGCCGCAATTCGGTGTCAATCTCGAACAAGATCTGCTTCAGGCGGTCACCGGAGCTCCCGACGACCCCGCGCTGGGCATTCGCCTCGTCGGCAAGGACGCACTCGGCATCGTTACGCGTGCCGCGCTGCCGGAGCTGCCGGCACTCCTTGCAAAGTACGTCGCAGAGTTTGCGAGCAAGAAGTACAAACAGAAGTACCCCGAGATCGACTACATCGCGGAGGAACAGAACGCGGCGGTGATCGCCACGCTCGAAGCGGAGCTGATCGCAAAGCTCATCGCCAAGGACTTCGACCGGCTATGGCTCGCGGTCCCAGAGATCATTGACTGGTCGAGCGTCGCCGGCTTTCGCTACCGGGAGAATGGCACCGAGCTGTACGACGACCTGCACATCACGGAGTTCCTGCGCCACGTCAAGAAGCCGGGCACGCTCACGGTGCAGCGCCTCAAGCAAAAGCGTGCATACGCAATCTATTCCGACGGCACGCGGCCCGCGGAAGACTGGCCGGTATTTCGCTGCATCCATTTCGAGCTCGCGCACAAGGGCAACAATTACGTTCTGTCCGGCGGTCGCTGGTTTCGGCTCAAGCCGAACTTCGTCAAGGCGGTCGACGACTTCGTGAATCCGCTGCTGAAGTCAACGCATCCGTATCCGAAGTCGACCGCCACGGAAGCTGAGGGGAAGTACAACACACGTGTCTCGAAGGCACTGGCCGGCCACTTCCTCGCCGATCGCGACACCATTCAACACGGTGGCGGGCAGAGCAAGATCGAGTTCTGCGATCTCTTCAACAAGAGTCGCCACATGGTGCACGTTAAGCGCTACGGCGGCTCGGGCGTTCTGAGTCACCTGTTCGCGCAGGGCGCGACGGCGGCGGAGTTGCTGCTGTTCGACACCGACTTTCGCAAGAAGGTTCGAGCAAAACTGCCCGCCTCGCACAAGCCGCTCGTGCCTCCCGGCAACCTGCGCGCCGAGGACTTCGAGGTGGTGTTTGGGATCATCGGGCGACCCGCCGGTACCAAGGCTCTCTCCGATCTGTTGCCCTTCTTCAGCCGAGTCACTCTCCGCCGAGTCGCGCAGCGCCTGAAGGGCGCTGGCTTCAAGGTGTCCGTCGCTTGGATCCCGAACAAGTAAAGCTGCTATCGCTGCTCGACGTCGAGGAGCTTCTCCATCGTCACACCGACGCTCGGGGCCTTGCCCTCGAACATCGTGCCCGTGCGGCGCGCCTTGTATCGCTCCTTCGCGAGCTGTTCGGTGCGCGACGGCAGCGGCACGTAGCCGACTTCGGCGGATAGCTCGCGCACGGCCTGCAGGTAGAACGTGACGAACCGATCGACCTCGGGCCGGCTGATCGACTTCACGTTCACGTAGATGAAGATCGGGCGCGAGAGCGGCTGATACGTTCCGTTCGCCACGGTGATCGCGGACGGCATCACCGCGCCGGCTCCGTTGCTCTCGTTGCCGTCGTCGATCGGCACTGCGCGGAGCTTCGGCTGATTGCGAAGGTAGGCGATGCCGAAGTAGCCGAGCGCGTTGTCGGCGCTCGCGACGCCTTGCACGAGAACCGTGTCGTCCTCGTTGCTCGTGTAGTCGGTGCGACTCGCGCGCTGCGTACCGACGACCGCCTGCGTGAAGTAGTCGAACGTGCCCGACTGCGCGCCCGGCCCGAAGAGCTTCAGCGGACGTTCTGGGAAGCTGTCGCGCACTTGCTTCCAGTTCGTGATCACGCCGGTGGCCGTTGGCTCCCAGATGCGCTTCAACTCCGCAACCGTGAGGTGATCGACCCACGTGTTGCTCGCGTTCACGACGACCGCGAGACCGTCGTAGCCGATCGGCAGCTCGATGAAGTCGATGCCCGACGCGCGGCACGCATCGATCTCGGTTTGCTGGATCGCGCGTGACGCACCAGCGATGTCGATTTCGCCCGCGCACAGCTTCTTGAAACCGGCGGTCGTACCGGACTCGTTCACGGCGGCTGACGCGATGCCCTGCTTCGCCGCTTCCTCGGCGACGATCGACGACACCAGGTAGACCGTGCTCGAACCGTCGACGCGTACCGGCGCGCCCTTAGGCTGCGCAGGCTCGTCCTCGTGTTTCCCGCATCCGATGACCAGCAGCAAGACAGCGACCGCGAGCGAGCCCCTTGTTCGGCATTGCATGTCTACATACCGATATGCGAATGTCTCGGCAGTAACAAGAACGCAGGCCCTCCCGCTCTGCGACATCTCTGTGACGAACGTGCAACGGCGCCTGACGCGGACGCTCGGCGTTGTTGTGACAGCAATGCTCTCCGTCCGAGCAACGCGCCGATCGCGGAGGTCGTGGGCTGATCCCTGATCGGCTTGCCCATCCTGGCACATTCGGATATCTGAATGTAGCGATACGCGGACAGAACCACCGCAGGAGACCAAGCGTGAGCATTCGCATCGGCATCAACGGCTTCGGGCGCATGGGACGACTTTCGCTGCGCGCGGCGTGGGGCTGGCCCGGCGTCGAGTTCGTTCACATCAACGAGGTGAAGGGCGGCGCCGAGACGGCGGCGCACCTCTTGGAGTTCGACTCCGTGCACGGGCGCTGGAAGCACGGCATCAAGGCGAGCGCGGATAGCCTCACGATCGATGGCAAGAAGGTCACGTTCAGCGATCGCAGCGCGCCCGGCGAAGTCGACTGGAAGGCGCACGGGTGCGACATCGTGCTCGAGTGCTCGGGCAAGTTCCGCACGACCGCGCTGCTGAATCCCTACTTCGAGCGCGGCGTGAAGAAGGTCATCGTCGCGGCGCCGGTCAAAGAAGGCGCCCTCAACGTCGTTGTCGGCGTGAATGACAACCAATACGAGCCGGACAAGCACAACCTGCTGACCGCCGCGTCGTGCACGACGAACTGTCTCGCCCCCGTGGTCAAGGTCATCCACGAGAGCCTCGGCATCAAGCACGGCGTCATCACAACGATCCACGACATCACGAACACGCAGGTCGTGATCGATGCGCCGCACAAGGATCTCCGCCGCGCACGCGCGAGCAGCATGTCGCTCATCCCGACGAGCACCGGCTCCGCGACCGCGATCACGCTCATTTATCCCGAGCTGAAGGGCAAGCTCAACGGCATCGCCGTGCGCGTGCCGCTGCTCAATGCGTCGCTCACCGACTGCGTCTTCGAGGTCGGTCGCTCGACGACGATCGAAGAGGTCAACCAGCTGCTCAAGGCTGGGGCTGAAGGTCCGCTCAAAGGCATCATGGCGTACGAGGAGCGCCCGCTCGTGTCGGTCGACTTCAAGGGCGACCCGCACTCCGCGATCATCGACGCACAGTCGACGATGGTCATCGACGGCACGCAGGTGAAGATCCTCGCCTGGTACGACAACGAGATCGGTTACGTCCATCGCATGATGGAGCTCGCGCAGAAGGTCGGCCAGAGCCTGCGCTGACGCGATGAGCGGTATCCGCAACTACGCGCTCGTCACCGCGGCTTATTGGGCATTCACGCTCACCGACGGTGCGCTGCGGATGCTCGTGCTTCTGCACTTCCACAAGCTCGGCTACACGCCGGTCGAGCTGGCATTCCTGTTCGTCTTCTACGAGTTCTTTGGCGTCGTCACGAACCTCGTCGGCGGCTTCATTGCGGCTCGCCTCGGACTGCGCGCGACGTTGCTCGGCGGCCTCGCGCTCCAGGTCGTCGCGCTCCTCATGCTCGCGCTACTCGATCCGACGTGGGGCCGCATTGCGTCCGTCGCCTACGTGATGTCGGCGCAAGCGCTATCCGGCATCGCGAAGGACCTGACCAAGATGAGCGCGAAGAGCGCCATCAAGGTCCTCGTCCCGAAGGGTGCTGACTCGGCCCTGTTCAAGTGGGTCTCCGTTCTCACCGGCTCGAAGAATGCGCTCAAGGGCGTCGGCTTCTTCCTCGGCGGACTGCTTCTCGGTGTCCTCGGTTTCCGTGGCTCGCTCGTCGCGATGGCGGCAGGCATCTTCCTGACGCTCGCGTTCTCGACGGTTTCGCTTCCGCGCGAGATCGGTAAGGCGAAGGGCAAGGCGAAGTTCAGTCACATGTTCTCGAAGAACCGCGCCGTCAACGTGCTCTCGGCGGCGCGCTTCTTCCTGTTCGGTGCACGCGACATCTGGTTCGTCGTCGGCGTTCCGGTGTTCCTGTCGACGCAGTTCGCGTGGGGCTTCACCGAGGTCGGCGGCTTCCTTGCCGCGTGGGTCATCGGCTACGGAATCATCCAGTCGATCACGCCCGTCCTGATCAAGCGCTTCACCGGCGGGCACGCGCCGCAAGGCCGCTCCGCGACGGTGCTCGCGTTCCTGCTCGCGCTGGTCATCGTCGGCGTCATCGTCGGCGTGTACCAAGGCATTCGCGCCGACGTCCTGCTCGTCATCGGGCTCGGCGTGTTCGGGATCGTGTTCGCCATCAACTCGGCCGTGCACTCGTACCTGATCCTCGCCTACTCCGACGGTGACAAGGTCACGATGAACGTCGGCTTCTACTACATGGCGAACGCAGGCGGCCGGCTCGCCGGCACCGTGCTGTCGGGCATCATGTATCAGCACACCGGACTGCTCGGCTGCCTCGCAGCTTCGGCCGGATTCGCCGTCCTCGCGGCACTACTCGCTATGATGCTGCCGCGCGCGAACGACTTCGTGATTCCCGAGGGCGTCGATGTTGGGGGTGACTAACCTTGCTCGGCCTTGAACGCTTCCAGCTTCGCGCGGATCTCGTCGCGCGCCTTTCGGAAACGAGCCAGCATCTGGTCGCGCGTCAGCGATGGGTCCGTGCTCGCGGCGTCCTCGACCGGCCAGTGCAGACGATGCACCTTGCCAAGGAACACCGGACATACCTCTTCGGCGCACAGCGTGATCACCGTGTCGATGCTTGCCGCGTCGATCGTATCGGCCAACTTCGACGTGTGGCTCGTGATGTCGATGCCGACCTCGCGCATCGCCTCGATGGCGTAGGGATTCACCGTGGAGGGCTTACTACCCGCGCTCTGCACGCGAATGCTGGGCCCGAGGATGTGACGTGCGAGACCTTCCGCCATCTGGCTGCGAGCCGAATTGGCAACGCACAGGAACAGGATGCTCTGGGAATTCATCGGGTCCTTTGCGACATGCAGATATCGTGATATTGGTATGACGTGCTCACCAGTGCAACCAACCTCGAAGACGTTCGGCCGCTGACCAAGGTCTTTCGCGCGCTCGGTGACGAGACGCGCGTGCGCATCGTTGCCCTGCTCGTGCACGGCGAGTTGTGCGTCTGCCATCTCGAGAGTGCGCTCGGGCTGAGCCAGCCGAATTGCTCGCGTCAGCTCGGCATCCTCAAGTCGGCGGGCATCGTCGACAGCCGCCGTGACGGCACGTGGGTCTACTACCGGATCACGGAGCAAGAGCACGAGTCGGTGACCAACGTCCTCGGCGTGCTCGCGAAGACGTTCGGCGCCGAGAAGGCACTTCGCGTCGATCACGCTCGCCTCAAGAAGAACTGCGGGCCGGACGCCTGTAAATGATCCCGCTCGAAGCCGTCGAGCCGCGGTTCCTCGCAGCGGGCTTTGATCCGCGCTGGAGCGTTCGGCTCGACGTGCTTCTTCGCATGCTCCACGCACTGACGATCTCCGAGCACCCCTACGCATATTGCGCCGCCACCAAGCCGCGCCACATTCGACCGCGAGCTTGAGCCGATGCAGTCGCCCATCTCCCGCAAGCTGTCCTTCCTCGATCGTTACCTGACGGTCTGGATCTTCGCGGCGATGGCGCTCGGCGTCGCACTCGGCAACTTCGTGCCCGGCTTCGCGCGCGCGCTCGACGACATGAGCGTCGGCACAACATCGATCCCGATCGCGGTCGGTCTCATCCTCATGATGTACCCGCCCTTCACGAAGGTGCGGTTCGAGGAGCTGGGCAAGATCTTCCGGAATCGGAGGATCCTGCTGCTCTCGCTCGTGCAGAACTGGGTGATCGGTCCAGTGCTGATGTTCGCGCTCGCGGCGATCTTCTTGCCGGATCGCCCGGACTACATGCTCGGGCTCATCATCATCGGGCTCGCTCGCTGCATCGCGATGGTGATCGTCTGGAACGAGCTCGCGAAGGGCGACACCGAATACTGCGCCGGTCTCGTCGCGTTCAACTCGCTCTTTCAGGTCTTGTTCTTCCCCATCTACGCGTACCTCTTCGCGACGGTCTTCCCCCGCTGGCTCGGCCTCCACGGCGCGGTCGTCGACATCTCGATGCTCGAGATCGCGAAAAGCGTCGGCATCTATCTCGGCATTCCGTTCGCGGCCGGCTTCGTGACACGCCTCATCCTGCGTCGCGCCAGAGGCGATGAGTGGTACCGGACGCGGTTCGTGCCGCGCATTGGCCCGCTTACGCTCGTCGCATTGCTCTTCACGATCGTCGTCATGTTCTCGCTCAAGGGCGACTCGATCGTTCGCTTGCCGCTCGACGTGCTGCGTATAGCGGTGCCGCTGCTCATCTACTTCGTCGTGATGTTCGCCGTGTCGTTCTTCATGTCGAAGCGCGTCGGCGCGGACTACGAGCAGTCGGCGACGCTCTCGTTCACGGCAGCCTCGAACAACTTCGAGCTGGCGATCGCCGTCGCCGTCGCGACGTTCGGCATCCATAGCGGCGTCGCCTTCGCGGCCGTCATCGGCCCACTCGTCGAGGTCCCCGTGATGCTCGCCCTCGTTCACGCTGCGCTCTGGGCGCAGCGTCGCTACTTCAACGTCCAGCGGATCGCCCCGGAGCACCTATGACTGCACAGCTCGTCCTGTTCGTTTGCACGCACAACAAGGGTCGCTCGCAGATGGCGAACGCGTTCTTCAACCAGCTCGCGGATCCCCAGAAGGCGCGGAGCATCTCCGCGGGCCTGCAACCCGCCGCGCAGGTTCAAGACGAAGTCGTCGAGGTCATGCGCGAGGTCGGTATCGACCTGTCAGCCGTGCAGCCGATCGAGCTGACGGGTCGGATGCTGACCGAGCTGAACTTTCTCGTCACGCTCGGCTGCCCCGAGCGCTGCCCGACCATCCCGCTGTCGCGCCGCCAAGACTGGCGGCTCCAGGATCCGACTGGACGGTCCGTCGATGAGGTTCGCGTCATTCGCGACGAAATCCGCAAGCTTGTGACGGAGCTGGTGCGAGAGATGGGGTGGACCCGCGCAACGCCGCCGCGCCCGCATCTGGTTCCAACGATCACTGGATGACGATTCCTTGCGTCCTTTCGGACCGAGCCCCGTCTTCCCGGGCAGGAGAAGCAAATGAGTGACCTGACTGCAGACAAGACCCGCGAGATTGTTCGCGAGCACTACGCGAACGTCTCGAAGAACAATGTCGGATGCGCGCCCGGCTGTTGTGGCCCGATGCCAACCGGGCAATCGCTGTCGCTCGGCTACACCGAGGGCGACCTCGGCGCGGTGCCCGAAGGCGCGGACCTCGGCCTCGGCTGCGGCAACCCGAACGCGATCGCGGCGCTCAAGTCCGGCGAGACCGTCCTCGATCTCGGTTCCGGCGGCGGCTTCGATTGCTTCCTCGCGGCCCGCGCCGTGGGGCCCACCGGTCGCGTGATCGGCGTCGACATGACGCCCGACATGATCAGCCGCGCTCGCGAAAACGCTCGGAAGATCGAAGCGAAGAACGTCGAGTTCCGACTCGGCGAGATCGAGCATCTGCCAGTTGCTGATCAGACGATCGACGCGATCATGTCGAACTGCGTGATCAACCTGTCGCCCGAGAAGGAGGCCGTGTTCAGCGAAGCGCTCCGTGTGCTGAAGCCCGGCGGTCGCCTCGCGATCAGTGACGTCGTCGCGATCGCGCCGATTCCGGCCGAGCTGCAGACTCAAGCTGCTGCACTCGCGGGCTGCATCGCGGGCGCAACCCCGCTCGACGAGCTGAAGCAGATGCTCGCCCGCGTCGGCTTCGTGGGTGTCGAGGTGACGATCGCGCCGAGCAGCGCGGCGATCGTCGATTCCTGGCTCGAAGGCGCCAGCAAGTTCATCGCATCGGCGACGATCGAAGCGCGCCGCCCGGATCCGAACGCAAAGGCCTCCAGCGACAACGAATCGTCCGCTTGCTGCCCTCCGAAGTGCTGCCCGTGACAGTCGCCGCGGTGCCCTGGACCGATGTCGCCGCACGGCTCCGGCCCTTCGTCGCGCATCGTGTCCCGTCGAGCGATGTCGATGACGTCGTGCAAGACGTCCTCGTTCGCATGCACCGCGGACTCCCGAATCTGCGCGACGACGACCGGTTCTCGGCGTGGATGTTCCAGGTCGCACGCAGTGCGATCGCCGACAAGGGGCGCAAGTCGACGCCAGCTCCGCTCGATCCAGCAGACCTCGACGCAACGGCGTCGGAGCCCGACGTCAATGACCGTGAGGCTGCGACCGCGCTCGCGGGCTGCGTCTCGCTCTTCGTAGCGCAGTTGCCCTCGCCGTATCGCGAAGCGATCACGCTCGTCGAGCTGGAAGGCAAGACGGCGAAAGAAGCTGCCGAGATGGTCGGAATCTCCGTCTCAGGTATGAAGTCGCGCGTTCAGCGCGGACGTGCGCAGCTTCGCGAGCTGTTCGAGCGCTGCTGCGAGATCGCCGTCGACGCGCGTGGCAAGCCGACGGACTTCACACCGCGCGTTCAGCCATCTTGCAAAACATGCACGTGAAACCCGACCTTCGGCCCGTCGACGGCGAGGACGCGAACGAGGAGCTCGCGTCGCTCGCGAAGGCGATCGCGCATCCCGCACGCATGCAGATCCTTCGCTTGCTACAAGAACGCGCGACGTGCACGTGTGGTCAGATCGTCGATGTGCTGCCGCTCGCGCAATCCACGGTGTCGCAACACCTCGCCGTCATGAAGACGTCCGGCATCGTCGGCACCGATGCCGCCGGTGCGTACTACATCGAGCCCGCGGCCTTGCGTCGGCTGCGTGCGTTGATCGGAGCGTTATGAACCTGCGCGCGCTCGTCCCACATGACATGCCGGCTGCGCGCGATCTGCTCGCCGCGTCGGACCTGCCGATCGACGACCTCGACGATCCATCGATCTCGCTCGCTGGCGCTTTCGTCAACGGCTCGCTCGTCGGGGTCGTCGGCTTGCAGACGTGCGGGGACGTCGGACTGCTGCGCTCGCTCGCCGTCGTGCCAGCGCGACGCGGCGACGGAATCGCGCGCGCGTTGTGCGAGCACGTATTCCAGATCGCCGCGGCACGGTCGTTGCCGACACTGTGGCTCCTCACGGCAACGGCAAAGGACTACTTCGCGCGGCACGCTTTCGAGGCGGTACCGCGTGACCAGGTGCCCGACGCAATCCGCGCCACGGCGCAGTTCTCGTCGCTATGCCCTTCGTCGGCGCACGTCATGCGCCGAGGCTGATCGTCAGCAGCACGACGACTTGCTACGCGCGACCTTCGGGCCACAGCCGCAACCGCTCTCGCCCACAGCCTTCGCAGCAGCATCCTTGACGCAGCACGCGTCGGCGCCCTCCGGAGCCGGGCCGCCGCAACAGCCGCTGGCGGCGTCATCGGTGGTCTTGGTGTTGTTGGTCTCGCTCTTCGATGCCTGTTGTGTGTTCGTCATGTCTCTGGAGACGCGCGTCCGAATCGAAGGACGCACGACTTCGCGCGCAACAGTTCGGCAGGTCAGACGGCGGATTGTTTGGCTCGACGTCGATGATGGTGCCGCGCGTGTCCAGCTCGATGACGCAGCAACCCTCGAGTAGCTCGCGAAGCTTTGCGCGTCCTCTCTGGACGCGAGACTTCATACCCGTGAGTGATAGACCGACTCGCTTTGCAGCGTCTGCTTGCGTCATCCCGTCTAGCTCGGTCAGCTGCAGCGCCTCTCGGTAAGGCTCCGGGAGCATCCCGATGAAGTGACCGAGGATGGCTGCCAGCTCGCTAGCGCCGGAGTCGTCCGGCTCGTCGTCGGGAGCCGTAACTCCACGAAGTCGATCGAGCGTCTCGTGCTTGCGCACGGCACGTCGTCGCGTGTGATCGACGATTACGTTGCGAGCGATCTGATAGCCCCACGCGACGAGCTTCTCGCTCTCGCGCAGCTCACCGAGCCCGCGCTGAATGCGAACGAAGACGTTCTGCAAGACATCGTCGACGTCCTGCGGATCGACGCGCTTGCTGATGAACGGAACGAGCAACGCACGAAGCTCCTGAGCGCGTACGCTGAGCGTGGATGGGTCTTGGTCCATGGCCTCGTACAGGGAGACGGGGCACGACCGAAATGGACGCAGGAAAAGTGCACCGGCCGGTCGATTGCGGTGGCTGCGTCCATCGCGAGGGACGTGCGTCTCCGGAGAAGAGCCAAGGAGGCCGCCCGATGAATGCCTTGAACCGAACGTTTATGAAGCACAAAGACGCGCCCGCGAAGCACCAGCTACCGACTATCGTGATTGGCGCCGGCCCCGTTGGACTCGCCGCCGCGGCGCACCTCGTCACGCGTGGCCAACGTCCGATCATCCTGGAAGCCGGCGCGCAGATCGGCGCGAACATGCGCTCATGGGGCCACGTTCGGATGTTCTCGCCGTGGAAGTACAACATCGATACGGCGGCGCGGAAGCTCCTGCTCGACGGTGGCTGGTCGCCACCGGACGACGAGGAAGGCTTCCCGACCGGCAACGAGCTGATCGACGGCTACCTCGAGCCGCTCGCACGTGTGCCGCAGATCGCGGCCGGACTCCGTGTGAAGACGCGCGTCATCGCAGTCAGCCGGCTCGGCGTGGACAAGATGAAGACGACCGACCGCGCACGGCGTCCGTTCGTCGTCCGAGTCAAGGGTCCGGGCGGCGACGAGCGCTTGCTCGCGAATGCCGTGATCGACGCGTCCGGTACCTATCACTCGCCTAACCCGCTTGGGGCCGATGGCTTACCGGCCGTTGGCGAGCGCGCAGTGTCCGATCGCATCGCGTACGGAATTCCCGACATCCTCGGAAAAGCGCGAGATACGTACGCGGACAAACACGTTCTCGTTGTTGGCAGCGGCCACTCGGCTTTCAACGCGCTGCTCGATCTCGAAGCGCTGTCGTGGAAGGCTCCCGACACGCGCATCACGTGGACAATTCGCCGCGAAGCGCCGGAGCTTGGCGGTGGCGGTCGTGACGAGCTCGCGGCACGCGGCGCACTCGGCCAAGCGGTGCAGCGACTCCTCGATACGGGTCGCATCACGATCAAGACAGGGTTCTCGATCGAGTCGATCGAACGTGACGACGGGAAGCTTGTAGTGCGCGGCCTCTCCGACACGATCGAAGGTGTCGACGAGATCATCGCGACGACCGGGTTCCGACCGGACCACGAGTTCCTCCGCGAATTGCGACTCGCACTCGATTCGATCGTCGAGAGCCCATCGGTCCTCGCGCCGCTGATCGATCCGAACCTGCATTCGTGCGGCACGGTGCCGCCGCACGGCGCATACGAGCTGGCACATCCCGAGGAACAAGGGTTCTTCATCGTCGGCATGAAGAGCTACGGCCGTGCGCCGACCTTCCTCATGTTGACCGGCTACGAGCAGGTCCGTTCGGTCGTGGCGCTGCTCGACGGCGATGAAGCTGCGGCGCGCGAAGTACAGCTGCTATTGCCCGAGACCGGCGTGTGCAAGTCCGACACGAGCGGCGGCTCGTGCTGCGCGCCATCTCCGTCGAAGGGTGAGAGCGCATCGTGCTGCGCACCAGCACCGCGCACCGAGGCTCCCACCACCGGCTGCTGCGCATAGCGATGCCGACTCGTGCACCGTCGGTTCATGCCATGGGCGCTGCGCAGCTCGTCGCCTGGGGCGTCACATTCTACGCGATACCGCCCTTGCTGCCGCGCATCGCTGACGGTGTGCGGACGTCGATGTCGTCGCTGTCGCTCGCGATGACCGTCGGGCTCGTGCTGAACGCGGTCGCTTCGCTCGCGGTGGCTGCGTGGATCCATCGAAGGGGTGCACGGGTTCCGATGGTGACCGGCTCCATCGTTGCGGCGCTCGCACTCGTGATGCTCGCGTCGAGCCAGACCGGCGGCGTGGCGTTCGCAACGATCGCGCTCCTCGGTGCGGCACATGCTGCACTGCTGTACGACCCGGCATTCGCCGCGGTCTCCGCGCAGTCGAGCGATCCGGTTTCCCGCACCCGTGCGATCCAGGTCATCACGTTCTGGGGAGGCTGGGCTGCACTATGGGCGCTGCCGACGGCATCCAGCCTCGGCAGCTGGCTCGGCTGGCGCTCGACGCTGCTGGTCCTCGCCACGCTACTCGCAGTGCACACGATTCGCGTGCATGCACGGCTGCCGCCTCCGCTGGTCCGTCCGCGAATAGCCTCCGCGGCACGTCCGCCAGCGATCTCGATCGGACTTGCTGCTGCATTCGCGCTGGGCTCGTTCGCGACCACGGCGGTCGTCGTCAACGGCTTGCTGCTACTCGCGGATCGCGACGTGTCCGTTGCGCTCGGTTCCATGATCTTCGCGCTGCTCGCTCCGCCACAAGTGATCGGTCGTGTCTGGTTCATGCGACGAAGCGGCAAGCTTGGACGTCATGACGGCTCGATTCCGCAGGTG
>JAEWJO010000777.1 GCA_023386455.1 Pseudomonadota bacterium | reverse complement strand
CCGCGAACCCGAGCACGCCGGCGCCAGCGATCGCGGGAACCCAGAGCTTCTTCGGGCCACCGGGCGCGCGCCGTGCGCGCATCGCGGCGCTGCCGGCCGCGGCGCGGAGTGCCGCGACGAGCTCGCTCGCCGTGGAGAACCGCTCGTCCGGATCCTTCGCGAGCGCACGCTCGAGCACCGCGTCGATCGCCGTCGGCACACCGACCGCACCGCGCGACGCCAGCGCCGGCACCTTCGCGCGAAAGTGCTGCTCCATCATCGCCGGCGCGCTCGCCGCGGTGAACGGCGGCACGCCCGCGAGCAGCTCGAACGCGATCACACCGAGCGCGTACCGATCGGATGCGGGCCCTGCTCCGTCCGCGCTCCACTGCTCGGGCGCCATGTAGCCCGGCGTGCCGAGCCACGTACCCTGCCCGGTCAGCGTTCCAGGCCCGCTCGCGCCGCCCACCGACGACACGAGCTTCGCGATCCCGAAGTCGAGGACGAACAGCTTCGGCGGCGTCGCGTTCGACAGCACGATGTTGTCGGGCTTGAGATCGCGATGGACGACGCCCTTCGCGTGCGCGGCATCGAGCGCCGCGGCGATCACCTCGAGCAGGTCGAGCGCCGTACCGAGCGGGAGTGGTCCGTCGACGAGGTGCGCGCGCAGCGAGCGACCCTCGACGAGATCCATGACGAGGTACAGCCGACCATCCCCGAGGCGGCCGAACGCGAACACGTCGATCACGTTCTCGTGCTCGATCTGGTTCACCGCGCGGGCCTCGCGGATGAAGCGCTCCGCGGCCTCGGACGACGACGCGAGCTCGAGACGGAGCACCTTGATCGCGACGCGCTTGCCGATCACGGGATGGCGACCGGCGTAGACCTCGCCCATCGCACCGGCGCCGATGAAGCGCTCGACGACGTACTCGCCGACCGGCGTTCCGGCGCCGAGGCGGTCGTCCTCGTCGCGCAGCGGCCCGGCCGACAGCGTCGGGCTGTGCGCGATCGGGGAGCTGTCGACCATGGGCCATCATCCTAGCAGCAGGGACACGCCGGCCGCGCACCGTCGATATGAACGAACGGCAGTTTGCGGTACACGCGTCGAGCGCGTCGAGCGCGTCGAGCCAGCCGGCGCTGTACGGGTTCACCGCAACGCGTACAGCAGGGCCGCAAAACAGCGACGCGAGGCACATCACCCAGCAGGCATGGCTGTGTCACCACCGCACGATCCGGGTTCCGCGCGCGCGGCGATGGAAAACGCGACACGCGCTCGTCGGTGACCTGGTGATACAAGGTGGCCGTGGCGTCGGTGGTCGAGCAGCGGCACTTCGTGCAGTTCTACGACGACGCGCGAATCCTCGCGGAGCGCGTCTCGACGTTCCTCTGCGAGGCACTCGCCGCAGGCGGCGCCGCGGGTGCGGTCGCGCGTCCCGATCAGCTCGCCGCGATCGTCGAGCGGCTCGCGCATGACGGCATCGACATCGACGCGGTGCGCGCGCAGGGCCGCCTGATCCTCGCCGACGCGCAGACGATGCTCGACACGTTCATGTTCGGGCGGTCGCCCGATCCCGCGCGCTTCGCCGAGGCGATCGGGACGCGCGTCCGCGCGCTCCACCGCCGCGCCGGCCATCACCCCGTGCACGTCTACGGCGAGATGGTCGACATGCTGTGGGCCACGGGGAATCGCGACGGTGTCGGCCGGCTCGAGGATCTCTGGAGCGCGCTCCTGCGCGAGAGCCCGTTTCACCTGCTCTGCGGCTATCGCATGGGCGCGTTCGATCACGACGTCTCCGGCTTCGACTTCGTGTGCGCGCACCACGACGCGGCGCGTCCGACGACGAACTACGCCGTCGCCGGTGGCGGCGGGATCCAGGCGCACGCGCTCGCGCTCGTCGAGCAACGCGCCCGCGCGCTCGAGGCCGAGATCGTGCAGCGCATGCGGATCGAGGGGCACATGCACGATCTGCTCGATGTCAGCGGCGAGCTGGCAGCGGCGCGAAACCGCCAGACGGTCGGCCAGCTCCTCGTCGAGAATGGCCGGCAGGCGGTCCGCGCGGCGACGGCCGGGCTGTGGTCGCTCGCGCCCGACGGCGCCACGCTCCAGCTGATCGCGGTCTCGCAGACGGTCGAGCACGGCTGCAACGCGTACGACGCGATGGCGATCGATGCCGATACGCCGGTCGCTCACGTCGCTCGCACCGGGGAGCCGCTGTTCATCGAATCGGCCGAGGACTACCTCGCCCGCTTCCCGGCGTCGAGTGGTCGCGCGCAGCTGCTCGCGTCGCAATACGTCGCGTTCGCGATCGTGCCGCTCGTCGCCGAGAGCGCCGTCCGCGGCGTCCTCGGCTACACGTTCGACCAGCCACGCACGTTCGAGCGCACCGACCGCGCGTTCAAGACGATCCTCGCGCGCCAGGCGTCGCTCGCACTCGATCGGATCCAGCTCCGCGAGGAGGACCGTGCGCTGCGCGTCGCCGCCGAGCGCGCGGCGGCCGCCGAGCGGCAGGCGCGCGACGAGATCGAGCTGCTCTACGAGCTGACCGCGACCGTCGCGCGGCTCGACAGCCTCGAGGCCGTGTACGACCTCGCGCTGCAGACGGTGCTCCGCGGATCGCACGCGGACCGCGCGGCGATCCTGCTGTTCGATGCGGACGGCGTCCTGCGCTTCAAG
>JAEWJO010000771.1 GCA_023386455.1 Pseudomonadota bacterium | reverse complement strand
GGGGCCCCGCGGGCGCGCAGGTCGAGGCGACGCCGGTCGGCGCGCTCGCGCTCGCAGATGCGGTGCCGGTCTCTGCGATCGCCGGCGGCAGCGGCGGGTTCTCGCTCGCGCTCGCGACCGGCGGGCTCTACGACGTCCGCTACGTCGATCAGCAGACGCGCGCGGCGCCGCTGTCGCGCACGAACATCGGGCCCGCCGCTGCCGGCGGCATGGCGACGCTGCCGAAGGCGAGCACGATCTACGGCAAGGTGACGATCGTCGGCCAGCCGAACCCGGCGAAGTTCGCCTCGGTGCAGATGCTGTGCGCGACGTGCGGCGGCATCGACGCGACGAGGCCGGTCGCGCAGACCGCGACCGACGAGCTCGGCAACTACGCGGTCGCCGTCCCGGACCCGGGGACGATGTAGGATCGTCCCATGCTCCGCCTCGTCGTGATCGCGTGCGTGGTCGCCGTCGCATCACCGGTGCGCGCCGACACCGTCGCGCTCCTGCCACTCGACGGCGAAGCGCGGCTCGAGATGTACGGCCAGCCGGTCGCCGCGGAGATCGGCCGGGCGCTGAAGCAGAGCGGCGTCGACGTCGTTGTCGTCGGCGCGAAGATGGCGGTGCCCGAGACGGCCGATCTGATCGTCGACGGCTCGATCAGGGCAGCGAAGGCGAGAAAGGGCGAGACCGTGACGCTCGCGCTGCGCATCCGCGATCCGCACGACGGCACGGTGCTCGAGCAGCTGCCGCCGGTGACGTCGCCGCTCGACGACATCGACAAGGCGGCCGCGACACTATCGGTCTCGATCGTGCCGTCGGTGCGCACGCAGCTCGCGAAGCTCGCGACCAGCCCGGCCGTGACGAAGCCGCCGGTCGAGGCGCGCACGCCCGACGTGAAGGTCGAGCAAGCGCCGAGCGTCGCCGTCGCGATCTCGATGGTCGGCCGTGCGAGCGCCGCCGTGCAGCTACTGCGCGCCGGTCTCGATGTCGAGGTCACCGCGTGGACGCGCGCGCACGGTCGCGAGGTCAAGCTCGTCGACGGTCACGCGCTCGAGAAGAACAGCCAGGCGCCGAAGAACGTCGCCGAGGCCGACGCCGATCTCGGCATCGCACTCCACGTCCTCGGCTTCGCGATCACACCGGGCAAGATCCCGATGGCGCGTGCGCGCGTGCGCGTGCGGTTCATCGATCGCGAGCAGGTCCGCTTCGATCGCGTCGTCGTCACGGACACGATCGTCGGCGATCGCTCGATCACGCCCGAGGCGTTCGCGTCGCGCGCCGCCCGCGAGGTGCTCGCGATCGTCCAGCCCAACCTCCGCCGCGCGGTGGCGACCTGGAAGTGATGCGCGCGCTCGTCGTCCTCTGCCTGCTCGCAGGCGTCGCCGCCGCGCAGGCGCCCGTCGATCCGTACGCGTCGACCGATCCGGCCACGGCGCTGCGCGAGGCGAACAGCGCGGCGTCGTCCGGCGACTGGGAGCGCGTCGATGCACTGGTCCAGCCGCTGCTCGCGCGACAGCTCGACCGGAGCGATCTCGCCGAGGCCCACCGGCTCGCGGGCATCGCTGCACTATCTGTGCAACCGCCGCGGCGCGATGTCGCGGAGCAGCACTTTCTCGCATATCTGCGGATCGACCTCGACGGCCACCTCGACCCCGCGCTGAATCCGCCCGAGGTCGTCACGTTCTTCAACGACGTCCGCGCGCGCCACGCCGCCGAGCTCCGCGCGCTTCGGCCCCGAGGCAAGCGCTACGCCGTGCTGACGCTCGTGCCACCGTTTGGCCAGTTCCAGAACGGCGAGCGCACGAAGGGCTGGATCATCGCCGGTGCGCTCGGCGCGTTCGCGGCGACGAACGTGACGAGCGTGCTGCTCCTCCGTCGGTGGTGCACGACAGTGTCGCGCGACGGCAAGTCGAGCCGCGTCTGCGACGAGCCGGTGAACCACTACGACGAGGCAAAGGCTGCGCGATCGATCCAGATCCTGTCGGCGGTCGGCTTCATCGCGACGTACGTGTACGGCGTGTACGACGGTGTCCGCGGCTATCGACGAGAGTCTCGCGAGCGCGCGCTCCTGCCGTATGCAGCTCCCACCGCGACCGGTGGTGTGGTTGGTGTCAGCATGAAATTCTGACGTGTCGGGGGCTACAGCCCCTGGGTCTTTGTCCACTGCACACAAAAGCAGACAGTGCGGTTGTCGTCGCTGCCCTGTGGTGTATAGGCCTCTTCGACATTGAGATCCGGCGTGCCCGCCGGTACGATTTCTATCGAGTGAGGCAGCCCGTCCCGTTTGGGAAATACCTCCTGCTCGATCGCATCAGCGTCGGCGGGATGGCCGAGGTCTTCAAGGCGAAGTCCTACGGCGTCGAGGGCTTCGAGAAGATCATCGCGATCAAGCGGATCCTCCCCACAATGGGTGAGGACCGCGACTTCATCAAGATGTTCATCGACGAGGCGAAGATCGCCGGGCAGCTCGCGCACGCGAACATCTGCCAGATCTTCGAGCTCGGCCGCATCGACGGCTCCCACTTCATCGCGATGGAGTACATCTGGGGCAAGGATCTGCTCCAGATCCAGAACCGGCTGCGCAAGGTCAAGCAGCCGATGCCGATCCCGATGGCGTGCTTCTCGATCGCGAAGGTGCTCGAGGGACTCGACTACGCGCATCGCAAGCGCGATCCGCTCGGTCGCCCGCTCGAGATCGTGCACCGAGATTGCTCGCCGCAGAACGTGCTCGTCTCGTACGAGGGCGAGGTCAAGGTCATCGACTTCGGCATCGCGAAGGCGACGAGCCGCAACTCGCGGACGATGGCCGGCGTGCTGAAGGGCAAGTTCGGGTACATGTCGCCCGAGCAGGTGCGCGGCCTGCCGCTCGATCGGCGCAGCGACATCTTCGCGATCGGCACGATGCTCTACGAGTGCCTCACCGGCGACCGCCTGTTCCAGGGCGAGACGGACTTCTCGACGCTCGAGAAGGTGCGCAACGTCGACATCCAGGCGCCGCGCTCGATCAACCCGCTGATCCCCGAGGCGATCGAGAAGATCATCCTCAAGGCGCTCGCGAAGGACGTCGACGATCGCTACCAGTGGTGCAGCGAGATGCTCGCCGACCTGCAGGCGTTCCTGATGAGTCAGGACGTCGTGTTCACGGCGAAGTCGCTGTCGAGCTGGCTCAAGGAGGTCTTCGCGCAGGAGATCGAGCGCGAGCGCCAGCTCCTCGAGCAGTACAAGCGCGTCGGTCGCGACGGCCTCATCGCGGGCGTGCCGTCGGCGGAAGCCAAGCTCGATGTCGTCGAGCACCTCGGCGAGGCGGGCGCACCCGAGGGCGACGCGACGATGCTCGGCGGTCCCAACTTCGACGACATGGAGCACGGCGTCGGCGCGACACCCGACGTTCACCAGAGCCCGGCGCCCACGGGCGGGCCGCGCGGCTCGGTGAAGAAGGCAGCGGCGCCCGGTTACGCGGAGGACGAGGAGGGCGAGGGCGACTTCGGCGAGGAAGCGCCGACGGAGATCTTCGGCGAGCTCGACGGTCAGGCGCCGCCCGCAGCAGCTGCGGCCGCATCGCGCGCGCCGACGGCACCGAAGCAGCCGGGCAGGGCACCGAGCGTCGCGCCGCCGACGACGGCGATGCGCCCGGCGGCACAGCGTCCCTCGGACTCGACGCCGCAGCCACTCGCGGCGATGGGCGGTGTTGCCGTCGGTCGCCAGCAGCCTGCGAGCGTGCCGCCCGGCATGGACGCGGGCATGGGCGGCTATCAACCTCCCGCCGCGACGCCGTCGTACGGCCAGAGCTACGGCACGCCGCCACACACCCAGCCGGCTCAACCCAACCAGGCGCCGATGGGCAGCGATCCGGCGGTTCACGGCCACGCGCAGCAGCCCGAGCCTCAGCGCACCGTGCTCGGCATGCAGGCGCCGGTCAACATGGGCAACTACGGCAGCGGTCCGCAGGCGGCCTATCGTCCGTCGCAGCAGCAGCCGGTCGCGCAACCGAACATGCAGAGCGGACAGATGCCGCAGCAAGTCGGCCCCTACGGCTATCCGCAGACGCCGCAGGGCTACTCGCAGCAGGGCTATCCGCAGCAGGGGTATCCGCAGCAGTACCCCGGCTACATGAACCAGTACCCGTCGGGCCCGATGGGCGCCGCGACGCCGCTCGATCAGATGGGCGGCATGACCGGCGGGATGCCGGTCGAGGGCAAGAAGTCGACGCTCGTGCGCGACATCGGCATCGGCGTCGGCATCGCCGCGTTCGTCCTCGTCGGGTTCCTCGTCGTGAAGATGGTCGTCCTCGACGGCGACTCGGGCTCTGGCTCGGGCACCGCATCGCCGGCGGCGTCGAAGTACGCGACCGTGAAGCTCAGCATGCCGGCCGGCATGACGGCCGAGATG
>JAEWJO010000765.1 GCA_023386455.1 Pseudomonadota bacterium | reverse complement strand
GTCCTGATCGCCGCGCGGATCGCCGGCGACGTCTCCGGCGAGGTCGTGCTCCGCGGCAAGGTCGCCGGCCAGGCCTTCGAGCAGCGCTACCCGGTGAAGCTCGACATCTCGTCGGCCGCGGGTAACGGCTTCGTGCCACGCCTGTGGGCCTCGCTCGCGATCGATCAGCTCGAGCGCGAGGGCAAGGGCGAGGATCGCGCACGCGTCGTCGCGCTATCACAGAGCTACGGCGTGATGTCGCGCCAGACCTCGCTGCTCGTCCTCGAGTCGCAGGCGATGTTCGACGCGTTCGGCGTCGACCGCAGCCAGTCGGCGGCGAAGTGGACCGGCGAGGAGGAGCTCGACGAGGTGACCGCGCAGGGCTCGCTGCAGGTGGCAGCGGACATCGCACCGCCGGGCAAGACCGCAAACGCGCCGATGGCCGCGATGGATCGCGACGCCGCGAAGTTCGACATGGCCGGCGACGACAACATCGGCACTGGCTTCGGCCGTGGCGCGATGGGCGGCGGCGAGGCCGCGACCAAGACCGCCGACGCGAAACCGGAGGCCCTGAAGAAGGCACGCGCCCAGAACGCGCCGATGCCGATGCCGCGCGGCGGCCGCCGCATGGTGATCCAGATGAAGCGCGTCTACACGCGCAACGCGGCGCTCGGCACGTTCGATGGCACGAGCTCGTCGATCACGAAGGCCGTCGCGTCGGCCGAAGACGCGCTCGCGAAGAACCCGGACAGCCGCGAGAAGCACCGCGCGCTCGTCCAGGCCCTCTCCTACGCCGGCGACCTCGACAAGGCGCACGAGATCGCGAACCGCTGGTACGACCGCGACAAGCTCGACCCGCAAGCGCTCGGCTACATCGCCGACCTGCTCGGCCGCGATGGCAAGCGCGACCTCGCGCTCCGCACGCTCGACGGTCTCGTCGATCTCGATCCCGACCGCGTCAACCTGCACGAGCGCATGATCAACGCGTACGAGCGCGCCGGCCGCATGTCCCAGGCGTGTGCCCACCGCATCGCGATCGTGAACATCGCGGTGAAGCAGTCCGCGAAGCGCGCCGCCGCTGCAGCCCGCTGCCTGCGCTCGCTCGGTCGCGGTGACGACGCCCTGCTCGTCATGAAGTCGCTCGTCGACGGCAAGTCGCGCACCGAGGCCGAGAAGCTCGCGACCGTCGCGCCGGTCGCACCGCGCGTCACCGGCGACCTCGTGATCAACGGCAGGTGGGACGGCGCGAACGACCTCGACATCTCGCTCGTCGCTCCCGACGGGACGCGCGTGTCGTGGATGGGCGGTCGCACCGACGTCACGGTCGCCGACTCGACCGCGCGCGACCGCGAACAGCTCGCAGTCAGGACGCTTCGCCGCGGCAACTACCTTGTCGAGATCAGCCGCGCCGACCCGACGACCTCGACCGTCCGCGGCACGCTCGACATCAGCGTGCTCGGCCAGAAGCGCTCGCTGCCGTTCGAGCTTGCGGGAGCGCGCACCGTCGTCGGCAAGATCAGCGTCACCGTCACGTCGCACCTCGAGCCGGTCAATCCCGGCGACCGGCGCTGGCTCGGCCCGCAGTTCAATCGCTAGCTTCGTAGGCTGTAGCCCACAGGCCAGAGCCCTCAGGCATCGAGAGTCACAAACTATTCTCCCCATGTGACCGAGACTCGTACTAGGGTCCGGCGCATGGGGAGTCGGCTGTTTGTCGTGTTGGGCTGCGCGCTCGTCGGAGCGTGCGCGAGCGCAGGTCACTCCACCGACGATCAGGCCGGCGGCCTCGGCGCGGACGCGAGCACCGGCTCGATGACGGACGCACCACCCGACGCCTGTGGCGACATGGACAACGACGGCGTGTGCAACGCGGACGACGCGTGCATGGGCTTCCCCGACTCCGCCGACGCCGACAGCGACATGGTCGCCGACGGCTGCGATCTGTGCCCCGGCGTCGACGACCGCATCGACGTCAACACGAACAGCGTGCCCGACTGCACGGAGACCGCGACGCGCACGATCGACCTCAAGGTGGTCGGCACGAACAAGTGGCGAGGCTGGTACTCGAGCGTCTCGCCGCACAACACGACCAACGACAACACGATCACCGGCGCATTCGGCGGCGGCACGTACAACAGCTACTACGTGTTCACGCTGAGCGGCTTCACCGCGAGCACGATCACCGCGGTCACGCTCGAGCTCCAGCTGGAGCTCTACTCGGGCGACGCGACCGAGACCATCTCCGTCTGGGACGTGACGACGCCGGCTGCGACCGTCGAGGGCGGCACGACGAACGCGGCGATCCTGATGGACCTGCAGGCCGACAATCAGTACGCGACCGCGAGCCTCGCGAACGCGCAGCTCAATCAGGTCGTCTCGATCCCGCTGAACGCGAAGGCAGCGTCGGACGCGACCGGCAAGCTCAACCAGGACTTCGTCGTCGGCGTCCACGTCGACAGCGTGCCCGGCTACGTGCGATTCGGCGACGTGCCCAACAGCCAGGGCAACCCGAACACGATCAACCGGCTCACGATCAAGTACCTGCCCTGAGTCGGGAGCGCAGCTGGGTGGTGGTCGTCGGACGATGAGGGCGTTGTTCATATGTCTGCTCGCGTTGTTCGCATGCCGTGAACCGGAGAAGCCCATGCAGCCATTTCAGATTCCAGCGTGGACCAGCAGGCCGTCCGCCGACGAGCTCGTGATCGCGATCGTGGGCACCGAGGAACGACTCGATCTGATTCGCGCGCGCTACGGCGTCGGCCAGATCGGAGAGCAGCGCAGCGAGCTTCTCATTCGCAACTATCTGCGCGTCGCCAAGACGGGCGATTACTCGCAAACGACGGGGCCCGTGTACAAGGTGTTGTCGGCACGCGGCGTTTCGACGATGCCGCTGCCGGGCGCTACACCGTTGTGAGTCCCGCGGGTCCGTCCTAGTCCCAGATGGCGTCGAGCTGGCACAGCTCGTCGCCGCGGGTCCGGCAGCGCGTCTCGGTCATCAGGGGGTTCTTGCCGCCCGACAGCTCGATCGAGCGCTGCGCCCAGCCGAGGACCGACAGGCAGTGCGCCTGATGGGGCGTCGCGAAGCCGCGCACGCGGAGCACCGCTGCCTTCGGCCCGCGCGTCGCGATCTCGAGGAATCCCGAGTCGTAGTGCGCGCTCCACAGCCGCACGGCGCGGCCGAGGATCCAGTGCACGCTCCCGATCTTGTAGAACAGCCGGTAGATCGTCTTGAGGTTCGCGTCGGCCCCGTAGCGGCCGAGCTCGGGGATGAGCTTCATGTCGCCGGCGCCGAACAGGCGGTCCAGCACCAGGTTCATCTCGACGAACTGGTCGAACGGATACCACCTCGCCTTGTTGATCCCCATCTCGATGGTCGCCTTCAGCTCCGGCGACACCTGGTTGAGGAGCCGACTGAAACCCGCCTCACCGTGCTCCAACTGGACCCACAGGATGCGCGACGACAGGGCGCTTCCCTTGACGTTCGCCACGCCTCTACTATACGCGCCTTCTTATGAAAGATCCGATCGCGCGTCTCGAGGAGATGGAAGCCAAGGCGCAGCTGGCCGGCGGCCAGGCACGCATCGACAAGATGCACGAGGCCGGCAAGCTGACCGCGCGCGAGCGTATCTCGGCGCTCCTCGACGAGGGGTCGTTCGTCGAGCTCGACAAGTTCGTCACCCATCGCTGTGCCGATTTCGGCATGCAGGACCAGAAGATCCTCGGCGACGGCGTCGTCACGGGGCACGGCACCGTCGACGGCCGCCCGGTCTGCGTGTTCGCGCAGGACTTCACGGTCTTCGGCGGGTCGCTCTCGGGTGCGTACGCCCAGAAGATCTGCAAGGTGATGGACCTCGCGACCAAGATCGGGTGCCCGGTCATCGGTCTCAACGACTCGGGCGGCGCCCGCATCCAGGAGGGCGTCGAGTCGCTCGCCGGCTACGCCGACATCTTCCTGCGCAACGTGCTGACGAGCGGCGTCGTCCCGCAGCTGTCCGCGATCATGGGACCTTGCGCCGGCGGGGCCGTGTACTCGCCCGCGATCACCGACTTCATCCTGATGGTCGATCGCACGTCGTACATGTTCATCACCGGCCCCGAGGTCATCAAGACGGTGACCCACGAGGAGGTCACGAAGGAGCAGCTCGGCGGCGCCGCGACGCATGCCTCCAAGTCGGGCGTCTCGCACTTCACCGAGGTCGACGAGCTGTCCTGCATCGCGCGCATCCGCGAGCTGCTGGCGTTCATGCCCGGCAACAACGCCGAGGATCCGCCGCACAAGGCGACGCAAGATCCGGCCGACCGCGCCGAGGACGCCCTCGATACGGTCGTCCCGCTCGAGTCGAACAAGCCGTACGACATCAAGAAGATCATCACCGCTGTCGTCGACGACAAGAACTTCGTCGAGGTGCACAAGGACTACGCGAAGAACATCGTGTGCGGGTTCGCGCGCTTCGACGGCCAGGCTGTCGGCATCGTCGCGAACCAGCCGAACCACCTCGCCGGCTGCCTCGACATCGACGCGTCGATCAAGGCCGCGCGCTTCGTCCGGTTCTGCGACTGCTTCAATATTCCGCTCGTCACGTTCGTCGATGTCCCCGGCTTCCTCCCGGGCACGAACCAGGAGTACGGCGGCATCATCAAGCACGGCGCGAAGCTGCTCTACGCGTTCGCCGAGGCGACCGTCCCGAAGATCACCGTCATCACGCGCAAGGCGTACGGCGGCGCCTACGACGTCATGGCGTCCAAGCACATCCGCGCCGACGTCAACGTGAGCTACCCGGCCGCCGAGATTGCGGTGATGGGCCCCGAGGGCGCGGTCAACATCATCTATCGCAGCGAGCTCGAGAAGATCGCCGACGAGAAGGCGCGCTCGGAGGCGCGCGCGAAGTTCACCGAGCAGTATCGCGACACGTTCGCGAACCCGTACAAGGCGGCGTCGCTCGGCTACATCGACGAGATCATCCGGCCGCGCGACACGCGCTGGACGATCGTGCGGTCGCTGAGGACGCTCAAGAACAAGCGCCAGGCGAACCTGCCGCGCAAGCACGGCAACATTCCGCTGTAGCGCTCGCGCGAGCCGAAACCAGCGACGCGGCCCGTGGGACCAAGTCCCCTGGGGCCGCGCCGTACGAAAACGGAAAGCTAGCTAGTTAGTTAGAGCTTCTTGCCGACGAGCTTGAACGTCGAGCTCGTCGAGTAACCGTTGACCATGACGCCGATCTTCGCCGACTGCGCGAGTGTGACCTTGCAGGTCTCGTTCGAGCCGGCCTTGTACGGGCGGCAGTCGTACGACGTCAGCGACGGCTCGCCGCCGACCTTGACGTAGATGTCCGCGTCGCCGGTGCCGGTCATCGCGAACTCGTAGTTGCCAGCCGCGAGCACCGGCGTGAGGAACGACTTCGTCGCGTTGCGGGCGAGCGTGCCGTTCTCGTTGATGCCGTTCCAGGCCGACGGCGTACCGCCGCCACCCGGCGTGAACGTGTTGTCCTGCTCGCCGGTGACCATGACGAGCTGCGAGGAGTCGATCTTCGCGAAGATCTGCTCGTACGTCTTCGGGTCGTCGTACGAGATGAAGCCGCGCAGCATCGCGACCGACGACTCGGACATGTTCGCGAAGAACGCCGGCATGCCGTTGTTGACGATGTCGATGTACTTGTATCCGGTCGTGTCGTCGGGGTTGACGTTCTTGTGCGCCGTGAACAGCGAGCCGTCGATGTACGCGAACGTGTCGCAGCCGTTCATGAAGACGACGACGTACTGGCCGGTGACCCACTTGCCCGCGTTCGCGAGCGCGCGGATGTTGCTGCCGAGACCGGCGTGGCCGTTGTACGTGATGAAGTCGGCGCGCGTCGACAGCGACTCGTAGCGGGCGCGGAACGCCTGCTGCTGGAGCCCGTCGTTGACGTTGTCGGTGAGCAGCGCGACGACCTTGATCTTCTTGCCGTCGGGGAGCGTCGCGTTGAACTCGATGTCCGTGGCATTGACACCCGGGTTCGACGGGACCGTCGCGGGAACCGTCGTCAGGTTACGGTTCTTGAGCTCGGTCTTCATCGCGCCGATGAACTCGTTGTAGGCCGCGATGCCGGCGTCGCCGCCCGAGGTCGCGCCGTCCTCGTACTTGCCGAAGATCGCGACGACGTTGAGCGTGTCGTCCTCCCAGATCTTGTTGTACTCGGGGAACTTTCCGGTCGTCTGCGCCGGGCTCGCGGCGAGCGACGCGGTCACCGCATGGACGTCGGCCGCGGCGATGTTGCAGCCCGACGCGCGCGGACGGAAGTAGTAGAACATCGAGCCCGAGTCGACGTCGTGCGCACCGAAGTCGACGCAGCTGTGCGAGTACTTCGTCGCGAAGGCGTTCTGACCGGCGTACGAGATATCGAGCGGCAGCTTGAGGTCGACCGACGTCGGGATGCCGTTCCGCTTGTTCCAGATGAGCGGCAGCTTCGCGTGGTACGTGATCTGCGTCTTGTTGCCGACCGTGGTCTTCTGGATGTTGGTGACCTCGGCCTTGTCGACGCGACCGACGGCCGTGTAGCCGTTGAGCTGGCCGACCGTGTAGAGGAGCTGGTCGAGGACCGTCTGCTTGTCGTTCCAGGACGAATCGGTCACGAGCTTGCCGTCGAACTCGGCATCGAGGAACACGCCGAGCTGGCTCGCATCGGCCTTGCCGTCCTCCGACTTCACCTCTTCACCCGCGAAGGGGTCCTCTTCATCGAGGCAACCAACGGCGGGGGCCGCGAGCGTGGCGGCAAGGAGGATGGAGCTGAGAGCCTTCATGGCCCCGCCCATCAGCAATCTCGATGCCGATCACAACCCCGCGAAATCATGGCGGGTGAAGCCGCAACACCAGTAGCCAGGAAGCCGCCGGATCGGGCCCTGGGTGGCTAGTCGGGCTTCCGGTTCATTCCCAGGCGACGGTCATGTCCTCGTCGCCCGCCAGCCCCTTCTCGAGGAGCGCGAGCAACTCCGGATCCGCACCGTTATCGGACAGTAGCTCGAGCGTGTCGCGATCGATGAAGTAGTCCTTGTCGTCGTCATGCTCTTCTTCGAGCTGATCGACGAGGAACTTCAGTTGAGAGTCGGCGATCTCTCCGATCTCGTCTCCAGTATCGAGGCGAATCAGACGTGGCATGCGCAGAGTCTGCCCGATGTGACTCCCGTGCTACAAGGTGCGGCGTGAACGAGCTGCCGTCCAAGGTCGATGTCGCGATCATCGGCGGCGGATTCGCGGGGATGTCCACCGCGTGGGCACTCGCACGCGCGGGCGTCCGCGACACGATCGTGCTCGAACGCGAGAACGAGCTCGGTCGCTATGCCAGCGGCCGCAGCGCCGGCCTGGGCCGCCAGCTCGCGGAGGACAACGAGACGACCCAGCTGACGGTGCGCGGCGCCGAGCTGTTGCGCGCGCTCCCCGGCGTCTGGACGCCGAGCGGCGGCATCCTCAGCTTCGACGATGCGTCGAATGCCGAAGCGTACTCGGTCCGTGCGACGCGATTCGGCGTCGAGGCCGATCTCGGCGACAACAAGATCGTCGTCGCGCGCTGGCCGCACCTCGCCGACATGCGCTGCGTGCGCGCGCTGTGGGTGCCGGGCGACGGCGTGATCGACGTCGGCGCGCTCATGCGGACGTATAGCGAGGGCATGCGAATCGCGCTCGCGACCGGCGTCGAGCGCGTCGAGGCCGGTACCGGCGCACAGCTCGTCACCACGCGTGGCGCGATCTCGGCGCGCGTCGTCGTCGACGCGGCGGGCGCGTGGGCGGGCGAGAAGACCGGCGGCGAGCCGCTGACCTCGTTCAAGCGCCACATCTTCATCCTCGACGCGGAAGCCGAGGCGAAGGGGCCCTGGCTCTGGCACCTCGGCGCGACCGAGGTCTACATGCGTGCCGACGCCGACGGCATCCTCGCGTCACCGTGCGATGCGGCGCCGAGCCAGCCGGGCCACCAGGCGCCCGATCTCGTCGGCGAGGAGCACATGCGGCGCGTGCTCGACACCGTCGACAGCCATCTCGCGAGCCGGCCGATCACGCGGCGCTGGGCCTGTCAGCGCGCGTTCACCGAGAATCGCCGGATGCGGCTCGGTCGCGACCCCGCGCGACCCTGGCTCGTGTGGGCCGCCGGCCTCGGTGGCCACGGCGCGACGGCATCACCGGCGGTGGGCGAGATCGTCGCCGCCGAGGTGATCAAGGCGCTGTCGTAGTCACGTTCCGCGAGCTCACTTCGCCTCGTCGCACTTGCTGACGCCGCTGTCACCGTCGAGCTCGTTCGCGGCGAGCGCGCACGTGACGCGCGCCTTCGACATCTTCTTCACGCAGGTGTCGACGAACTCCTTGCTCTTCGCCTCGGTGACCGCGGTCTTCTGCTTCGCGATCTCCTGCTTCATGGCGTCGCTCGTCGCCGCCGCGCCGGCCTTCTTGAACTCGAGGTCGACGAGGTGGGTCAGGAGCTGCTTGCACTGGCCCTCGGACGGCCCCTTGCTACACGCAGCCGCGACGACAAGGAGAAGGACCCACGCACGCTTCATGGACCTATCCTATCGCAGCGCCTGGCGGAGTGCATCGATCCGGCGCAGGACGTCCGGGGCCGGGTTTTGCGCGGCCGCGCGGTCGAGGAGCTCCGCGGCATGCTTCGGCGCACCGTCGGCGGCCCACGCGGCGGCCAGGTGCACGAGGATTTCGGTCTCCCGGGGAGCGAACCGGTGGGCGTGGTCGAGCGCACGGACCGCGTCTCGCGACCGGCCGCGCTGGAGGAGCAGCCAGCCCCAGCTGTCGAGGATCGCCGGGTCACCCGGCTGGAGGTCCCGCGCACGGGCGAGGTAGCGCTCGGCGTCGTCGAGGCGCTCCTTGCGCTCGGCGAGCAGGTAGCCGGCGAGGTTCAGCGCGCCGACGTGGTCGGGGCTCTTCGCGAGCGCGGGCTCGAGGATCTTCAGCGCGCCGGCGGCGTCGCCGAGCCGCTCCGCGATCCGCGCGCGCAGCCAGGCGGTCACGATGCCCTCGCCGGCGAGCTTGTCGCCGAG
>JAEWJO010000760.1 GCA_023386455.1 Pseudomonadota bacterium | reverse complement strand
CGCCGAACATGGCGGCGGCGATGGCGGGCGATACTTCCTCCGCGTCGTACACGCTGTCGGACATGGCCGGAGACAGCGTCGGCCTGCTCGATGCACTCGGCATCGCCAGCGCGCACCTCGTCGGCGCGTCGATGGGCGGTTGCATCGCCCAGACGATCGCGATCGAGCATCCACGGCGCGTGCGCTCGCTGACGTCGATCATGTCGACGACCGGCGATCCGAGCGTCGGGCGGCCGCATCCCGACACCGCGCAGATCTTCGCGAGCGGCACGCCGACGACGCGCGACGAGGTGATCGACCGGATGCTACTCGCGTCACGCATCGTCGGCTCGCCTGGCTTCCCCGCGGATCCCGACGAGGTCGCCGATCGCGCGGGGCGTTCGTTCGATCGCTCGTACGATCCGCTCGCGGCCGCGCGTCAGGGCATCGCCGTGCTCGCATCGGGCGATCGGACCGCGCGCCTCCGCAGGCTCGCCGTGCCCGCACTCGTGATCCACGGCACCGCCGACAAGCTGTGGGACGGCAGCGGTGGTCAAGCGACCGCAGCCGCGATCCCGGGCGCGGAGCTACTCGAGATCTGGGGCATGGGACACGACCTGCCGCGTGCGCTGTGGTCGCAGATCGCCGCACGGATCGCCGAGCTCGTCGAGCGAGCGGAATCCGAGCGCCACGCGCGCGCCGCCGTCAGCGCGGCGGAAGCGTGAACCGAGTCGCGCGCGCGATCACGGTCTGCAGCTCGCCGCGCGGCCGCGTCACGAGCGAGCTGACGAGGAGCGTGCCGTCTGCACGGGCGAGGACCCAGCGATCCGCCGACAGCGCGACGCCGGCGGTGACGCCGTGATCGATCTCGACGACGCTGCGATCGGCATGCGCGCGCTCGACAGCAGATCCGCGCGTGACGGCGTGGACGTCCCCGCCGTCGTCGAGGGCGAGCGCGGTCGCCGATGACGCGAGGACGACCGCGGTTGTCGCACCGCCCGCGAGCGGGACGCGCATCACCTTGTTGTCGCGCCCGGCGGAGACGACCTGGTGGGCGTCGACGGCGAATGCCGTGATCGCGCCCGTGTGCTGCGCGAGGACCTGCGCGGCGCCGAGCCGTGCGTCGCGGACGGGCCAGCCGACGACGGCGCCGTCATTGCCGGCGGCGAGCACGCGATGGCCGTCGGGGGTGAACGCGACGAAGTGGGTGTCACCGCGCAGGCCGCCGGCGCTCGCCGCCGAGGCGAACGACTCGCCGTCGCGCCGCCACAGCCGAAGCGCTCGATCCTGGCCTCCGGACGCGAGCAGGGTGCCGGTCGGATCGAACGCGACCGCGTCGCTTCCGCCGGTGTGACCGGGGAGCTCGCCGGCCGGCACGCCCGCGCGCGTGAACAGGCGGAGCGGCCCCGTGTTGGACGCGACGGCAACTCGATCGGCGCTCGTCGCGATCGCGGTGACGACGCCGTGCACGTTCACCGCGACCGGCGCCGGCAGCCACCACGTGACGTCGCCCTCGGCCGTGCCGGTGACGACGGTGCCGCCCGCGATCACGAGCTCGGTCACGCGACCGCGCGCGACGCCGAGGTGGGTGCGGGTGCCATCCGCGAGCGACCACGCGAGCACGTTGCCGTCGGTGTCGATCGCGGCGAGCGTCGTGCCATCGCTCGCGAGCCGCGTCACCGCGCGATCGGCACGGAGCAGCGAGGTCGAGTCGAGCGCCGCGAGCTCCCAGCGACGCACGACGCCTTCACTGTCGGACGACAGCAGGGCGGTTCGCGTGAGCTCGAGGTGGCGAATCCGCCCCGTGTGGCCGCGCAGGTCGATCTCGCGGCCGCGTGCGAGATCGCGCAGCACGAGCGTGCCGTCGTCGCCGCCGTCGGCCAGCCAGCGACCGTCGGCGGAGATCGCGATGCTGCGCACCTGCGAGCGGTGAGCGCCGACGGGCGTGATCGTCGAGCCCTCGATCCGGGTGACCGCACCGCCGACGCCACCGAGCGCGATCCACGACGCGCCGCGGGCGAAGATCGCACGCTTGATCTTCTGCTTCGTCGCGATGACACCGGCGGCGACGAGCGCATCGCCGCTCGCGCGCCACGTGTGCACGCCGCCGTCGACGTCGACCGCGATCGCACGGGTGCCATCGGTCCACACGGCCTCGACGTCGACGCCGGCCGAGGTCGTGCGCAGCTGCCACGTGCGCGTGTCGAAGAGCCAGATGGCACCATCGTGGTCCGCGACGATCAGCGCACGGCCGTCCTCGGCGAACGCGAGTGCGCCGAGGGGCGCCTTCGAGGCAACGAGCGCGCGCGCACCGGCGGTCCTCGACCACACCTGGACGTGACCGTGATCGTCGCCCGTCGCGAGCCACGCGCCATCGCCGGCCCACGCGAGGTGCTGGACGTCGCCGATGTGGCCGGCGAGCGTCGCGACGATGCTGCCATCGCGCGCGAGCACGTACGCCTCGCCATGGTCGCCGCCGACCGCGATCAGGGAACCATCCGGCGACGGTCTCGCGGCGTGGACGCGCCCCTCGTGCGCCGTGAACAGCGGCCGGGCCTGGAAGCCAGGTGGCTCCCACAGCACGACGCGACCGTCGTACCCCGCGGTCACGAATGCATCCGTGCCGGGCATCGCCTCGACCCAGTGGACCTCGTCGGCGTGGCCGTGCAGGACGTCCCTCGCGATCCCGCGGGAGAGTGCCTCGTCGACGATCGCCGACGCCGCGGCGATGTCGTCGTCGGACGCGCGCGCGGTCAGCGTCGCGAGCCACGCGAGTGCCTCGGTCGGATCGCGCTCGAGGACGGCGCGCGCCTGCTTGACCACGAGCTGGTCGGTGCGGCGCTCGAGGTCCGTGCGTGCCGTCTCGGCGAGGCCGCGCGCGTGCTCCGCGGTCTCCCGCGCGGCCCTCGCATCGACCCACAGCACGGTGATGACCGTCGCGAAGGTCGCGGCGGCGAGCGCGGCGCCGGCGATCGCAGACGCGACGAGCGGGCGGCGCCTGATGAACCTGCGTGTCCGCTCGAGCGTGCCCGGCGTGCGCACCGAGACCGGCGCCCCGTCGAGGTAGCGGCGGATGTCATCGGCGAGCGCTGCCGCCGACTGGTAGCGGTCGCGCGGATCCTTCGCGAGTGCCTTGTCCGCGATCGCCTCGAGATCGCCGCGGAGCGCCGGATCGCGGCGCCCGAGCGGCACGATCGGATCGTCGCAGATTACGCGCGTGACCGCGGGCAGGGGCAGCTCGCGGATGTCGTGCGGCAGCTCGCCGGAGACGAGCTCGTACAGGATCACGCCGAGCGTGTAGACGTCCGAGCGCGCGTCGACGAGCTCGGGGCGCAGCCCCGCCTGCTCGGGGCTCATGTACATCGGTGTACCGACGAGGTCGCCGGCGCGCGTGTCGCCGGGTGTCGAGCCGTTCGCGTCGGCGAGCCGCGCGACGCCGAAGTCGAGGACGACGACGCGACGGTCGCCGCGCACCATCACGTTCGAGGGCTTGAGGTCACGATGGATCACGCCCTTCACGTGCGCGTGATGAACCGCGTCGCAGATCGCGAGGAACAGCCGGAGGCGCTCGTCGCGCGGCAGGCCGCTCGCGAAGCTGTCGAGCGTCTGCCCCTCGACGTGCTCCATCACGAGGAATGGCTGGCCGTCGGCGTCGCCGGCCTCGAGCACGCGCGCGATGCCGGGATGGTCGAGTCGCGCCATGATCTGCGCCTCGGCCTTGAACCGGACGAGCGCGTTCTCCGACCGCGCGTACAGCACCTTGATCGCGACCCTCCTGCGCGGCTCGTGCTGCTCGGCGGAGTACACCGTGCCCATGCCGCCCTCGCCGATGATGTCGTGCACGCGGTACCCCGCGATCCGAGGCGCGCCGTTGCCGCCGGTGCGCGGCGGGCCCTGATCGACCGTCTCCGCG
>JAEWJO010000340.1 GCA_023386455.1 Pseudomonadota bacterium | reverse complement strand
TCCTCGAGTCGCTGGTCGGCGATGATCGCCGCGTCCCACAGCAGCGCGATGCGCTCGGTGCGGCTGCCGCTCGCGGCCTCCGCGCGGAGCAGCATCTCGACCGCCTGGGTCCAGTTGCCACGCTTCTCGTGGAGCTGGCCGAGCGTCTTCAGTGCGAGGAAGTTCTCGTTGTCGGCGGCGATCGCCTTGTCGAGGTGGCGCTGCGCCAGCTCGGGATCCATCAGGTTCTCGAACGCGATGCGTCCGGCCTCGGCGAAGAGCGGCGCGCCCTTGTCACCCTCGAGCGCCGCGTGGCGAACGAGCGTGTCGACGGCGCGGTCGAACTGCTCCGTGCGGGTGTACAGGCGCGGCAGCGCCGACAGGGCCGTCTTGTTCTGCTCCTCGATCGCGATCACGTTCATGAGCGCGTCGATCGCCTGGTGCGGATCGTCGAGCTCCTTCTCGTTGACCTGCGCGTTCTCGAGGTAGAGCTCGACGCGCGCGGCCGGGGTCTTCGCGGCCGCGATGTGGCGCTTCTGGATCGCCACGAGCTCGTACCAGTTCGCCTCGTTCTTGAGCACGCGCTCGAGACCGCGGTACGCGTCGTCGGCGCTCGGATCCGCGACGAGCAGCTTCTCGTACGCGTCGCGCGCGCGCGCCGGATCGCGATCCTCGAGCTCGGCGGCGAGCTTGCGCAGCGTCGCCAGCTTCTCGCCCTCGGGCGCGACCTGGCCGAGGCGCTCCATCGTGCGGAGGTAGTCCTCGGTGCGGCCCGTCTTGTCGTAGAGGTCGACGAGCGCCTTCAGCGCCGTCAGGTCGCTGCCGTTGGCGGCGACGGTCGCCTCGTAGCGCGCGATCGCGCCCTCGAGGTCACCGAGCTTCTCGGCGCGAAGCGTCGCGAGCTCGCCGCGAATCGCGGCGGCGCGGCCGGTCTCGCCGGACTCCTGCATGATCTCCGCGCGGCGGTCGAGGACCTTCGCGAGGTTCGCCCACTTCTCGTCGCGGCGATACAGACGCTCGAGCGCGGCGAGCGCGTCGTCGCTGTTCTCGTCGAGATCGAACGCGGCCTGGTAGCTCTCGATCGCCTTGGCGGTCGACGCGAGCTGCGTCTCCATCAGGTCACCGAGGTCGATGTAGAGCCCGACCTTCGTCGCGACGTCGGTCTCGATCTCGGCATGCGCGCGCAACGCGTCGGCGAGGTCCGCCCACTTCTGCTGCTTGCGGAACGCCTCGGCGAACGCGTGGTGCGCGGCGCGGTTCTGCGGATCGAGCTCGAGCGCGCGGCGCAGGCTCGGCATCGCGTAGTCGACGCGATCCAGCTTCTGGGCGTACCAGCCACCGAGACGCGCCCACCACTTCGAGGCGAGCTTGGCGTCGGTCGCCTCGGTCGCGATCTCGGACGCCTCGTTGACGAGGTCGGCCCAGCCACCGGTCGCGGCAGCGAGCTTCTCGGCGCGCGCGACCGCGGCGTCATCCTCCGGTGCGATCTGGCAGGCCGTCGTGACGGCCTCGAACGCGCGGCGGAGGTCACCGACCTCGGTCTCGTAGACCTCGGCGAGGTTCAACAGCTCCTGGGCGCGTTCGCCGGCCTCCGCGGCCTCGATGCGGCCGAGGATGACCTCGACGACGGTGTCCCACTTCTTGGCCTTGCGCGCGTTGCGCTCGATGAGCGCGAGCGCGTCGCGCGCCTCGGCGCCTTCGTCGCCGCTCTCACCGAGCAGCGCGACCCAGCCATCGACGTCGTCCGCGTCCGGACGCGTCTGCGCGAGCGTGATGCTCACCTTCTCGCACGCCGTGCGGAGCGCCTCGAGCCAGTCGATGACGCTGCGCTCGGCGACCTCGTCGCCGCCGCGGCCCGCGACGTTGACCACCTCGATGTGGTGGTCGGCCATCAGCTCGTCGACGGTGACCGGGCCGACGCCGGCGCCGAGGAAGTAGTGCGTACCGCGCGGCGGCTCGAACATGCCGAACACGCGATCGAGGAGTGCGGACAGATCGGGATCGCCGTAGCGGAACCCGACGAACACGAGCGAGCCCTCGACGTACAGCTCGCGCGCGTACTCGCGCAGGTCGACGGCGCGGGACAGCGCGCGCCGCACGCTCGCGGGCGTGACGACGTACGTGTCCATGTTGCCGAGCATCTTGACCAGCGTGCGGCGGCGCGGCGACAGCTCGCCGAGCTCCTGGTAGCTGACGATGCGCGACGGCGGCCACTCCTCGGGCGAGCCGGTCTCGAGCGCGTGCTCGAGGATGTCGCCCGGGAACGTCGTCCAGATGTGGCGGAACGGAAGCCGTGCGATGGCCTTCGGGAGAGCCGGAGTCTCGGCCGGTGCGGCCCAGAGCTCCTGGACGATGCGGTCGCAGGTCTCCTCACCCAGTGAACGGGCGAGGAACCCGACCGCGCGAACGAGGCTGCCCTTGTTCAGCAGCTTCTCGAGATCTTTGGTGGCCGCTTCGTCGCCTTCGCGGCCGCGGGTCTCGAGCGCCTTCGTCATGCGCTCCAGAAGTTGTTTCCAGCTCGGTACTCCGATTCCCGCACCGACGACCAGGGCAGCTTTGCCCGTACGGATCTGCTCGATGAGAGACTCGGGGATCGTGTGCTCTTGCATCCTGAACCCCCTTTAAGTGTTCGCGCGGGACCCTATCGGGCGGACCCGCGATCTTCAAGGGAAAACTGGGAGGATCCGACGGGCAGATCCGTCGACGTGATACCGTCCACGCGGGGTGCGGCTGCGACGCAAGATCACGGTTGCGTTCTTCCTGGTCAGCTCGCTGGTCAGCGTCCTCCTCGCGCTGTTCCTCTATCGCTTCATCGAGCGCCAGCTGGCCTCCGAGCTGCGCAGCAAGCTGCGCGACATCGCCCACGTCGGCGCGACCGAGCTCGAGCTCGACGCGGTGCGCACGCTCCGTGCCCGGCTCGGCACGCTCGACGACACCGAGGTCGCCGCCGTCGAGGCGTCGGCCGCCTACGCCGAGGTCTACGCCCGCCTCCGCAGCCTGCGCCGCGCCGAGCCCGAGCTCATGAAGTACGCGTACCTGCTCGCGCCGACCGACGACCCTCGTAACCCTCGCTTCCTCGTCGACGCGGATGTCCTCGACTACAACGCCCGGACCGCGCGCGGCGAGCAGCTGCCCGACGGCGAGAGCGCGTCGCACTTCAACCTGCCCTACGACGTCTCCGAGATTCCCCTGCTCGAGAAGGCGCTGACCGAGTGCTCGAGCCAGCTCGAGCCCGACTTCGTGCCCGACCCGAAGTTCAATGTCCGCTCGGTCTCGGCCTACGTGCCGCTGACCGATGACGCCGGCATCCCGCTGCGCGGCGGCGACGGCCGCTGCCTCGCGGTCCTCGGGCTCGACATCACCGACCGGAACATGCAGGCGGCGCTCGCGAAGGCAGGCGGGCTCGCGATCAAGATCTCGCTCGCGATGATCGTGCTCGCGCTGATCGTCTCGATCGCGCTGTCGACGCTCCTCACGCGATCGATCCTCGCGCTGACTTCGACGGTGAAGCGGTTCGCCGACAAGGACTTCTCGGCGCGCACGCCGGTGCTCTCGAAGGACGAGGTCGGCCAGCTCGGCCAGAACTTCAACGCGATGGCCGCGACGATCCAGGAGCACAACGAGAACCTCGAGCTGCTCGTCGAGAAGCGCACGAAGGAGCTGTCGGAGGAGAAGCAGACGAGCGAGCGCCTGCTCCTGAACGTGCTGCCCGCGCCGATCGCGGACCGCCTGAAGTCCGGCGAGGGCCTGATCGTCGACCGCTTCGACGCGGTCACCGTGCTGTTCGCCGACATCGTCGGCTTCACGTCGCTATCCTCGCGCATCCCGCCCGAGCAGCTCGTGGCGATGCTGAACGAGCTGTTCAGCGAGTTCGACGTGCTCGCCGAGAAGCACGGCCTCGAGAAGATCAAGACGATCGGCGACGCGTACATGGTCGTCGCCGGCATCCCGCAGCCGATCGCCGATCACGCGGTGGCGATCGGCCACATGGCGCTCGACATGCTCGACGCGATCGATCGATTCGCGACGAAGCACGCATCCGACCTGACGGTTCGCGTCGGCATCCACACCGGCCCGGTCGTCGCGGGCGTGATCGGCCAGAAGAAGTTCATCTACGATCTGTGGGGCGACACCGTGAACACGGCGAGCCGGATGGAGAGCCACGGCGTGCCGGGCCGCATCCACGTCACGACCGCGACGCAGGCGCTGCTCGCCGGGGTGTTCGAGCTCGAGGCGCGCGAGCCGATCGAGATCAAGGGCAAGGGCAAGATGCAGACGTACCTGATCGTCGGCAAGCGCCCGTCGACCACCGTGTCGCCGCTGGCGTCGTAGATCGCTCGGATAGCCGCCCGCCGCCGTCGCCGCGCTCGCTGATAGCTGATAGCTTCGCGGCGAATGGCATCCGAGATCGCCGCCATCTATCGGGCGTCGAAGAAGAAGCAGGACATCAACTGGTTCACCGAGTGGATCGCGCGTCCACCGGCGGCCGTCATCGTCTACCTGCTTCGCAACACGCGGATCACCCCGAACCAGATCACGTTCGGCTCGGCGCTCGTCGCCGTCGTCGCGTGCGCGATGTTCGTGTTCTTGCCGTCGTGGGGCGCGCTCGTCGCCGCGGCCGCGGTGTTCGAGTTCTCGTTCGTGCTCGACTGCGCCGACGGCCAGCTCGCGCGACACCGCAAGATCGCGTCGCCGATCGGCCACCTGCTCGACTTCCTCATGGACGAGCTGAAGGCGATGCTGCTGTTCGGCTGCATCGCCGTCCGTCTGTGGCGCGAGACCGGCGACGAGCGACTGCTGATCGTCGGCCTCGCGGGCCTGTTCTGCCTGGCATCGGGCATCGCGCTGACGTCGTTCATGCGGCGCCCCGAGTACGGCGCGAAGCAGATGACCGAGGACGGCCAGCCTGCCGAGGTCGGCAAGCGCAAGGGACCGGTCGGGATGGCCCTGAACGTGTTCGAGTGGGCCGCACGGTTCGTCGTTCACTATCCGCAGTACATCTTCCTCTGCGCGCTCGCGAACCGCATCGACATCTACTTCTGGGCGTACGCGGGCGTGAACGTCCTCTATCTCGGCATGAGCTTCGCGAAGATCCTCCTGAAGCTCGGAAGGTTCGCACCTCGATGAGCACACCGATTCGCCGCGCGATCCTGATCGCCGCCGGCCGCGGCAAGCGGCTCGGAACGCACACCGACGAGGTCCCCAAGTGCATGGTCGAGATCGGCGGCACGCCGATCCTCGGCCACGTGTGGGACGCGCTGTCGTCGGTCGGCGTCGACGAGCTCGTCGTCATCCGCGGCTACCGCGGCGACGTGCTCGAGCAGTTCGTGCGCTCGTTCGTGCCGCGCGCGATCTTCGTCGACAACGACGAGTGGCAGACCAACAACGTGCTGCTCTCGCTCGGCAAGGCACGCAGGTACCTCGATCAGCCGACCTACCTGACGTACTCGGACATCCTGTTCACGCGGGAGGTCGCCGCCGCGGCGGCCGCATCGACCGCGGAGATCGGTCTCGTGATCGATCGCCAGTTCCGCGACATCTACGAGGGCCGCAGCGAGCACCCGCTCGACGAGGGCGAGGTCGCCGACCTCCTGCCGGACGGCACGGTCGCGCGCGTCGGCAAGAAGGCGCTGCCGCCCGCCGACGCCGTCGGCGAGTTCATCGGCCTGTCGCGGCTCGGCCCGCGCGGCGTCGCGATCGCGGCGCGCACGCTCGATCAGATCGCGCAGACGTACGACGGCCGCGAGGACGAGCCGTTCCAGCGCGCGGCGCGCTACCGCAACGCATACCTGACCGATCTGTGGCAGCAGCTGATCGACGGCGGCATCCAGATCGACCCGATCTTCATCGATGGACAGTGGCGCGAGATCGATACGGGTCAGGATCTCGAACGCGCACGCATGCTGCTAGAGTCGCGGCCGAAGGAGTGGAGATGATGCGTCTGTCGATCTGGGTTGGCTGCGTGCTCGCCATCGCCGCGTGCAACAAGCCGAGCGAAGGTGACTGCCGCAAGGCACTCGCGAACATGCAGCACCTCATGGGCACCGAGAACCTCGTCGGCGACGCGGCGCTCGAGGGCGAGGTCCGGCGCTGCAAGGGTGGGTCGAAGCGCAAGGCGGTGCAGTGCGCGATCGCGGCGCAGACGCTCGAGGACCTGCAGCGCTGCGACTTCTATCATGTGCCGGCGAACGCCAAGGGAGTCGGACCGGTCGGCCCGGGTGGGTCTGCCGCCGGCTCGGCGGGCTCGGCGGGCTCGGCCGGCTCGGCGGGTTCGGCGGGTTCTGCTGCCGACACCGGCTCTGCCAACGCTGGCTCCGCTGCCGACGCCGGCTCTGCTGCCGACGCCGGCTCTGCTGCCAACGCCGGCTCTGCTGCCAACGCCGGCTCTGCCGGATCGGCGGTGA
>JAEWJO010000669.1 GCA_023386455.1 Pseudomonadota bacterium | reverse complement strand
GCGCGATGCTGCTCGCCGCGTGCTACGGCCCGGCGGGACGCTACCGGCAAGGCCCGCAGTACGGCGGCGCCGGCGACCGCGATGGTGATGGCGCGACCGCCGACATCGACTGCGACGACGGCGACCGTGGCCGCTACCCCGGCGCGGCCGACGTGTTCGGCGACGGCGTCGACCAGAACTGCGACGGCGTCGACGGCTGGCGCGATCCGTCGATGAAGGTCGCCGAGCCTCCCGCCGACACGACCGAGACGATCGCGACGCCGCCGGCCGAGCCGCAGGCGCCGTGACGGTCGAACGGGACAGCCGCGATCGCCGCCGGCTGAACGTCGTGCGCGAGCGGCCGTTTCCCGCGTACGTCGTGTGGGAGCTGACGCTGCGCTGCGATCACGCGTGCACACACTGCGGCTCGCGCGCCGGTGTCGCCCGCGACGGCGAGCTGTCGACGGACGAAGCGCTCGACGTCGTCGCGCAGCTCGCGGCGATGGGTGCGCGCGAGGTCGCGCTGATCGGCGGCGAGGCATACCTGCACGACGGGTTCCTCGAGATCTGCCGCGCGCTCGCCGCGCGAGGCATCGGTGCCGCGCTCGTCACCGGCGGCCGCGGCATCACCGACGGTCTCGCGCGAGATCTCGCGAGCGCGGGCCTCACCCATGCCGGTGTCTCGATCGACGGGCTCGAGGACACCCACGACCGCATGCGCAACCTGCGCGGCAGCTGGCGGGCCGCGATGACCGCGCTCGATCGCCTGCGCGCCGCGGGCGTGCCGACGTCGTCGAACATCAACCTCAACCGGCTGAACCAGCGCGACCTCGAGCCGCTGTACGAGCTGCTTCGCGCGAAAGGGATCGAGTCGTGGCAGATCCAGCTGACCGCGCCGCTCGGCCGCGCCGCCGATCGCCCCGAGCTGCTGCTCCAGCCGTGGGAGCTCACCGACGTCGTGCCGCGGATCGCCGCGCTCAAGCAGCGCGCACGCGACGCCGGCATCGTGATCACGCCCGGCAACAACCTCGGTTACTTCGGTCCCGAGGAGACGCTGCTGCGCTCGGTCGCCGAGACCGACCGCGATCACTGGCAGGGCTGCCAGGCCGGTCGGTTCGTGCTGGGCATCGAGGCCGACGGCGGCGTGAAGGGCTGCCCGTCGCTGCAGAGCGTGCCCTACGTCGGCGGCAACGTCCGGTCGCGACCGCTGGCCGAGATCTGGGAGCGCGCACCGCAGCTCGCGTTCACGCGTCACCGTACCGTCGAGGATCTGTGGGGCTTCTGCCGCATGTGCCCGTTCGCGGAGACGTGCATGGGCGGCTGCAGCTTCACCGCGCACAGCGTGCTCGGGCGACCGGGCAACAATCCCTACTGCCACTATCGCGCGCGCACGCTCGCGAAGCAGGGCCTGCGCGAGCGCATCGTGCCGGCGACGGCCGCCCCCGGCACGCCGTTCGATTGCGGCCTGTTCGAGCTCGTCGTCGAGCCGCTCGACGCGCCGGATCCCCACGCCGATCTCCCGGCGGAGCGGCTCGTCCAGATCAGCCGCCGCTCACTTCGCAGCGGGCAGCGCGCGTAGCGTCTGCTCGAGGACGTGGCCGTCGCGATCGGTCTCGCTGCGCATGCCGTAGTACTCGTGCGGGCCGCGCGGATCGGAGAACACCGTCAGCTTCAGATCGAACGGCTCCGGTCCGGAGACGTTCTCGATCTTGTACTGACTGCGCACGTCCTCCTTCGTCTCGGGCAGGACGAAGCGGATGTGGTTGCCCTCGACCTTGAACATGAACAGCTCGAACGTGCCCTTGAAGATCGTGCGATCCTGGAACACGCCGCCGCCCATCGACGGGACGAAGCGATAGACGTGCAGCTTGTCGCGCTCGGTCTCGGGCATGCGATCGATCCAGTTGCGATCGATCAGGAGCTTCGCGGCCTCGTCCGTACCGACATCCGACTTCTTCGTCGGAGAGCTACAGGCGGCGAGGACGATCGTCAGGGCAATCGCGGTGCGCATGCCCGAAGGCTAGCAGATGACCGGGATCAGGCTGCGTGCAGGATCCGGAGCGCACCGGCCGCGCCGCGCGCGATCTGGCGCTTGCGTTGCTCGGCCGTACCGCCGACCGCGCACACGAGCAGCTCGCTGCCGTCGATCGAGACCTTCGTCATCTGGACGTCCCAGCGGCAGCCGCCTTCGAGCAGCGTGCCGTTGAACTCGCGGATCCGGGCTCCGACGTGGACCATCCGCGCGGCGACCTCGTCGCATGCGTACGAGTCTCCCGCAGACGCGAGCGGCAGGCCGTCGCCGTCGGCGATCACCATCGCCTGGATCTCTCCATCGCGGCAGCAGTCGTCGAGCTGGTAGCTCATCGCAGCAGTCTGGTTCTGGGCGCGGCGGTGCCGGCGTTCCTTGCGCATGGATGCAATGGTCCCGCAGGCGCCGCGTGTGGGCAAAAAACCGGCATACTCGCCGACGCATGCGTGCCCCCCTCGCAGCGCTCCTGCTCGTCGCGGGCTGCGCGCACTCCTCGCCCCCCAAGAGCTCCATGACCTCCTGGCCCACCCTCGACGCGACGCTGCTCACCGAAGCCGCCGAGACCTACAACTTCCGGCTCGGGCGCCCGACCGCGCTCGCGGCGACGCCCGACGGTGCCGTGCTGTTCCGGCGCACCGGCGCGCGCGACTTCGCCGCCGACCTCTACGAGCTCGACACGAAGACCGGCGCGGTCAAGACGCTGCTCGCCGCGAAGGAGGCGCTCGGCGCCGCCGACGAGAACCTGTCCGAGGCCGAAAAAGCCCGACGCGAGCGCAGCCGCACCGCGACGCGCGGCGTCGTCGACATCGGCGTCAGCGCCGACGGCGCGACCGTCATGGTCCCGCTCGGCGAGCGCATCTTCGTGCTCGACCGCAAGACCGGCGCGCGCCGCGCGATCGACCCGCAGGGCGACGCCTACGACCCTCGCCTCTCGCCCGACGGCAAGCACATCGCGTTCGTCCGTGACGGCGACCTCTGGATCACGTCGGCCGTCGCACAGGCACCGGCGAAGCGGCTCACGAACCACGGCGAGGATGTCGAGTACGGCGTCGCCGACTTCGCCGCGCAGGAAGAGCTCGGTCGCGGCCGCGGCTACTGGTGGTCCCCCTCATCGACCGAGATCGTCTTCCAGCGCACCAACACGAAGGCGATGGACACGCTCTACGTCGCCGACGCGCGCCATCCCGACAAGAAGCCGGTGCCGTTCAAGTATCCGCGCGCGGGCCGGCCGAACGCGTCGCTCGATCTCGGCATCGTCGGTATCGCCGGCGGCGAGCCGCGCTGGCTCGCGTGGGACGGCACCAGGTATCCGTACCTCGCGCGCGTCACGTGGACCGCGAAGAGCCCGCTGACGATCGTCGTGCTGACGCGCGAGCAGACCGACCTCGAGGTGCTCGCGTTCGACGACAAGGGCGCCGCGCGCACGCTCGTCCACGAGCACGACGACGCCTGGCTCAACGTCCCCGACACCCGCGCCGCCATGGGCTACGGCCCCGGCGATCCGCTGTGGCTGCCCGACGGCTCGGGCTTTCTGTGGGCGACGGAAGCCCACGACGACGGCTGGACGCTCGAGCTCCGCAAGCCGGATGGCTCGGTCGCCCGGCGCGTCGTCGAGGCCTCGCTCGGCATGCGCCTGCTCGTCGGCTTCGACGGCACCAGTGTCATCGTCGACGCGTCGACCGACCCCATCCGCTCGCAGGTCCTCCGCGTCCCTCTCGACGGCGGCAAGGCCACGCGTCTCGACACCGGTGACGGCGTGTCGAGCGGCAGCTTCGAGAACGGCGTGCTCGTCGTGACGACGCACCTCGCGACGACCGGAGGCGCCCGCGCCGTCGCGATCGGCAAGGACGGCACCGCGCACGAGCTCCCGTCGGTCGCCGCGAAGCCGTCCGTCACGCCGACGAGGGTCCTCGAGACCGTGCAGATCGAGGGTCGCACGCACCACGTCGCGATCACGCGGCCGCGCACGTTCGACAAGTCCCGCCGCTACCCCGTCATCCTCAAGGTCTACGGCGGCCCGCACTCGCAATACGTCGACGCCGGCCTCGACTCGTACGTGCTCGACCAGTGGTACGCCGACGCCGGCTTCGTCGTCGTCCGCAGCGACGGTCGAGGCACTCCCTATCGCGGCCGCGCGTGGGAGCGCGTGATCCTGAAGGACCTCATCTCGATCCCGCTCGCCGATCAGGTCGCAGCGCTGCAGGCGATGGGCAAAGCACACCCGGAGATGGACATGACGCGCGTCGGCGTCACCGGCTGGTCCTTCGGCGGCTACTTCTCCGCACTGGCGGTGCTGCTGCGCCCCGACGTCTTCCACGCCGCCGTCGCGGGCGCGCCCGTCACCGACTGGCGCCTCTACGACACCTGCTACACCGAGCGATACATGCGCGAGCCTCGCAACAACGAGGCCGGCTACGACTCGACGAGCGCCCTGACGCATGCCGCAAAGCTGTCGCGCCCGCTGCTCGTGATGCACGGCATCACCGACGACAACGTGCACTTCGCGCACACGCTCGCGCTGATCGAGAAGCTCTACGTCGCCGGCAAGCGCGCCGAGGTGATCACGCTGTCGTCGACGCACATGGTTCCCGATCCGAAGCTCGCGTTCGCGAAGGAACAGGTGCAAGTCGAGTTCTTCCAGCAGCACCTGAAGTGATCCGGATCGTCCACCGCGACGACCGCTGTGTCGCCGTCGACAAGCCAAGCGGCGTCGCGACGCATCGAGGCTGGGCCGACGACGACGACGCACTTCTACAGCTCGTCCGCGATGCCGTCGGCCTCTGGGTCTACCCCGTCCACCGGCTCGATCGCGGCGCGTCGGGCCTCGTGCTGTTCGCGCTCGACAAGGACGCCGCACGCGCATTCTCCGAGGCGTGGCCCGTCGCCGACAAGCGCTACGTCGCGATCACGCGCGGCCATCCGCCCGAGCACGCGGTCGTCGACCACGCCATTCCCAAGGCGCCGGGTGAGGAGCGCATCCCCGCCGTCACCGAGGTCTGGCGCACCGAGACATTCGGCCGCTACGCCGTCGTCGAGGCGAGGCCTCACACGGGCCGGCTCCACCAGATCCGGCGGCACATGAAGCATCTCTCGTGTCCCCTGATCGGTGACGTCCGCTACGGCAAGGGCGACCACAACCGGCTGTGGCGCGAGAGGTTCGCGCTGCACCGGCTCGCGCTGCATTGCACGTCGCTCTCGGTTCCCCATCCCGACGGCTCGATGCTCGCGCTCGCATGTCCGATCGCCGAGGACATGGACTCCGCCATCGCGGCAGCTCGTGCCGCGTTCGCTCCTGCCCCCGCGTAGCCTGGTCGAGGGCGACCGCCATGTCCGCCCCACGTGATCGTGGGCGATCCCGTGATCGGGGCCGTGCACGTGAACCGGGCCGCAAATGTGATCGTCTCCGAGACCGTCGACGAAGCACGACGCTTGTCCGGTCATCGGTCGGGTGACAGCCGCACGACTAGGGGTCATGACAGCCGCACGACTAGGGGTCAGACATGACTTCCATGACATCCCGGACGTCGCGGACACGAGGTCATGCACGACTAGGGGTCAGACATGACTTCCATGACATCCCGGACGTCGCGGACACGAAGTCATGGAAGTCATGCCTGACCCCGGGCGCTGGCCGGACAAGCTGACTCTGTGGGCGGGGCCGTGCACGTGAACGGGGCCGCATACGTGATCGTCTGCGAGACCGTCGACGAAGCACGACGTTTGTCCGGTCATCGGTCGGGTGACACCCGGGAACGGGCGACACCCGGGATCCGACTAGCAGCCGCACGACTAGGGGTCAGACATGACTTCCATGACTTCCATGACATCCCGGACGTCGCGGACACGAGGTCATGGAAGTCAGAATCACAACCAGGGGTCAGACATGACTTCCATGACATCCCGGACGTCGCGGACACGAAGTCATGGAAGTCATGCCTGAGTCATGCCTGACCCCGGGCGCTGCGTCGATGACATCCCGGACGTCGCGGACACGAAGTCATGGAAGTCATGCCCGACCCCGGGCGCTCGGACGTCGCGACACGAAGTCATGGAAGTCATGCCTGACCCCGGGCGCTCAATCGAAGCCATTTGTCCGGTCATCGGTCGGGTGACACCCGGATCAAGGCCCGAACCGAGGCGATTCGTCCGGTCATCGGTTGGGTGACACCCGGAGCGAGGCCCGAACCGAGGCCATTCGTCCGGTCATCGGTTGGGTGACACCCGGATCAAGGCCCGACCGAGGCCATTCGTCCGGTCATCGGTCGGGTGATACCCGGATCGAGGCGACGTTCAGGTTCACGTTCAGGTTCAGGTTCACGTCGACGTTGACGTTTGTCCGCTCATCGGTCGGGTGACACCCGGATCGGTCGCCCGGATCGGTCGGGTGACACCCGGATCGAGGCATCCGTGTCCGCCCATCGGTCGGGTGATACCCCGCCCGGCCCCGTCGACGGCTACGCGACCAACGCGTCGTCCAGATCGCGCACGCTCACGTCGAGCACGGCCCAGATGATCGAGGCGACGACCGTCGCGACCGCATCCTGCTCGATCTGCGTCAGCACGATCGGAAGCTCCTCGATCTGGTCGCGGATCGACCGCACCATCGCGCGGTCGCAGCGGCCCCCGCGCACCGCCGCCATCGCCGATGCAAGCGAGCTGTGGTCGAGGCGCAGATCGCCGAGCGGGGTGCGGCCCCCGAGGACGCGACACGCCAGCTCCAGCCCCGCGGCGAACGCATCGCCGTCGGGCGAGGCGAGCTCCGCCTCGAGCATGCGCATGACCGCCGGCTGACGGATCGCCAGCCAGCTCACGTCGTGCTCGGCCAGCGTGGTGAAGTCGTGGATCATGCGCCGACGGTAGGTACCGTCCGGCTCGTTCGCCAGTTTTCGGCTATGGTGCGCGCATGTCTCGCGCTGCCTATCTCGTCGACGGTATTCGGTCTCCTTTCGGGCGCTACGGTGGTGGGCTGGGTGGCGTGCGCGCCGACGATCTCGCAGCGGCGGTCATCGCGGCGCTGGTCGCCAAGACGAAGATCCCCACCGAGAAGATCGACGACGTCATCCTCGGCTGCGCGAACCAGGCGGGCGAGGACAACCGCAACGTCGCGCGCATGGCGGCGCTACTCGCGGGTCTGCCGGTCTCGGTCCCCGGCGTCACGGTCAACCGGCTGTGCGGCTCGGGCATGCAGGCGATCACCGACGCGGCGCGCATGATCATGACGGGCGAGGCCGACATGGTGATCGCCGGCGGCGTCGAACAGATGTCGCGCGCGCCGCTCGTGATGGGCAAGCCGACCGACGCGTTCCCGCGCGGCAACCAGACGATCTACGACACGACGCTCGGCTGGCGCTTCCCCAATCCGAAGATGGAGGCGATGCACGGCACGCTCGCGATGGGCGAGACGGCGGAGAAGGTCGCGGAGCGCTGCAACGTGTCACGCGAGGCGCAGGACCGGTTCGCGCTGACCTCGCAGCAGCGTGCTGGCAAGGCGATCGCGTCGGGCCGCATGGCGCTGGAGATCGCGCCGATCGTGACCGGCGTCGACCGGAAGACGGGTGCGGAGATCAAGGTCACGGCCGACGAGCACCCACGCCCAGAAACGACGATCGAGCAACTGCAAAAGCTCCGGCCGGCGTTCGTGAAGCAGAACGGGACTGTCACCGCGGGCAACGCGTCGGGCCTCAACGACGGCGCCGCCGCATTGTTGCTCTGTAGCGAACAAGCAATGAAACAATACGGGCTCACGCCAAAGGCGCGATATGTCTCCGGCGCGTCGGCCGGCGTCGAGGTCAGCTACATGGGGCTCGGGCCGATCCCGGCGAGCAAGAAGGCCTTGGCGCTGGCCGGAGTTACGCCGCAACGCATCGATCTGGCGGAGCTCAATGAAGCGTTCGCCGCGCAGGCGATCCCGTGTGTCGAGCAGATCGGTCTCGACCCCGAGAAGGTGAACGTCAACGGCGGCGCGATCGCCTGGGGACATCCGCTCGGCGCCTCGGGAGCACGGCTCGTGTTGACGCTGATGCTCGAGCTCGAGCAACGGTCCAACCACTATGGCCTGGCGTCGATGTGCATCGGCGTTGGACAGGGAATCGCCGTCGTAATCGAGCGCTCTTCGTGAGATGCTTCGAAGAGGGACCAAGGGCGTAATCTCGTGACGGTGCAGGACCAAGTACAGAAGTCCTTGAAACTTGTCGGCCGGGTCCTCGGCGACAAGTTCAAGCTGACTGCCTGCATCGGCATCGGTGGCAGTGGTGCGGTCTACAAGGCCGACCAGATGGCGCTCGGCCGCACCGTCGCGGTCAAGATCTTGAACGAGGAGCTGTGCGCGGATCCGCGCATGATCACTCGGTTCCGCGGCGAGGCGATGAGCGCGTCGCGCCTGAACCACCCCAACTGCGTCTCGATCATCGACTACGGCCAGGCGCCCGACGGGCTCCTCTACCTCGCGATGGAGTACGTGAAGGGTCCGACCCTCACGCAGCTCCTCGTCAACGAGAACCCGCTCGGCGTCGAGCGCGTGATCGACCTCGTCTGTCAGGCGCTCGCCGGCATCGAGGAAGCGCACCTCGCGGGTGTCGTCCACGCCGACCTCAAGGCCGACAACATCATCGTCGACCAGCGGCGCGCCGGCGTCGACGCGGTGAAGATCGTCGACTTCGGCATCGCGCGCCTCGTGACCGGCGTGCGCGAGGCGGAGGACCGCTCGATCTCCGGCACGCCCGAGTACATGGCCCCCGAGGTGATCAGCGGTGCGCCGCCATCGTTCGCCTCGGACATCTACGCGGTCGGCATCATTCTCTACGAGCTGCTCGCCGAGAAGACGCCGTTCTTCGCCGGCACGACGACCGAGATCCTGACGAACCACCTGAAGGCGGTCCCGACGAACCTGACGCAGCGGCGAGAGAACATCCCGCGCGAGCTCGACGTCGTGATCGCGAAGGCGCTCGCGAAGCACCCGACGGATCGCTACACGTCGGCGCAGGAGATGCGCGACGCGCTGCTCGGCATCCGCGCGCGCATGCGGCAGCTGCCGGCGACGGACAAGTGCGTGTCGTGCGGCACCTCGGTCGCGCCGACGTTCAAGTTCTGTCCCGAGTGCGGCACGCCGCGCACGCGCGTCTCGAAGACGTTCGAGATCCCGACCGCGCCGGCGACCCCGGACGTGTTCCCGCTGCCGTTCACCGGTCGCGCGCCCGAGCTCGAGACGCTGCTCGAGCACATGCGCCGCCTGCCGGGCTCCAACGGCGGACTCCTCGTGATCGGCAATGAAGGCGCGGGGCGCACGACGCTGATGCGCCACGCCTACTCGCACGTCGCGAGTGACGGTCGCGTGATCTATCAGGTCGGTCCCGACCCGAGCGGCCTCGCGGCGCCGTTCTATCCGATGCGATCGCTGCTCGCGGCGATCCTCCAGCTGCCGGCGGTGTCGAGCGAGATCGAGCTGCGCGACGCGGTGCTCGCGATCGGGCTCAACGAGCGCGACATCCCGGGCATCGCGCAGCTGTTCGGTCATCCGACGACACTGCTCGAGCTCGAGCCGCCGGTTCGCCGGCGCGAGATGGTGTGGTCGACGCTGCGTGCGATCGAGCGCGCCGCCGTGCACAACCAGGTGACGATCGTCTGCGAGGACGTCGATCGATTCGATCACCCGAGCCTCGAGATCCTGCGCCGCGCGACGGAGAGCAACGACCTCGCGCTGCCGGCGATCGTGATGACGTCGTCGCTCGCATTCGGCGAGCAGTGGCCGCTGTCGGTCAAGCGCCTCGAGATCGGCGCGCTCGAGTCGGCGGACCTCGAGGCCGTCGTCCGCGATCTGACGAAGGCGGGCGTGCGCGGGTTGCCGTCGGTGCAGCAGCTGTTCGAGACGACGCGCGCGTATCCCGGCCACGTCGAGCACGTCGTGCGCTACCTGATCGAAGGCGGCAAGGCCGAGGACACGAAGGTCTCGCTGCCCGACCTCGTCGCCGCGCGCCTGTCGATGCTCGCGCAGTCGACGCGTGACGTGCTCCAGGCGGCCGCCGTGCTCGGCATCGAGCCGCACAGCGACCTCCTGCGCTCGATGATGCCGAGCGACACGCTCGAGCCCGCGCTCACCGACGCCGAGAGCCACGGTCTGCTCGGCAAGGATCCGTCGGGCGAGCTCGTGTTCACGTCGCGGCTGGTGCGCGAGATCGTCTACGACGCGACGCCGGCCGACGTCCGCCGCTCGCTCCACGCGAGTGCTGCCGCGGCGGTCCAGGCGATGACGAGTGACATCGGCCTCCTCGGTCACCATCACGATCTCGCCGGGCACGCGCGCGAAGCGATCGAGCTCCTGCGCTCCGCCGGCGACCTCGCCGCCGAGCAGCTCGACGAGGCCGGCGCCGGCCAGTTCTTCTATCGCGCGCTCGTCGCGGTTCGCCAGGCCGTGCAGTCGGGCGACATCGAGGACGGTGCCGAGCACCAGTTCGTCTCGCTCTCCGTTCGCCTCGCCGACGTGCTGCGCACGCGCGGTGAAACCGCCCTCGCGCGCGGCATTCTCGCCGAGGCGCGCGACTGGTCGAGCGCGCCGCTGCTCGTATCGATGATCGATCGCGCGAGCGCCGCGCTCGCACTCTCCGAGGGCGATCTCGACGGTGCGATCGCCGCACTCCGCCGCGGTGTCGGTCGTGCGATCGGCTCGGGCGACATGAACCTCGTCTGCGAGCTCTATCTCGATCTCGCGATGGCGCTCCAGCGCGCCGGCGATCCGGACACCGCGAACCGCGAGCTCGTCGAGTGCGTCGATCTCGCGACGCTCGGCGAAGGCTTCACCGCGACGGACGGCCCCGAGTCGTTCTGGCGCGTGCTCCGCGCGCAGGCGCAGATGGTCGACGCGGCCGGCGACTCCTATCGCGCGCTGCGTCTCGCCGAGGCGGCGCTGTTCCACGCGCAGCGCGTCCGCTCGCGCCTCGGCGCCGCGCGCGTCCAGCAGCTCCTCGCGTCGCTCTGCGACAAGGCCGGTCTCGGCGGCAAGGCCGAGCGCTATCGCCAGGCGGCGAACACCGAGATGCGCAACCTCGGCGATCGCCGCGCGACTGCCGAGCTCCTCCTCACGGATACGCCGACGCGCGGCGCGGTCGTCATGCCCAATCGCCTCCAGGATGCGATGCAGCTGACGAAGGAGATCGGGTGGACCGAGGGTCACGAGCGCGCCAAGCGCAAGTCGAATCCGCCCCCCGACGTGAAACCCTGATCCACTCCCACCGCCGGGTCTCACGCTCCTCGACGACGATCGACGGCACGCGCACCCACCTGGACGTGGTTCCGGGGTAGGCTCTCAACGTGGGCAGTATCCTCCTGGTCGAATCCGACGCTGATACGCGCGACCGTTTGGGGTCGGCGTTGCGGGAGGCAGGACACGAGGTCCTGATAGCACTCAACATTCGCGAGGCGTTTCTGCGCATCAGCGAGGGCGGCATCGATGTCGTCGTCGTCGATTCGTACGATCCGCGCGTCGGGATCGCCGAGCTCTCGCGCAGCATGAACACGCTGCCCGATGCGCCACCGGTGCTGCTCGTCTCGGCTTCGCCACACGCGCCCGAGATCTCCGCGCGCATCGGCGCCGCCGCCTTCATCCCCAAGCCGTGCGAACCGAGCGAGGTCGTTGCCGCGGTAGCGCGCATCGCCGGCGACGTGCGACCGACGCGCGTCATCGACGACGGCAGCGCTCCGAACGAGAGCGACATGAACGACATGAGCGAGCTGAACGACTTCGCGAGCGACGAAGAGCCGACCGGCCCCGCGCGCCACTTCGGCTAGCTGCTACGCTCCACGCGTGCGCGCGTGGAAGTATCTCGTCCTGATCGGCGGCATCGCCGGCGTCGCCGGCTTCTTCCTGCCGTTCGTCGAGCTGCACAGCTCGCAGGCGAACGTCGACGTCACGGTGAGCGCGTACCAGATCGTGCGCGGCATCGACGACATCTGCGACCTCATCGCGGGTGCGAAGCCGCTCGCGATGCAGGCCGATCCCGAGGTGCAGCGCACGATCGGCGAGGTCAACCACAAGCTTGCCGAGTACCGCGGCGTGATGGTCGCGTTCTACGTGCCCGCCGCCCTCCTCGCGCTCGTCGGTGCGCTCGCCGGCCTTCGCCGTCGTATGGGCCGACTCGCGGGCCTGTGCGCGATCGTGTTCGGTGCCGGCAATGGCGTCGTGTGGATGCTGTTCGATCACGTCAGCCGCGAGGCCGCCGCAAAGGGTGCCGCGACCGGCACGACGGCCGTGATGGGCTGGGGCCTCCACGCGCTGCTCGTCGCCGGCATCTTCGGTGTCCTGGCCGGCCTGGGCGCCCTCGTGGTTCCCGATCGCGGCCTGGCCCACTGAGCCAGTTTGTCCGGCCAGCGCCCGGGGTCAGGCATGACTTCCATGACTTCGTGTCCGCGACGTCCGGGATGTCATGGAAGTCATGTCTGACCCC
>JAEWJO010000641.1 GCA_023386455.1 Pseudomonadota bacterium | reverse complement strand
GTCCCGTCGGGCGACACGACCGGGTGCGTGTCGCGCACGACCGATGCCGGCGTCTCGAACAGGTGAAACTGGCGATCCCCGCGCTCGTCGAGCGCGACGAGCCGGGCCCCCTGCGGGCTGCTCTCCGCGGCGATGATCGCGATCCGATCGGGATCGCGCGGCGCGACCGGCGTCGGCGAGCCACCGTAACAGCTCGCGACGAACCACGCGGCCAGCAGCGCCGGCCACGCGTGAAGACGGGAGAACCGACTACTTCGACTCTTCGGCGGGCGCAGCAGCAGGCTCCGCCGGCGCTTCCGCCGCGGGCGCTGCGGCCGGAGCCGGCGTCGGAGCGGGTGCCTCGGCCGAAGACTTCTTGTTCTTCTTCGTGAGGTTGTCCATGTTCATGCCCTTCGTCATGTCCCGCTTGTCGGGCTCGACGCCGGCGTATACGCCGAGGGCAAGGACGAGGAACGCGATGCCCGCAACGAGGCCGCCCATGACGGCCTTCTTTTGCGATTCAGCGGCACGCTGCTCGTACACGACAAAGCTCTGCTCTTGGTCCCTCGGCCAGGACGAGAAATCCATGAAACTCATCGGATCCTCCGCACGTCTCGAACGGTAGAAGACATTTCAAAACCCTGCAATGGAATCAACCGTCCGTGTGTCTCGTTCGTTGAAAGCGGAGGCCCGAGTAGGCCTCCACGAGGTGCTATGACACCCGCTCGTCGGTTCGGTTCCCAACTTCTTCCGCCTATTTCGGCGTCGCTCCTCGTAACGATCTCGATAGCTTGCGGAAGCACCAGCGAGGCTCAGCCGGCTCCCGAGGCAAAGAAGGCGGCTGCCGCCGATCCCGTCGCCGCGCGGCCGGCCGGCGAGTCCTGCCTCGGCGTCGCCGACAAGGGCGTGTTCGGTGACCTCGACGAGAAGGTCCAGCTCGCGCTCCCGGCATCGGTCGCCGCCGAGCGCGTGACCGCGCGAGTCGACAGCGCCCGGCGCCTGCTCGTGCTCTCGATCGACGGCCATCCGCGCAAGGCCTACCCGCTGACCGGGACCTCGAGCTTGAAGGTCGGTCGGTTCGAGCTCGCGCTGCGGCCCGGCGATCACGCCGAGCTCCAGCCGCTGCTCGCCGAGGCGCGGATGACCGCGGGCGGAGCCGCGCGCGACCGCGACAAGGACGGCATCCCCGATCCGCTCGACATCCTGATCGGCGCGAAGAAGACCGTCATCAACGCCGACGCCTACACCGCCGAGGCGCAGGGCTACATCGTACTGAAGTATCCGGGCGGCGACGTCGATCGAAAGATGGGCGTCTGCACCGACGTCATCATCCGCTCGGTCCGCAACGCCGGCCTCGATCTCCAGAAGGAGCTGCACGAGGACATCCTGAAGCGGCGAAGCGCGTTCCCGATGATCCGCAAGGGCAAGGGGCCGGACGCGAACATCGATCAGCGCCGCGTCGGCACGCTCCTGCCCTACTTCAAGAAGCACTGGGAGCAGCACTCGGCGCGCCTCGACGATCCGGACGACCCGCTGCGCCCGGGCGACATCATCCTCATGGATACGTTCCCGAGCCGCTCGGGCCCCGATCACATCGGCATCATCTCCGACCAGCTCGGAGAGAGCGGACTGCCGCTCGTCATCAACAACTGGACGAACGGTACGGTGACCTCGGAGATGGATCTGCTGACGTTCGTGCCCGTGCTCTACCGGTTCCGCTTACCGGCGTGAGCGGTGTACCTTCGATGACGTGAAACGCGGGCTCGTCGCGGTATGTCTCGTGCTCGCGAGCACGGTCGCGACATCGGTCCGCGCCGACGACGAGCAGACGCACCAGAGCTACCGCGCCGTCGTCGACCGGGTGGACCTCGAGCCGTCGTCGCTCTCCGGCTACCGGATGCGCGTCTACCTGTCGGCGCTCGCGCTCGGCGGCCAGCTGCTCGACCTGACCGATCCCAAGAGCATCAAGCTCTATGTCGGCTCGAGCGAGAAGAAGGTGCCGTACGCGCTCGGCTCGTACGAGGCGACCGCGAGCGAGACCGCGATCGTCGTGCTCGTGCAGGCCACGATCGACTACACCGACGCGCTGCCGATGATCTCGGAGTCGATCGACCGCGACCTGCTCGGCGATCTGCCCGACCGCACGCAGGTCGCGGTGCTCCAGTTCGGCGAGACGACCGGCACCGGCAAGCTGACGACGGCGAAGGCCGCGCGCGGCAAGGTGATGCTCGCGAGCGACAACTCGGCCGGCGACCCCGCGCTGCTCGACACGCTCGACCGCGCGCTGCTCCTGCTGAAGAAGGCGAAGACGACGCCCGAGGGACGTCCGCTGCGCAAGATCGTCGTGATCGTCGGCGACGGCCGCGACATGGCCGGCGACAAGGATCGCGTCACGCGCGCCGGCAAGCGCGCCGACAAGGAAGGCGTCCGCATCCACACGCTCGCGTTCTCGGCGAACGACGCGCGCCGGCCGATGCTCGCGCTCGGCGAGCTGTCGAAGCGCTCGCTCGGGACGTTCCGCTGGGTGCGCAAGGACGCGGCCGATTCGTGGAAGGCCGCGTTCGTCCAGCTCCACGACGAGATCGCGAAGCAGTACGTGCTGACGTACTTCGTCAGCCCCGAGGACGATGTCGCCGGCAAGAAGATGCACATCGTCACCGTCGGCCGCACCGAGGCGACGTCGAACGAGATCAAGGTCGGCGAGCCGTCGTGCGGCGGCGAGGCGTGCGCGTCCGGCTACTGCGCCGACGATCGCTGCATCCAGTACAAGGACGAAGGCGGTCGCGGCGTGCTCGGATGGATCCTGCTCGTCGGCGGGATCCTCGTCGGTGCGCTCGTCGTGCTCGGCGTGATCGGCGCGATCATCACGAAGCGCCAGCAGGCCGCCTCGCCGCCGATGCCACCGGGCTGGCAGCCCGGGATGCCATTGCCGCCGGGCTGGCCGCCTCCGCAGGCAGCCCCCGCGCCGAAGGCACCGAAGCCGAAGAAGCAGAAGGTGGTCGCGCCGGTCGTGCCGCCGGGCTTCCTGCCGACCGGCCGGCCGATTCCCGTGCTCATGATCATGAGCGGCCCGCGCACCGGCGAGCGCCACCTGCTTCGCAACGGCTACCTGATCGGCAAGCAGCCCGGCTGCGACCTCATCATCGAGGATGGCTACACGTCGAGCATGCACGCGCAGATCAGCATGGACGACCACGGCACCTGCAAGCTGTACGATCGCGGCTCGACGAACGGCACGTTCGTCAACGGTGTGCGCATCACCGACAGTGCGCTCCAGCACGGCATCACCATCCGCATCGGCTCGACCGAGATGCGCTTCTTGGCAGAATAGGGACGCGCGATGAGAAAACCCTCCGGCAACCTGATCATCGCGGGACAGACGTTCAAGACGGATGCGCCCGTCATCAACTTCCGCGAGCCGCCGTTCTGGGACGCGACGCGCGAGGTCTGCCAGCCGACGCTGACGGACCCGTCGCCCGTGTGCAAGCCGGGCGGCGTGCCGTACGGCAACCTGCCCAAGCCGTACACGAAGCGCTACGCACTGCGCCCGGCGCTGCGTCGCTACGGCATGAACCCGCCGCTCGACGCCGTGAAGTCGGTGATCAAGCAGTTCGTCGTGCACCACGACGGCTGCAGCAGCGCCGACATGTGCTTCTCGGTGCTGCAGAACGAGCGCGGTCTGTCGTGTCACTTCCTGATCGACAACGACGGCACGATCTACCAGACGATCGATCTGTCGCTGATGGCCTATCACGCGGCCGAGTGGAACATCGCGTCGATCGGCGTCGAGTTCTGCAACCGCGGCGACGCGAAGAAGGAGCCGAACTACTACTCGAGCGGCCGCGCCGGCCCGAAGCGCGACATCAAGCCGTGCAAGATCAACGGCCACACGCTGCTCGCGTTCGACTACACGCCGGCGCAGTACGACGCGTTCAACAAGCTCGGTCGCGCGCTCCTGCGCCTGCTCCCCAACCTGCCCGCCGAGTTTCCGCAGTCGAGCGCCGGCGTCGCGAGCTGGGACACGATGCCGCCGTCGGCGTCGTTCGGATTCTCCGGCTACATCGGCCACTACCACCTGACGAACCAGAAGTGGGATCCGGGCCCGTTCGACTTCAAGGAGTTCTGTCGCAAGCTCCGCGGCTCGTTCTGCTTCCCGGTGTTCCCGAAGGGCGAGCCGACGCCGGAGAAGCCGCTGCCGGCGATCCCGACGACGCCCGACGATCTCAAGGACTCGGTCGCCGAGCTCTACAAGGCGAACGAGGCCCGCGCAGACGGCGGCTTCTTCCCCGTCGGTCCGTGGGGCGAGTACCGCCTGTGGCACGGCGGCGTCCACCTCACGGGCAAGAAGGATGCGCCGGTGTTCGCGCCGTTCCCCGGCCGTCTCGTCGCCGCACGCATGGGGCCGACGTCGGTGATCGGGTCGACGAACTTCGTGCTGCTGCGCCACGACATGACGCTCGCGAGCTCGCGCGTGCAGTTCTACTCGCTGTACATGCACACCGCCGACGAGACCAAGGCGGCGACGCCCGCCGAGTGGCTCGGCAAGAGCGAGGCCTGGAAGAAGGCCCGCGCCGGCGAGGTCGTGCTCCTCGACGAGCCGATCGAGGCCGGCGCGCAGATCGCGCACGTCGGCGTCGTCGGCCCCGGCGAGTACAACAAGGCGCAGGTGCACGTCGAGTTCTTCTCGACGTCGGAGCTGTTCCACGACGTCCCCGGTGCGCCGTGGACGACCATCGATGGCACCGCCGGCGGCAGGTTCTGCGACGTCGCGCAGATCAACGACAACATCGACACCGACAAGGACGGCACGCTCTCCCGGCAGGAGCTGCAGTCGTTCTACGCCGCCGGCAGCGCGTCGCAGTTCCGCTACATGGTGACGCTGCACGTCAGCGAGTGGACCGCCGAGCCGAGCTGGGCCGATGCGCTGCGCGTGCCCAAGGACTTCAAGAAGCTGAAGCCTGCCGAGATCGATGCGCTCGTCGCCGAGCAGATCACGCCGGGCCTGTGGTGGGACGCGCGCGTCGCGGCGCACTGCCGGCTCCCCGTCGACGGCGTCGTCTACCACTACAACCCGATCAGCTTCCTCGGCTGGTTCAACCAGCAGCTGCTCGACGCCGCGGCGAGCGCCGGCCCCGCGACCGCGCTCGACGCGAGCGACGCGCAGGAGGTGCCGAAGGGCATCACCGACGACTTCGGCGATGTCGACGGCTCGTCGATGCGCTCGTCCGCCGACGTCTCCGAGGATCCGTGCAACCAGAAGCTGACGTTGCAGGACATGGTCATGGGCTTCGACGCACCGGAGTGCGGACCGTGAGCGCCGGCGAGAAGACGGCGAAGACGCCGTGGCGTCCGCCGACGCGGCGCGCCTTCGTCGCGATGCTCGGTGCCGCCGCCGCCGCGCTCGCGCTTCGCGAGAACCGGTCCGAAACGGCCGATCCCCCGCGGTCTGCATCGACCGGGCCGACGCGCTGGATCGGCCACTGCTAACTAGCTCCCGTATGGGAGCCTGTGTATCGTCCCGCCATGTCCTTGCGTCGCTTGATCTCGGTGTTGAGCGTGGTGGCGATGGCCGGAGGGGTTGCGCTGGCCCAGCCCAAGACGGATCCCGCGCCGGCGAAAGAGCCCGACGCCGGAGGCGCCACGGCGCCCGGCGGTGAAGGCTCGGCCGTCGCGCCGATCGAGGACGAGCCGCCGTCCGACATGGAAGGCACGAGCGAGAACCCGGACTCGCCGCGCGGCCTCGAGCAGCCCGCGGGTCCCTCGGCCCCGATGGCACCGACGACACCGTCGGGCTATCCGATCGAGGAGGCGCTGCGCCCGATCGTCCTGCCGGCGAACATGGCCGAGGTGTCGATCGCACCGCACTTCCAGATCGATCCGTATGCCGGCAGCGACGCGCTGCGCGCCCGCTACGGCATCACGAACAAGGTCCAGCTCGGCCTGACGTACAACATCTACGGCGTCTACGACGATCCGGCGACCGTGAAGAAGCACTACGGGTTCCACGTCGGCAAGGCCGCGGGTCTCGACGTCACGGTGCTGTTCCAGAACTGGATCGCGGTCCGCGTCGGCGTGCCGGTCTACTTCGATCCGTTCGCGATGTCGGTGCAGATCGACGTGCCGATGAAGTTCCGGTTCTCGAACAAGTTCGCGATCGGCATCCTCGACGACTTCCTCAACATCGCCCTGCCCGTCGGCGCCGAGTTCGCGCCGGACTTCTACCAGGAGTCGCGCAACGCCGCGGCCGCGTTCCGTGACACGACGGGCAGCACGCAGTCGGACGGCCGGATCCGCATCTCGGGCTTCGCCGACTACCAGCACCGGCCGAACCTCGCGTTCATCGGTCGCCTGTCGTTCGACGTCGACGACTTCTCGACGAACCGCAACGCCCAGGGCTTCGGCGGCGTCACGACGCTGATCCGCGCGGGCGTGCAGTTCACGCCGAAGAAGTTCATCGACGTCGGTGCGAACCTCGGCTGGGACGACCTCTCGAAGGTCGGCTCGTTCGGCCTGCAGGGGTTCCTCGCACTGCGCATCTAGTCCACGTCGAGTAGTATCGAGGCCGTGGGACGCGCCTCCGAAGAAGTACCCGACGAGGCGCCCGAGCCTCCGCCGCAGCCGACCTCTCGGCTCCGCTGGCTGATCCGCAAGGCCTGGTGGCTGCACTCGGGCTTCGCGCTGTCGTTCGGCG
>JAEWJO010000323.1 GCA_023386455.1 Pseudomonadota bacterium | reverse complement strand
ACGACGATGCGCGCGGGCGCGGCGGCGGCACCGCGCGCACCGACTGCGCCGACCGCACGTTCGCGATCGGCGGGATCGTGTCGCCGTGATCCGGCGCGGTCGTCATGCGGATCGCGGGCGGAAGCTGCGCGTGCTCCGACGTCGCGTGCGGTGCGCGGCGCGGCGGTAGCGGCTCGACCTCGCCGGCTCCGCGCAGCGCCGGGACCATCCGCGGAGGCTGCACGTTCACCGAGGTCGGAGGGGCGAACAGATCGTCATCCGCCTCGGCGCCGAGCGGCGTCCCACTCTGGACAAGATCGATCAGCTCGTTGACGGCACTGGACTCGGTCTTCGCCATGGCGCACCTCCCGCGAAACGACGGGCGAAGGATTGCGAAGCCCCCTCGATCGCTCAAGGCATTTTGAATGACAGGGAGCGATGCGGACCGATGCGTACAGACGGCGGGATCGATGCGCCTGAATCACGATCGATTCCGATCACCTACGCGATTTGGTCGCGTAAGCCCCTGAAATCCATTGACGCGGGAGTGACCATACACCTAATGTATGGCCACAGATGGGAGAGTCGACTGGACTGTCGAGCGCGTTCGTCGACCTGCGGCGACTCGCCGACTGGTTCGCGTCGCTCGGCGCCACGTCACTCCCGGTGGCCTCGCGCTCCGGTCTCGTCGAGCGCGTCATTCGCCGGCTCGGCGTCCGGTCGATCCCGCTGCTCGGCCGCGAGCTCGAGTCGCGCGATCCGGAGCGCCGCGATGCCGCGCGCAACGCGCTCGCGATGCTCGCCAGGCAGGACACCGCCGCCGACGGTCACGTGCGCGCACGCGTGCTCGAGGAGCTCCGCCGCATCGCGCGCGGTGGCGGCTGCGACGAAGGCAAGGTGTCCGCGCTCGGCCTGCTCGCCGAGCACGGCGAGCGCGCCGCCGCCCGGTTCACCGATCCGACCGCGATGCAGCGCCGCTCCGCACTCGCGCTCGCCTCGCAGCTCGACAACGAGGCCGACATCGCCGCCGCCGCGGACATGATGATCCACCAGCTCGGTCACGACGAGATGACGAGCCTGCTCAGCGTCATGGTCGAGGCCTCGGCCGGCGCCGCGTATCACCTCGCGGCCGAGCTGTGCGCACGCCTCGATCTCGACGGCGACGTGCGCGAGCGCATCTCGCAGATCGCGCTCGGTGGTGCCGCGCCGCTGCCCGTCGTCGGCCGCGCGCCCCGCCCCACCAACGTCTCCGTCCTCGTCGATGCGATCGGCCGCTGCGTCGTCGTCGCGCGGCGCAAGATCAGCGGCGAGCGTCGCTGGCGGCGCTGGGCCGTGCTGATCGGCGCGACCGGCTCGATCGAGGACTGTGTCCACGAGGACAGCGTCACCGCCGACATCGACGACGCGCCGCTCGTCGCGAGCCTCGTCGCCGACGGCTACCAGGTCGTGTCGTCCGATCTCGAGCGCGCCCGCGGCATCGTCGCGGCCGCCGCGCGCCTCGCGATCGATCCACCCGAGAGCGCGGGCCGCCTCACGAGCGCCTACTACCTCGGTCGCGACCTCCTCGATCTCGGCGAGGCGCACCTCGGTGGTCGCGTTCACGCCCACCCGACCTCGACGAGCCTCGGCCGCGCGGTCGAGCTGATCGCCGACGGCGACGTGCCTCGCGCGCAGGTGCTGCTCGCCCGCTGCGCCGAGTCCGCCGATGTCGCCGCGGCGCAGGGCGCGTGCCTGCTCGCGCAGAACCGCCCGTCCGACGCGGTCGTGCACCTCGCGCGCGCCGCCGAGCTCGAGCCCGACTTTCCGCTCCATCACTGGAACGTCGCCGCCGCGCTGCACGCGCTCGGCAACGCGAGCGAGTGCTACGAGGCGCTGCGCCGGTTCATCGCGACGAGCGCGAACCCGACCGGTCTCTACGCCGATCCCGAGCAGCCGTCGCGCGTCGCACTCGCATCGCGCTTCATGGCCGACCACGAGCGGAGCGCGCGCCTGACCGGCACGTCGCTCGCGCCCCCGCGCCGCAAGCGCAAGCGCGCGGCCGCCAAGCGTTGACGTCGCCTTCGAGGGCGACGTCCGTGACTACTTCTTCGCCGGTGCGACGGCGTACGTCAGCTTGATCCGCGTCGTGCCCGCCTGGGCGCGCTTCGGCAGCTTCCACGTCTTCGCGTGCTCGGCGACGCAGCCGGCGACCGCCGACAGATCGGCGAGGCCCGCCTTGGGCTCCGTCGACACGCCCTTGATCGCGCCGGTCTGATCCGACTCGAGGTTGACGACGACGCTGCCCGCGAGCTTCGGATTGGACGCGAGTGCGTGCTCGTAGCAGGCCTGCGCCTCCTGGTTGTGGCGGTTGAGCAGCGCCCCGATCGTCGCCTTGTCATGCGTGCCGACGCCCGCGCGCATCGACTTGAACGAGCGCTCGAGGTAGTCGGAGGCGCTCTGCGCCTCGGCGCGCGTCTTGTCGTCCGTGATCTTCGGCAGCGTCAGCTGATAGAGGTCGTGCGCCGGCTGGTAGTAGCGATCGTCGTGCGCGGTCGCGTAGAGGTTGTGGAACAGACGGGCGATGACATAGACGTTCGTGACGACCGCCTCCATGTCCTTCGGGCTGCACTTCGCACCGCACGCGGGCAGCGCCTCGATCGCCTGGGTCGCGAACTTCGCCGAGGTCGCCGGATCGTCGAGGCGAACCGTGAAGTCCGCCTGCTGGAACCGGAGGATCGGGCGATCGTTCGGCGGCACCTTGTCGCCGGCGATCTGGATCGCCTGCTCGAGCGCGGCGACGCCGTCGGCCCAGCGTCCGGCGAACTGGTACGCCTGCAGGCCGAGCTTCGCGAGCAGCTCGTACTGCTGATCCTTGCTCTTGCCGTAGAAGGGCGAGAGCGCGGCGACGCCGTCGGCGACGCTCGTGTTCGTGCGACCGGCGAACAGCAGCAGGTCGCGGTCGAGCGCGTCGCGGAGCGGCATGACGCCCCAGCCCTTCGCCGCGGTGACGATCGCGTTCCACGCGCCGGCATCGTCGCCGGTGCGCCACTTTGCCCAGGCCGCGACGTACGCGAGCTCCGGGGTCTTGTCGGTCAGCGCGTCGTCCTTCACGACGGCCAGCGCCTCGGCATTCTTGAACTGCTTCAGGAGCGAGTAGGCCCACCACGCCTTGTTGGTGAGGACGTCCTTGTCCTTCGGTGCCTTCGTCACGAGGCCACCCCACGCCTTCTCGGCGGCCGGGTAGTCCTCGAGCAGGAGCTCGTAGCTGCCGAGCAGGCGCAGCGTGATCTCGTCGACCTTGTCGCCGGAGTTTGCCGCCGCGTCGCGCAGCACCTGGCGCGCGTCGGTGTAGAACTTCGTCTTCTCCTCGGGCTTGGCGTTCTTGCTCTCGAGGTAGAGCATCGTCGCGAGGATCGCGGCCTGCGCTTCCTTCTGGACCGGGTCCTTCGTCTTCTCGTAGACCTGACGCTGCTTCTCGATCGTGGTCTTCTTCTTCGCCTCGACGAGAGGCATACCCGGGGCGCCGAGCGCTTCGGGCTCGAACAGGACGCCCTTCACGTCGATCGGCGGGACCTCGAACGAGACGTCGCCCGGACCGGACGGCTTCGCGCCGCCGCCCGTGGCGTCGCCACCCGTGGGACCCTCGGGTCCCTTCGTCGGTCCGCCGCACGCGACCAGACCGGCAAGTACAAACGCAAGCGAGATACGCATGCGCGAGGTGTACACCGGAACCCCGCTGGCTCGCCAGGCGATGCTATGGTCGCGCACGCAGTGCGAAGCCTCACGATAGTCGTGTTCGCAGTCACGGCAGCGCTCGCGAGTACAGGTTGCACGGTCGTCAAGGCCCACCAGCGCGGCAACCTCGCGAAGCGATCGATGACCAATGATCGAGACTCCGGCGAAGTGCGCTTCGGTCAGCACGAACGCGGTTCGCGCGAAGGCGCCGACGGCGGCACCGGCCAACCGGGTGGCGGATGCGGCTGCAACTGATCGTCTCGCGCGCGCTCGTCAGTCTCGTCGGTCTCTGCGTTGCATCCAGCGTCGCGCACGCCGACGGCGAGCTGACGACGCGCGGCGTCTACTACAAGGAACGCTCGACGCGCGTGATCCAGCCGATGCTCGACGGCATGTTCGAGGTCGGCGCGCGCGGCCTCGTCACCGGCCACCTGCTCGTCGACGCGATCACCTCGGCCTCGGTCAGCTCGGGCGCCGCCACGGCGGCGTTCACCGAGCGGCGCTACGAGGGTGGCCTCGGCTACGCGCACGAGCTCGACGGCCCCGACGACTCGCCGCTCGATCTCGTGCGGATCGCCGGTGAGGGCAAGGTCTCCAAGGAGCCCGACTACCGCTCGATCTACGCCGGCTTGCGTGCCGAGGCAGAGCTCGCGCAGAAGAACGCGACGATCGGCCTCGGCGGCGGCGTCTCGCTCGACGAGATCAACAACGAGGGCGCGCAGAGCCCGATGGGCGGCCCCAAGCTCCAGTGCGACGCGCTGTCGACGCTGCCCGGCGACGCGACGCAGTGCCCGCTGACGACGTACTCGCTGTTCACGACGGCGAGCCAGATCGTGTCGCGCAACTCGCTCGTCGGCGTCAGCTACGACCTGTCGAAGCAGAGTGGCTTCACGTCGAACGCGTACCGCCAGGTGATCACGACCGGCGGCCCGGTCGCCGAGCGCCACCCGAACCAGCGCCTGCGCCAGGCGATCGCGATCTCGGCACGGCAGTACGTGCCGCGCATCCGGACCGCGTTCATCGCTGCGTATCGCTACTACTGGGACGACTGGGACATCCACGCGCACACGCCCGAGATCCGGGTCGTCCAGGAGGTCGGCGCGACGACGGAAGCGTCGTTTCGCTATCGCTACTACACGCAGGACGCGTCGTTCTTCTATGCGACGCGGTATCCGGATCAGGCGATCGAGCGCACGGACTTTCTCACCGACGACCCGAAGATGAGCGCGTTCGACGGCCACCTCCTGGAGGCAAAGCTCGGCATGCTCGGAGAGACGTTCGGGCTCGAAGGACGCTGGGCAGGCGCTAGGATCGAGGGGATCCTCGAGTACATCGTCCAGAACAACCGATTCGGCAACGCGGTGGTGGCCCATGCTGCGCTTACTGTTCCTTTCGAGTATTAGCATCTCGCTCCTCGCATCCTCCGGCTGCAGCGACGACTGCGGCCCGGGAGGCGCACCGGAGAACGGCCTCGTCGCCGGCGACACCGACGTCCAGCTGACGTACGGCGCCCTGTCGTCGGGCACGAACAACGACTGTCCCGATCCCGCCGCGCCGAGCGGCGTGATCAGCCTCACGATCACCGGGACGCAGGTCGGCGGCACGGGCCTCCTCACGCTGTGCGTCCCGCGCCCCGATCTCCTGTCGGGCGGCGTGTCGCTCGGAGCGAGCGGCGTGCGCGTGATCGACCTCAACGGCGAGGCGAATGACTGCGCGTTCGCGTTCGAGTCGTCGCGGCCGACGACCGGCACCGTGAAGGCGAGCGGCCTGTGCGATGCCGGTGCCGACAAGGCGGGCTTCGCGCTGACCGTCGACGGCGGCATCTCGCTGCGCCGCACCTGCCCGACCTCGACCGATACGATCGCGGTCTCGTTCGCAGGGACCGTCGCCGTCGCCGTCCCGTAGCCAGCTACGCCGACAGGCGGCGGACCCACTCGACGAGCGGCCGCAGCAGATCGCGCGCCGCCGCACGCAGGAGATCGGACTCGCCGACGACGCCGGCGACCGCGGGACCGAACGTGTAGTACGTCGCGATCGCGAGCTCGCCGAACACGGTGTTTCGCAGCAGCGTGTCGCGGACGTGGCGAAGCAGCTCGACGTCGTTCGCCATCACCGAGCCATACGCGGCGGTCGCGACGAAGCACGCGTCGACCTCGCCGGCGACGCGATCGGCGGTCGTGAACTTCACGATCGCGAGCGTGCTCGAGTTGTGGCAGTCGTCGTACGCGCGGATGCCGACCTCGTAGTCGGTCTCGGGCAGAAGACCCATGAGGTCGATCGTCTGGAGCTGGCCCGGGTCGGCCGGCATCACCATCGTGGTCGCGATCGGCGCGTCGGCGAAGTTGTCCTCGGTGAGCGGCCGGTTGACCGCGTAGCGCACCTCGTAGCCGGAGACCTTGCCGACGAGGCCGTCGTCGCCGGGCGCGATGAAGCGCAGCGTCGCGGTCGTCGTGCCGATCGTCAGCGCCTCGGCGCGCTCGGGCGTGCCGGGGAGCGCGTAGTCGAACTCGGGGCGCGCGGTGACGAGCACGCGATACATCGACGCGCCCTCCGACACGAGCTGCAGGCGCGCGATGCCAGACCCGGGCGTGTCCGTCGTGATCGTCGCGTCGGGAGGACGCAGGTTGCCGTCGACGCCGAGCGGATCGCCGTAGCCGACGTAGTCGACCGTCGACGCCGTGCTCGTCGTCGTGCCGATCGAGAACGGCACCTTGTAGACGATCGACGGCTGGCCGCGATACGGCAGGCCGTAGTCCGCCCACGAGATGCCCTTGGGCCCGCTGCCCGCCGGCGGCGGATAGGCGGTCGCCGAGTAGGTCGCGTTGTGATCGAAGGCCTGGCTGACCTCGAGCCACATGACGTAGTCACCGGTCGTCAGCTCCTGCGGGATCGGCCAGTGGATCTCGGCGGCGGTCCCCGGCAGCGGCGTCGCCGACGAGACCGCGTCGAACGGGTTCATCTGCTTGTAGAGATCGACCGACGGCGAGTCGCTCGGCGTGCGCACGAGGTCGGTGCGCGGTGGGTAGCGGCTCGTGAACGAGTCGCTGAACGTGCCCTTGTCGGTGAACGCGGCGGTCGCGCACGTCATCGCGTCGGCGACGATCCACTTCGGATCGCTCGGCCGGTACGGCTGGCAGTAGTGGAGCTCGCGCGAGCTGTCGGAGAACGAGTGGCTGAGGTTGTTGTCGCCGCAGTCGAGAAAGTCCGCACGATGGCGAGGATCGGGATTGGACGGGTCGTTGACGAGCATCTCGCAGAACGCCGGGTCGTCGGTCTCCGGCGGGGTCGTGCCCGACGTGCCGCAGCAGTTGCGGAACACGACGCCGGGGAACGAGCCGTCGCCGTTCGGCCCGCTCTTGTGCCGGTGCGACCACACGGGGAACGTCGTGATGCGACGGCCGTACGGGAACATCGGGCCGGCGTTGAAGTCCCAGCGTCCGGGGCGATTGCCGAGGCCGTAGCGCCCGGTCTGCGCCGTGATGAACACGGTGTCCTTGTAGTTGCCCGCCGTGTCCTCGACCCAGATCACGATCTGCGACGCCTCGTGGCGCTGCGTCTCGGTGCGCGGCGCGATCGCCGGCGTGAACTTCACGTCGACGACATGACACTGGGTGACCTCCGCATGCACCGGCGCCGCGACGGCGAGCGTCGCGAGGACGGCCAGAGCGGCGCGTGAGGACCGGGGCACGCGGCGATTCTAGTACGCCAGCGTGCGGACGGCCTGGACGATCGGCTGGAGCACTCCGCGCGCGGTCGCGCGCAGCAGCTCGGACTCGCCGACGACGCCGGCGACCGCGGGGCCGAACGTGTAGTAGGTCTCGACGAACAGCTCGCCCATCACGCTGCTCCTCAGCATCGAGTCGCGGACGTGGCGCAACATCTCGACGTCGTTCGCCATCAGCGAGCCGTACGCGGCGGTCGCGACGAAGCACGCGTTGACGCTACCGACCTCGCGCTCGGGCGTGGTGAACGCGGCGATCGCGAGCGGACCGGGATTGAAGCAGTCGTCGACGGCGCGGATGCCGATCGAGTAGTCGGTCTGCGGCAGGAGGCCGGACAGGTCGATCGTCGCGAGCTGGCCGCTGCCGGCCGGCACGACGGTCGCGACGACCGGCATCGACGAGGTGAAGTTGTCCTCGGTGATCGCGCTGTTCGCGCGGATGCGGATCTCGTAGCTCGACACGGTGCCGGTCGCACCGTCGTCGCCCGGCTCGACGAACCGCAGCGTCGCGGTCGTGCTCTTGACGTCGAGCGCCTCGACGCTCGTCGGCGTGCCCGGCGGCGATGGATCGTCCTGCGGCGACGTCGTGACGCGCACGCGATACATGCCGCCATCGGACACGAGCTGCAGGCGCAGCGCGCCCGAGCCCGGCGTGTCGGTCGTGATCGTCGCGTCGGGCGGATGCAGCGTCCCGGTCGCGCCGTCGGCGTCGCCGTAGCCGGCGTAGTCGACGGTCGACGCCGACATGCCCTGCGCGCCGACCGTGAACGGCACCTTGTAGACGACCGACGGCTGACCGCGATACGGCTTGCCGCACGTCGCGTACGAGATGCCCGTCGGTGCGGGGAACACCGTCGAGTTGTACGTGGCGTTGAAGTCGAACGCCTTGCTGACCTCGACGACGAGCACGTACTCGCCGTTCGGCTGATTCTCCGGCACCGGCCAGCGCACGGTCGTCGGCGTGCCACCGCGCGGCGTCGCCTTCGAGATCGCGTCGAACGGGTTCGTCTCGCGGAACATCGCGACCGACGGCGAGTCGACCGACTGCAGCGTCAGATCGGCGCGCGGCGGGTACAGCGACGTCTGGGCGGTGAACATGCCCTTGTCCGTGTACACGCCCGAGGCGCACGTGCCGGTATCCCAGATCGCCTGGTCGCTCGCTCCGCCGCACTGGATCGAGCCGTCCGAGCTGACCGGCCGGCAGAACGGCATGTGCTCCATGGAGCTGTGGTTCATCGGGTGCGAGAGGTCGTTCTCGGCGCCGTTCTGAAACGCGACGAACGGGAACGTCAGGCCATGCTTGTGCGCCCACACCGGGAACGTCGTGATGCGCCGGCCGTACGGCCACATGTCGTCGACGCCTGTCGCCGGGTTCGGAATCGGACCGCTGTTGAAGTCGAACCGGCCCGGCCGGTTGCCGATGCCGTAGACGCCGGTCTTCGCGGTCATGTAGATCGTATCGACGTAGTCGCCCGACGACGTCTCGACCCACGCGACCATCTGGAGCGAGTCCGTCGGCGTGAAGTCGACGCCGACCGAGACGCATTGCTCGCCGGCCTGCGCGACGCCGCTACCGACGAGGATCGAGGCGACGAGCGCCGAGAGCGTCTTCATCATCCTAGTAGGCGAGCCTTCGCACGGCGGCGACGATCGGCGCAAGGATCGAGCGCGCGGTGGTGCGCAGCAGGTCGGACTCGCCGACGACACCGGCGACCGCAGGACCGAACGTGTAGTAGGTCTCGACGAACAGCTCGCCGAGCACCGTGTTCTTCAGCATCGCGTCGCGGACGTGGCGCAGCATCTCGACGTCGTTCGCCATCACCGAGCCGTACGCCGCGGTCGCGACGAAGCACCAGTCGACCTCGGCGACCTGGCGGAACTGGGTCGTGAACTGCGTCGTGACGAGCGCGCCCTTGTTGAAGCAGTTGTCGAACGGCCGGATGCCGACGAAGTACTCGGTCTCGGGCAGCAGGCCCGAGAGCTCGACGCTCTGGATGCTGCCCGCCGCGTCCGGCGTCACGCTCGCGGTGACCGGCATGCTCGCGTCGAAGTTGTCGTCGGTGATCGGCGAGCCGACGCGGACCCGGATGTCGTAGCCGGTGACCTTGCCCGTCGTGCCGTCGTCGCCGGGCGCGATGAACGCGATCGTCGCGCCGGTGCTCTGTACGGTCGACACCTCGACATTGCTGACGCCGGCCGGCGGAATCGCGTCGAGCTCCGGCGTCGCGCGGACGCGCACGCGATACATCTCGCTGCCGTCGGAGACGAGCTGCATGCGCGACGCGCCGGAGCCCGGCATGTTCGTCGTGATCGTCGCGTCGGGCGGATTGAGCGTCCCGGTGTTGCCGCTGGGATCGCCGTAGCCGGCGTAGTCCTGGGTGAGCCCGCGCTGCGGCGAGTCGGCGATCGTGAACGGCACGCGGTAGACGATCGACGGCTGGCCGCGCCACGCCTTGCCGTAGTCGGCCCACGGGATGCCGGTCGGCGACGGGAACGTCGACTCGTTGTAGCTCGCGTTGAAGTCGTACGTCTTCGCGGTCTCGACGAACAGCACGTAGTCGCCGTAGTCGACCCTCTGCGGGGCGGCCCACGACGCCGTCGCCGCGACGCCACCGGGCGGCGTCGCCTGCGAGACGGCATCGAACGTGTTCATCGTCCGGTACATGTCGACCGCGGGCGAGTCGGTGCCCGGCTTGCGCATCAGATCCGAGCGCGGCGGATAGAGCGACGTCTGGCTCTCGTCGAACATGCCCTTGTCGGTGAACGTCGCCGACGCGCACGAGCCGCTGTCGAAGCTCTGCTCGCTCGGCATCAGCGGCCGGCAGTACGGCGGCGGCGACTCCGCCGAGCTCTGCATGAACGGATGCGACAGATTGTTCTCGTCGCCGTTCTGGAACACGATCTGCGGGAACGTCTTGCCGTGGCGGTGCGCCCAGACCGGGAACGTCATCGTGCGGCGGCCGTACGGGAACGTGTCGCCGGTCGGCGAGCCGGTGTTGAAGTCGGACCGGCCGGGCCGGTTGCCGAGGCCGAACCGGCCGATCTTGTGCGTCACGTAGACCGTGTCGACATAGGTGCCGTCGGTCTTCTCGACCCACGCGACGATCTGCATGCTGTCGGTCGGCGTGAAGTCGACGCCGACGTCGACGCAGACGCCCGCCGGGCGGTCGGCGAGCGCGGTCGCAGGGGCGAGTACCACGAGGAGTGCGAGCCTCTTGCCTACGGAGCGTCGCCCGGACATGTGTTCGGAGTTTGTCACACCTTCGGCCTAGCGTCGTGGCGTGGCACGCACGCCCAGCGCCGAGTATCTCGTGCTCGATATCGAGACCGTCCCCGATATCGAGCGATGGAGGCGTCCCGACGTGACGGCGGACACGCCGACCGGTTCGGCGCTCCCTCCGGCCGCGGCGTTTCCGCCGACGTGGGCGCACCGTATCGTGGTCATCGGCTGCCTGTGGCTCGATCACGACTACCGGCTGAAGCGGCTCGACGTGGTGCCGGCGCCCGACGACGGGACACCGGATCAGCGCGAGCGCGCGCTGATCGAGGGCTTCTCGAAGTTCGTCGGCAAGACGCGGCCCGTGCTCGTCACGTACAACGGCCGCAGCTTCGATCTCCCCGTGATCGCGCTGCGCGCCCTGTGTCACGGCGTCTCGCTCGGCTGGTACTACCGGGAGCGCAACGTCCGCTATCGCTACAGTGAGGAAGGCCACCTGGACCTGTGCGACTGGCTCGCCGATCACGGTGCGACGCGCTCCGGGAGCCTCGACGCGCTCACGCGGCTCATCGGGCTCCCCGGCAAGATCGGCATCGACGGGTCGCAGGTCGACGGGCTGTACCGCGCGGGTCAGCTCGCGGCCGTCGAGCGCTACTGCCTGTCCGACGTCGCGCAGACCGCGCTCCTGTTCCTGCGATTTCGTCTGCTCCAGGGCGCGCTGAAGCCGGACGCGTACCGGGCGGCCGCGGCCGCGCTGCTCGACGGTCTCGCGGCGGATGCTAGGGTCGCCGACGTGCTCGCGGGGATCGATCGAGCGCACCTGCTCGGTCCGTCTCCGGCACTGCCCGCATGACCCCTCCGACGATCGAAGAGCTCGCTTCCGCGCGCCTGTCGGCCGGCTTCTTCCAGCGCGACGTCGTCAGCGTCGCCAGGGAGCTCGTCGGCTGCGCGCTCGTCCACAAGAAGCGCGCCGGCATCATCGTCGAGACCGAGGCGTACCTGGGCCCCGATGATCTCGCGAGCCACGCGCGCTTCGGACCGACGGCCCGGACCTCGGTGATGTTCGGACCCGGCGGCATCAGCTACGTGTATCTCTGTTACGGCATCCACGAGATGTTCAACATCGTCACCGGTGGCAACGGCGAGGGTCAGGCGGTGCTGATCCGCGCGGTCGCGCCGCTCCTCGGCGTGCCCGACGATCCGGCCGTCGGTCGCGGTCCCGGCAAGGTGACGAAGGCGCTGCTCCTCGATCGGCGTCACGATCGCAAGGACCTCGCGCGCGGCCCGCTGTTCGTCGCCGGGCATGCGAGGCCGCCGCGGCTCGGCACGGGTCCGCGCGTCGGCGTTGCTTACGCAGGCGCGTGGGCGGCAAAGCCGCTGCGGTTCTGGTGGCGCGATCATCCGTCCGTGTCGAAGACGAAGTGATGAACCCGAACGTGAACGTGAACGTGAACGTGAACGTGAACGGAACGTGGACGTGGCCCCGAACGAGCTTGTCGACCTAGTCGCGCTGCGGCTCGGACGCGACCTTGCGCAAGCGCTGGCGATAGAGCTCCTCGCCGAGCTTCTTGCGATCTCGGCTCTTCGCCGGCCGGTAATGGAAGTGCGCGCCCTCGCGCACGGTGACGAGCCGGTCGACCGGCGGGATCTTCAGCTCGCCGAGCCAGCGCTTCACGTCAGCCTCGAGCGCGCCGTCCTCGGCGAGCCACACGATGGTCTTGTGCTCGGTGAGCCGCAGCGTGCCCTTGTGCGCGCGCACGTAGATCGACAGCTCGAGGTGACCGTTGCCGATCAGCTCGACGTCGTGATCGTCGAGGAAGCGGAGGATCTTCTTCGCGTTCACGCGCGACGTCAGCCAGACGTCCGTCGCCGTCGCGTCCTCGAAGTGCGGCTGGATGCGGACCTCGAGGTTGTCGGCGCTCGGCAGCCGCTCGATGAGACCGAGGAACAGATCGGTCACGTGCTCGTCGTCGGTCTGCGCCTCGATCACGAGCAGCTTGTCGTCGGGGTGAACGATCCAGCCCGGGGCAACACCGGCGCACGAGCTCGCGCCGGCGAGCGATGGCAGGACGCCGGTCGGCCAGCGAAACGCCGGCACGTCGGCCGGGACGTCGCCGAGCATGATCACGTGACCCTTGCCGACGGACTCGCCGAGCGGAATCTCTTCCCCCGACGCGTTCTCGACGGCGATCGGCCAGCTGCCGGCGATGTGATCGACGGCCTCGGCGATCGCCTGCCCCATGTGCTCGCCCGACGAGGCGACAAGACGCGTCACTCCCGGCCGGGCGAGTGCAACGCGGTACCAGGTGCGCTTGGTCACGGCCTGCGTTCTACCCTAGGATCGCCGGATGCGAAAACTCTCGATCATTGTGGGCCTCGTGCTGGCGCTCCGCGACGCCGCGCCCGCGCCGACCGGCGACACGCCGGCGCCCGCGCCTGCTCCCTGAGACGCGACGTTCAGAAGCGGCGGATCACGACGATCGTCACCTTGCCCTCGACGCGGCCGCCGATCGGCCGGCCGGTCTCGGGCGGGATGAGCTCACCGGCAGCCGCGAACGTCGTGCCGAACGGCGCGTCCTGGGCGATGAAGATGCCGCTCGACGACGTCTGCGTGCCTCCGACGGTCGTGCGATCCGCCGACAGGTACTGGATCGTCGGCAGCGGACCGGACGGTGCCGACGGCACGACCGTGATCCCGGGTGCCGGGCTGTTGAGGTTGTCGACCACGATGCCGACCGTCATGCCCGCGTCGGGGAACGACGACTGGCCGAGCGCCGCGAGGACCTGCGAGAGCGTCGCCTTCGAGAGTCGAACGCCCGAGCTCTTGATGGTGTCGTTGGTGAGCTCTGTCGGCGTGAGCGACGAGCACGTGACCGCGCTGGTCGCCTGCGCGCCATCCTCGAGCACGACGATGCACTTCAACGTCGAGAGCTCGAGATCGACGTTGCCGGCCCACGACGGCGGGTTGCTCGCCGTGCGCATCAGCTCGCGGACGTCCTGCGCGAACAGCGCGTAGTCGGCGCCGACCGGCGACGGCTCGCCGATCGAGACCTTGAGCCGGTCGGCAATACCCGGGTCGACGCTGAGGTTCGAGTCGAAGTCGTCGACGGAGGTCGTGACCGCGATCGAGTGCTGGGCGCACGAGTTGCGAAGCTGCTCCTGGAGATCGGAGCAGCCGAGCGTGACGACCGTCTTCTCGTCGCCGGGGTAGTAGTAGGTGCGGCCGCCGACGGCCGGCACCTTCGGGCAGGTCGCCGGATCGTCGTCGGTGCAACCGGGCAGCGCGGTCACCGGCAGGCCGGTCGCGCTGTACTGCACCGGCGGGCAGACGAGCGCGCCGGTCATCGGATCGGTCTGGATCTCGCTGCGCGCGAACACCGCCATCTGGACCTCGAGCACCTGCTCGGGGATCGGGACCGTGACCTCGGGCAGATCCGGTTCCGCGATCCCGCACAGCGTGTGCTGGGTCAGCGGCACGCACATCGTCAGGTACGGAACCGTCGGATCGGATGGGGGGACGATGCGAACGCTCAGGACCGCGTCGCAGATCGTGATGTCCTCGCAGTTCGTCGTCGGCTTCCTGTCCTCACCGATGCACGATTGCGAGTCGCCGTCGGTCAGCTTGAAGCGAATCGATATCGGTGGCGGGCTACATGCCACGGCGAATGCGAGCATCGAGAGTACGAGCGTCCGCATCAGTCCTTTTCCCAGGCAATGCCGCGGTTGGGAGCAGGGAGCATGTCCTGTCCGCTCGACACGATCACGACCGTCGCCGCGACCGCGAGCACCGTCGCGACCGCGCCCGCGCGCACCCAGCGCTTCTGGTACCACTTCTTCTCGACGACGATCGGCGGCCTGATCGGGTCGATCACGATCGGGTCGGGCTTCCGAGGCGTCTCGAGCGGCGCGAGCAGATCGACGGCCCTCTCGTTGCCGTGCTCCTTGATCGCGGAGAACCCGGGCTCGGGGTTGCGCCAGGTCTGGACGAGGAGCTTGCTGGAGCCCGACTTCCAGATCACGACGGCGTCGTTGACGTGGAGCAGCTGGGCGAGCCGCCGGATCGCGCTCGCGCGCGAGACCGAGTCGGTCACGAGCGACAGCGCGACGCGCGCGCGCTTGACCTTCAGGTCCTCGGTCGCGAGCGCCGGTGCGATCTCGATCTCCGCCGCCGGGGGCACGCTGACGAGCTCGCCGCGCGGCTCGCGATCGACCCCGGTCAGCTGGACGAGGTGCAGACCCTCCGCGACGTCGAACATGTTGTTCGCGCCGAGCTTCTGCTCGACACCATCGATCCACACGCGACCCATGCCCTTGACGATGAGCTTGGCGACCGCGCCGTCCTTCGGAGCCGTCGATTCGTACGCGTCGATGATCTCCGGCAGGTAGCGCGCGGGATCGGGCTTCCTCGCCGGATCGAGCCGGTGCACGAGCGTGAACGACTGGTTCGCGTCCTTCGTCTTGCCCTGGATGAGCTGGGCCTGGCCGAGATCGAAGACGAGATCGGCATAGAGCGCGATCATGTCCTTCGTCGGCGCGACCTCGCTGAGCGCCAGGACGCCGCGACGCGCCGCGGTCTCGGCCGTGCGGAAGTCGGGGCGTGCGAGCTTGAGGGCCGAGTCCGCCTCCCCCTTCGCCTGCCGGGCGCGCGCGAGCTGGCTGTCGAACTCGCCCTCACCGACGATCCCGAAGAACGGACCCTGGAGCGCCGGATTGAACAGGAGATCGGGCAGCGGCTGGAGATCCGGATGATTCACGAGCGCCTTGTAGAGGTCGTTCGCGAGCAGCGAGGCATCGGCGTCCTCGGAGAGGGACACGACGGCGACCGGCCGGCGCTCCGCCCAGGCGGGCCCCGCGGCGATCGCGAAGACCGCGCAGACGGTGGCCATCTTGGCCTTCAACCCGGGCGCCATTCCCTTACTATAGGCCACCTTTTCGGGGCGGGCCCATCCCTCCGCGAAGGTCGCCGGTCGGGGCTGTGGCGAGTACCACTTTGTCGCGCAATGGAAGAGCCGCTTCAGAAATCCCTCGAACGCTATGACGTGCTGGACCGCATCGCGGTTGGCGGCATGGCCGAGGTGTTTCTGGCCAAGGCCTACGGCGCCCACGGCTTCGAGAAGACCATTGCAATCAAGCGGATCCTCCCCGAGCTAGCGTCCGACCCCGAGTTCGCCGCGCGCTTCATCGCCGAGGCCAAGGTCGCCGTGAAGCTGTCGCACGCCAACGTCGTGCAGGTGTTCGACTTCGGCCGCATCGGCGAGTCGCTGTTCATCGCGATGGAGTACGTCGACGGCCTCGACCTCGCGCTCCTGCTCCGCAAGTTCAAGGACGAGGGCCGCCAGGTCCCCCTGCCCGCCGCCCTCCACATCGCGATCGAGATCGTCCGCGCGCTCGACTTCGCCCACCAGCACAGCGTCGTCCACCGCGACGTCTCGCCGTCGAACATCCTGATCTCGCGCGCCGGCGAGGTGAAGATGGCCGACTTCGGCATCGCGGTCGCTGCCTCGCCCCACCGGGCCGGCGGCCCGGGCCCGCGCAAGGTGATGGGCAAGTGGCGCTACATGTCGCCCGAGCAGGCACGCGGCGACACGCTCGACACGCGCAGCGACATGTTCAGCGCGGCGTCGGTGATGTTCGAGCTGTTCACCGGGCAGAAGCTGTTCCCGGGCGACGAGGCCGAGGACATCATCAAGAACATCGAGACGATGCCGATCCCGAAGGCGAACTCGATCCGGCCGGGCCTGCCGAACCGGCTCGACGAGATCCTCGCCGGCCCGCTGTCGCGAAAGCCGATCGATCGCCCGCATCGCCCGGCCCAGGTCCTCCGGTCGCTGATCGAGCTGTCGTACGAGTCCTCGATCATGGCGACCGCGCTCGACGTCGCCGAGGCCGTCGCCGCGATCCTCCCGCCGAAGCGCCAGGACGGTCCCGGCCAGCACCTCGACGACGTCATCCGCAAGCAGCTCGGCGCGGCGCAGGACAAGTCGATCGCGCGCCGCACGGCGGTCACGAGCAACAAGCCGACGAGCACGGCGACGCTCGAGCAGCGCGAGAAGACCTCGACCGGCCTGTTCCGCAAGGTCGGCAGGGACGGCGTCGCACGCCTCGAGGAGCTCGACATCGATCCGACCGCGGTCGCGGCCCCTCGTGCCAAGCGCATCACCGAGGAGTCCGGCGGCCAGCCGATCCTCACCGCGAGCTCGCCCGACTCCGGCATCCACAAGCTGCTCGACGCCCGGATGGACAAGGACCGCCGCACCGAGCCGGGTGGTCCACCGACGGGCGCCGTGCCGAAGTCCGACGCGACCGCACCGACGCCGGAGAAGGTCAGCGTCAAGACGCGGACGACCGGCACCCGGAAGTCGATCACCGCGACGACGACGGACACGACGGAGCCGGGCTCGCGCCGCGGCATGTTGATCCTGCTCGCGCTGCTCGTCCTCGCCGGCGGTGGCTTCGCCGTCTACAAGCTGACGCAGAAGCCGTCGAGCACGCCGCTCGTCACGGCGCCGAAGGACGCGGCGATCGCGGAGGAGCTGGGGATCATCCTCATCGACCCTCGCCCCGAGGGCGCGAGCGGCGCGATCTACGACGAGAACGGTACGCTCATCAAAGACGGCGAGTTCGGCTGCGCCACGTGCGCGCTCGGAAAGACGTCGCACGACCTGAAGAAGCAGGTCCGCATGCGCATCACCGCGAACAAGAAGTTCAGGATCCACATCGAGCTTCCTGGCTACGCGCCGTACGACACCGAGAGCACCGTGCTGCCGAACGAGACGCTGCGCATCGCGCCGACGCTCGAGAAGGCGAAGGCGGTGCTCCACGTCGAGACGACCCCGCCGGGCGCGCAGGTATCGTTCGACGGACGCCTCCTCGGCGAGACGCCGCTGACGCGCGAGGGCCTCGACGCGAAGGAAGGCGAGCTGTCGATCACCCACGCCGGCTTCGAGCCGCAGAAGTTCAAGGTGAAGCTCGAGCTCGGCAAGACGCTCGACGTCAAGCGCGACCTCGTCGGGCTCGCGAAGATGGGCACCGTCTTCATCGAGCTGACCGGCGATACGCGGTGGGCGGAGATCTCGTTCAAGGGCAAGGGCCTCGGCAAGAGCTCGACGCTGAAGGGTCCGACGGCGTTCCGGCTGCCGACCGGAAGACAGTCGCTCAAGCTCTCGAACCCACAGAACAAGAAGTCCAAGACGATCACGGTCGATGTCCGCGAAGGCGAACAGACCGTACGCGTCAGCCTCGACTGACGTTTTCTCCCCTTCCCTGTTTTCGGCCAGTGTAGCCTGGAGAGTGGGAGGACGTGCATGGCCACGAAGAAGACGTCGCGCGACAAGCCCGCTGCGAAGACGTTCGTGAAGACGGTCCCGAGGACCGCCGCGAAGGCGACGCCGCCACGGCCGGGCAAGCTGCAGAACCTCGCGGCGAAGCCGGTGACGTTCGACGAGGCGGACGACGACGCCCAGCTCGTCGACCACAGCGGCGTGTTCCGGGTGACGAGCGCGATCTCGCAGGCGCAGACTGGCCACGCCGACGAGGAGGCCGGCCTTCGCTTCGCGAGCGATAGCCTCGTCATGGCCGCGCAGCGCGACAACTTCCGCGAGGCCGGCGCGACGCTCGACGACGCCGTCGAGGAGACGACCGTCGAGGACGCGGCAGCCGCGGCCGAGCGGCGTGCCCGGCGCAACGCGCTCGCGGCGCGCGTCGAGGCCCGCAATCGCACGCGGCGCTGAGCCTCGCCTCGCGAGGTGACGCTTCGGCGTTACTTCTTCTTCTTGCGCACGATCTCGATCGAGACGTCGCCGGTGATCTGCGTGCGGCACGACAGCCGCACCTTCGTGATGTGATAGACGTTGCCGAGGTGCTTGCGTTCCTCGTCGGTGAACGCGTTGCAGTGCTCCGCACCCGCGAGGATCTTCACGCGGCACAGGCCGCACGTGCCCTTGCCGACGCACGCCGTCTCGATCCCCGCCGCGACCTTCGCGCCCGCCTCGAACAGCGTCGAGCGCTCCGGTGCCTCGATGGTCACCGGCTCGCCCCCCGGCTCCTTGAAGATCGTGACAACGGGCATCGGTCAGGGACGGCTTAGCACGCGCAGGTGGGCGAGCAGGTCGTCGAAGTCGGTCGGTTCGATCAGGGGATTCATGATCGCCGAGCGCAGGAAGTAGCCCGCCGGTAGCTGCGTCCCGACGATGTAGAACCGGCCGTCCTCGACGACGTGCTGCCGCAGCGCCCGGTTGTGCGCGTCGAGCGCCGCGCCCTGTACGCCGGCCGGCCGGTGCCGGTAGCACACGATGTTCAGCTCGGGATCGAGCGCCAGCTCGAAGTCGGCCGCCGCCGCGACCCTCGCCGCGAGCTCGGCCGCGAGACCGACGAGCCGGTCGATGATGTCGCCGAACAGGCCCTCGCCGTGCACGCGCAGCGTCGACCACACCTCGATCGACATCGCGCGCTTGGTGCACTCGAGCGTGCGCGTGCCGAGATCGAACCAGGTCTCCTCGGGCGCGGCGTTCGCGAACAGGTACGACGCCTGCTGGGCGAACGCCTCGTAGGCGTGCCGGCCGTCCTTGAACAGCACCGCGGTGATCAGCGCCGGCATCATCAGCAGCTTGTGCGCGTCCCACACGATCGAGTCGGCGCGCTCGATGCCTCGCAGCTTGTGGCGCTGCGCCTCCGACACCGCGACGCCGCCGCCGTGTGCCGCGTCGACGTGCAGCCACAACCCCTCGGCCACCGCGAGGTCGGCGAGGTCCTCGAGCGGATCGAACGCGCCGGTCGCCGTCGAGCCCGCCGCCGCGACGATGCCGATCACCCGCCGCTCGGGCGCCACTGCCCTCGCCTGCGCGAGCGCGTACGCGGTCGCCTCGGCCGTCATGCGGTGCCGCGCGTCGACGGGCACCGGGATCACGCCGCCGTCGCCCCAGCCCATGATCCGCAGCGTGCGCGCGACCGAGTAGTGCGAGTCGCTGCCCGCGAGCACCGCGAGCGGCGGCCCCGCGTGCGCGCCCTGCGTCCACACGTCGAAGCCCGCGTGCGCCTGGCGCATCGCGAGCAGCGCGGTCAGGTTGCCGAGCGAGCCGCCCGACGTCAGGATGCCACCGGCGCTGTCGGCCGGCAGGCCGAGCTTGTCGGCCATCCACGCGATCACGGCGAGCTCGATCGGGACCGATGCCGGGCCCATCTCGTAGATCGCCATGCCGTTGTTGAGCAGCGCGCCGACGAGCTCGGCGAGCGCCGCGCCGGGCAGCGGCGGCGGCACCTGATGCGCCATGCAGCGCGGGTGCGCGAGCGCGGTCGACGCCGCCATCACGCGCCGCAGATCGTCGACGAGGTCGCCGCCCTCGAGTGCCTTGCGACTCCAGAACGCGAGCGCCTGCTCGGGGTCGCGCCACGGCAGCACGACTCCCTCGCGGCGGTGCCAGCGCGCGAGCGCGTCGCCGACCGCATCGACCAGGCGATGGCCGCTGGTCCGGAACGCCTCCGGATCGTACGCGGCGGCGATCGACGCGGGCACGGTCGACATCGCCGCGAACGTACTACGAGCGGCCGCGCTCCTCAGTAGATCGGATTGATGATCTTGACGTCGGAGCCGCCGACGAACGCGTAGCTGCCGACGTTGTAATAGCCGTACACCGAGATGCCGAACGGCTTGTCGCCCGACACCGTGTGCTTGCCGTCGGCCATCGGGCACGTGACCTGCTCGTAGTCGACGCCGGCGACCGTGCCGATCGGTGCGTAGGTGCACACCGACTGCTCGACCATCGCGAGCGGGACGCCGTCGAGCACGATCATCGCGTCGACGGGCTTCGACATGACCAGCCAGTCGGTGTCGAACGTGTTCGGGACGAGGAACACGTACGACTTGCGGAACTGCTCGGCCGCCGGGTGGAGCAGCTGGCTCGGGTCGCCGGTGTAGCCGGACTTCACGAAGTGCTGCGACACGAGGTAGCTCGAGACCTCCACCGCGTTCGACGCCTTGAGCGTGAAGCCGGTCGTCGCGGCGAACGTCTTCTGCTGGCGCGCGCCGAGCGTGAACGAGTTGTACGGCGCCGGCAGGTTCGTCGTGATCGTCGTCCCGTCGGTCGTCGCGACGACGCGGAAGATGTCGGGCTCCTTCCACGCCGGATCGGTCGAGCGCAGCGGGCTGCGCGCGAGCGCGAACTCCTTGCCGAGCGCGGTGACCGGGAACAGCTGCTCCTCGAGGTGGTCGGTGCAGCAGGTGTCGTCGGTCATGTCGTCCCAGTTCGGCGGGTAGACGACGTTGTCGGCGCCTCCGAAGCCGGCGCCGCGCTCGCCGGACGTGAACACGACGATCGGCTTGTCGGCGTGAATCTGGCTGCCGGTGAAGTCGCCAAGCTCGCCCGACTGGATGCAGGACAGCGGATTGCCGTCGGTGCGCTGCCTCGACTCGAGGTTCGCGACCGTGTAGCGCGAGAGCTTGAACGTGAGTGTCTGGCCGGCGGGCGTCTCCGGGACCGCGAAGCCGGTGTCGCCTCCCGACGCCTTGATCGGATGCGTCGGGGTGACCGTGACGTTCGTGTCGTCCTGCGCCGCGAGGATCGTGATCGAGCTGTGATCTGGAATGCTCGGGTCGTTGATGAGCCCGCCGCACGGGTTCGCGGTGTTGTAGCCGATGACGACATAGTCCATGCCGAGCGCCTGGATCGGGATCAGCGTCGACGCGTCGTTGGAGAACTTCTGCTTGATCGGGTTGAACTGGTACACGACGACCGGACCGTTCGTCACGATGTGATAGCCGTGCGGCGACACGAACGTGCCGGAGCCGCTGTTCTTCGTGTACAGGCCGTTCTGGCCCATCGCACCGTCGACCTCGCGCTGCGGCAGGTCGATCCGGCCGACGTCGTGCTCGTTGACGATGATGTTCGCGACGGCCTGCTCGTTCAGCGGCTCGCCGACGCGCGCGACGTTCTGCGTGACCGTGACAGTCACCTTGTAGTCGTTGTCGTTGGCGACGACGATGCCGAACTGCTCCGCGGCCGCGTCGTTCACGATCGGCCCGAGCGTCGAGGATTCGTTGTCGAGGTCGGCGGCCCAGAAGTCGCAACCGACGTTGCTCGCATTGTCGAGCGCCGCCTCGCACGGGGTCTTGCAGGCGCCGTTCGAGCAGACGTTCTCGGCGGGACACGTCGACACCATCGTGCCGCCGGTCCCCTGGCTGTTGCACTGCCAGACCTCGTTGTCGCCGGGGCCGTCGCAGTAGAGACCGTCCGGCGGGCACACGACGCAGCCGACGTCGATGCTGCACGTCTCGTCGGGCCCGCACGCGACAGGCTCGCCGTACATGCCGTCGTTACATGCCTGATAACCAAGCGCCGAGCAGATGCCCGGGCAATTACCGCCGCCGCTATTGCGGCCATCCGGCCCGCACGCGGTAACGATCAACAACGCTGCAACCCAGAAACGGTTGGCCCTCATCGCGGGCGAACGTCGTCCAGTCCCCGATACCAGTCAACGACGATCTACGCGGTGCGCAACTCGTGCAAGACGTTGCACGACTCTCCGCTTCGCGCGGAGCGAGATCGAAATCAGGACTGGGCCGGACCTTCGCCATCACCGACAACGTCGACGACGCTGCGGTCGGCGAAGGCGCACCACGCGAGCAGCTCGAGGAGATATCCCTCGGCCGCGCGCATCTCGCCGGCCGCGACCGACAGAGACGCCATCCAGGACAGAGTCCGTGCACGAGGACGGAGATCTTGCTCGAGCTCCGTGGCTTGGTTCGTCGACATGCTCATGATGACCAGGGGTAGTTCACGGCGCGGGCCAAGAGCTCGCGACAAACGCCGATCGCCAAGTGCCTGGATCATCATGCTCGAAGCCGTGCGTGGGCGCGCAGCCTGCAGATTCGCTACTGAGTCCGGGTGAACAGCGCGATCGGGAAGCTACGCCAGATATCTCCCAACGAGCGGAGCCCGCCCGCGAGCGGCCGCTGTCCCGTCGGATCTGCCAGTAGGTCGATCCATGTTCCCGCAGGCAGTTCGACGGTCGTGTCGCGCCAGCTGTCGGCGCCGACACCAAGGCGCGGCACGAGGGCAACGAGGTCGTCGCCGCGCATGAATGCAAACACACGGTGGGCGTGCGGGCCTGCCGCGTCGAGCGCCTTGTAAGCACCGAGAAAGCGCGCTGGGTGCTTGCGGCGTAGGCCGAGCACCCGTCGGATCGTCCAGAGCTTCTGGGCGTCCAGATCACCGGCAAGCGTGCTCGGTGTCGCGTCTGCAAGCGTGCGCAGCCGGCGTGCGCGGGCTGCGAGATCGACCGGACGGCGATTGTCTGGGTCGACGAGGCTGCCGTCGTAGAGCTCGGTGCCCTGATAGAAGTCAGGGACGCCGGGCGCCGTCAGCTTCACGAGGAGCTGGGCGAGCGAGTTACGCGCGCCGTGCGGCGCGATCTCGGCAGCGAGCTGCTCGATGTCGGCGACGAGCTGACGATCGCCGAACACGCCCTCGAGCCACGCATCGCGCGCCGCCTCGTACGCGTCGTCGGCACGGCGCCACGACGTGCGCAGCCGGGCCTCGCGAGACGCCTTGAGCGCGAACCCCTTCGCACGTTCGAGCGTCAGCGGCCACGCGCCGACGAGCGTCTGCCAGAGCGCGTACTCGATCACGCGATCGGGATCGACGGTCCAGTAGCGCGTCGCGCGCGTGCTCCAGCGCCCGACGATCTCGGCCCAGCGGTCCGGGATCTCCGAGAGCACCGCGATGCGCGCACGCACGTCCTCGCTGCGCTTCGTGTCGTGCGTCGAGGTCGCGAGCAGGGTGCGCGGGCGCGCGGACGCGAGGAAGTGATGCACCGCCGACGGCACGTGCGAGTACTCGCGCAGCTCCGCACCGACGTCACACCGCGACAGCAGGCGCACCTGGCGGTACAGGACGGTGTCCTCGTCGCCCTTCGCGGTGATGCCACCGCTGACCTGCTGCACGGCGCGCGCGAGCTCGATTGCTGCCTCGCTCGTGATCTCGAACGCGAGCGCCGCCTCGAGGAACGCGAGCAGATCGCGATCGAGCTCGGGTTGCGCGTCGCGCGCGTCGGCGACAGCCGCGGCGAGGCGCGCGCGATCGATCTCGGTGTGGCGGCTCTCCGTGAAGTACGTGCGGTAGACCGGGTAGCCGGCGAGGATCTCGGAGAGCGCCGTCGAGATCTCGCTGCGCGTGTAGTCGCGACCCGACGGGCTCGCATTGCACGCGCGGACCGCGAGCTCGGCGACGCGGGCGAGCTCGCTGTGCAGCGCGTCGGACATCACCTCGAGCCTCGCGCGCCGGCTCTCGACGTGCGGCTGCCAGGTCGTGCCGGTGAACTGCTCGAACGTCTGCGTCATCGCCGACTCGCTCGCCGGATCGACGAACAGTCCGCCGAGCTTCTCGGCGAATTCGTAGCCGGTCGTGCCGTCGACGGCCCAGGTGTCGGGCAGCGTCTCGCCGGCCGTCAGGATCTTCTCGACGACGACCCACGTGCCCGGCGCACGCTGCTGCAGTCGCGCGAGGTAGCTC